>CACLUD010000007.1 GCA_902609995.1 uncultured Prochlorococcus sp. | reverse complement strand
AGAATTCAATAGGGCCGGTTCGAAATTTAGTAATCAAAGTCCCTCCGGAATAAGAAAGCCAGTAGCACCTAATGAATTGATGCAGCTACAGAAAACTAATGCATCAAATAAAGAAAAACTTAATACTTCTAATTTTAAAAAACAAAAACTCGAGGGGACCAATCAGAAGGCTAAAGAACCTAATAGTCGTATAAATGTATCTCCAACAGCTAAGAAACCACCTAATAGATCATTCCCAAGCAACTCTAAGAAGCCTGGCAGAACAGATTGGGACGATAGTGCCAAGTTAGAAGCATTAAGAAATAAAAACCCACAAAAACAAAGGCAAAAAGTCCATATTATTGGAGAAAATGATGATTCATTAACCTCTGAGACTAGCGGCTACTCAGGAGAAAAAGTTTCAATATTATCAGCTAGTTTGGCTCGTCCAAAAAAAGAAAAATCTGATGAGATCAAATCACAAAAACCCGCAAGACAATTCAAGAAAAAGAAAAAAGAGACTACTAGGCAAAGACAAAAGAGAAGAGCTATGGAACTAAGAGCAGCGAAAGATGCAAAACAAGTAAGACCTGAAATGATAATAATACCTGAAGATAATTTAACAGTACAAGAATTAGCCGATAAGCTAGGTCTTGAAAGTTCTGAAATAATAAAATCTCTTTTCTTTAAAGGGATTACAGCTACCGTTACTCAATCACTTGACTTGTCAACCATCGAAACAGTGGCTGAGGAATTTGGAGTCCCTGTTCTACAAGATGATGTTGAAGAGGCTGCAAAGAAAACAGTAGATATGATTGAAACAGATGATATTGAAAGTCTTATCAAAAGGCCTCCTGTCATTACAGTCATGGGTCATGTAGACCATGGTAAAACCAGTCTTTTGGATTCTATAAGAGAATCCAGAGTAGCCTCTGGAGAAGCAGGTGGAATAACTCAACATATTGGGGCTTATCAAGTTGAATTTGAGCACGAATTAAAAAAGAAAAAGCTAACTTTTCTTGATACTCCAGGACATGAAGCATTTACCGCCATGCGTGCAAGAGGTACAAAAGTTACAGACGTAGCTGTACTTGTAGTAGCTGCTGATGATGGGTGCAGGCCTCAAACACTCGAAGCTATCAGTCACGCAAGAGCAGCAAAAGTACCAATAGTGGTAGCTATAAATAAAATTGATAAAGAAGGTGCTTCCCCAGATAGAGTTAAACAGGAATTATCAGAAAAAGATCTAATCGCCGAAGACTGGGGTGGGGACGTAGTTATGGTTCCAGTCAGTGCAATCAAAAAACAAAATATTGATAAATTACTAGAGATGATCCTATTGGTTTCTGAAGTTGAAGATCTCCAGGCAAACCCAGAAAGATTAGCTAAAGGGACAGTTATTGAAGCCCATTTAGATAAAGCTAAAGGTCCTGTTGCAACTTTATTAGTACAGAATGGCACATTAAAAGCTGGTGATGTTTTAGCCGCAGGTTCAGTCCTTGGGAAAATTAGAGCCATGGTCGATGAACATGGTAATAGAATTAAAGAGGCTGGGCCTTCATGTCCAGTAGAAGCACTGGGATTTAGCGAAGTTCCAACAGCTGGTGATGAATTTGAAGTTTATCCTGATGAGAAATCTGCTAGAGCGATTGTTGGAGATAGAGCGACTGATGCAAGAGCAACAAAATTAGCCCAGCAAATGGCATCAAGAAGGGTAAGCTTATCATCTTTATCTTCTCAAGCAAATGATGGAGAACTTAAAGAACTAAATCTTATTCTTAAAGCAGATGTCCAAGGGAGTGTAGAAGCTATATTAGGTTCATTAGAACAATTACCAAAGAATGAGGTTCAAGTTAGAGTCCTACTCTCCGCGCCTGGAGAAATAACTGAGACTGACATAGATCTTGCTGCTGCCTCTGGCTCGGTAATAATAGGATTCAACACATCATTAGCCTCTGGAGCTAAAAGAGCGGCCGACGCAAATGATGTTGATATACGAGAATATGAAGTCATTTATAAGCTTTTAGAAGATATTCAATCCGCTATGGAAGGATTACTTGAACCTGATCTAGTTGAGGAATCTTTAGGTCAAGCTGAAGTAAGAGCGACATTTGCGGTTGGGAAAGGAGCAATTGCTGGATGCTACATACAAAGTGGTAAGCTTCAAAGAAATTGTTCTTTAAGAGTACTTAGATCCGATAAAATAATATTTGAAGGTAATTTAGATTCCCTGAAAAGATCTAAAGATGATGTAAAAGAAGTTAATACTGGTTTCGAATGTGGGGTTGGATGTGATAAATTCTCAACTTGGAGTGAAGGAGATATCATTGAGGCATTCAAATTTGTAACCAAAAAAAGGACTCTAAATAAATAAAAAACTTAATCTTCCTTATTTCTATCGAGGAAAAATAAGATAGGAAATAATGCACAAGCTCCTAGTTGTATTAAAAGATTATTTTGCTGTATTTCATTTCCACCAGCAATTTTAGAAACCATTATTAGAAGACCTAAAAAAGCAGAACCAGAGAAGGCAATCCATAATATTCTCCTTAAGCCTTTGAATGGAGCTTGAGTCTCCTTTAGTAATTTTTTTTTTAATTCAGGGTCAATTTTTGACATTAGTTCCTTAAAATATAAAATCAAGTCTATATGAAAAAAATAAAATTTAATATTGCCGACATAGTCTGCGAAAAAACGAGTGTTTCGTAAAAGTTAGGTCGGTTTTTCAATACAAATTATCGGAATTTATCTTAAATAAAACAAATTTCAAAGAGAAAGAAAAGCTGTTGTTGAATGATTTAATATATCAACTGGAGATACTCTAGCAATTATTGATTCTGACTTAACCTTAGATATTGACGATAGTATTGAAGCCATAATGGAATCAACAAAAAAGAAAATATATTAGTAAATTGCTCAAGGACAACTTTCCCGATAGAAAAAGATACTATGAGATGGGCAAATTATAATGGCAATAATGTTTTCAACATTTTTATCAATTTTAATAAACAAGCCCATATCTGATTCGCTATGTGGAACAAAAGTTTTCTCGAGGAAGTTTTTTAGTTTGATGAAAAAAATGGTAGTTGGGAATCAAAGTCAGATCCTTTTGGCGATTTTACGATAATCTTTCAAGCGGCAAATAATATTATTAAAATCTTAATTATCCTGGAAGATATTATGTAAGGGGGTCTGGAGAAACAAATATACCAGGATAGATAGTACTAAACTTCTTAATGCTTGTTGGAAATATATGATTTCAGACATCTCACAAAAAAAAGAGTTAAATTTTTTCAGAATTTAATTTAAAAAAATCACCGAAAGCATAATAAAATAGTTAGATTCTCCTTATGAGATCATTTAAAATCTCTTTTATGGAGTTTAATTTTCCTTTAAAAAATCTTAAAGAGCCAAATAGAGAGTCTTTTAGTAAAGTTCTCATTGTTAGACTTCCATGCAATCCGATATTTCCAATAGGACCTATTTATCTAGCAGATCATATTAATAAATGTTTCCCAGAGATAGAACAACAATTCATAGATTTAGCAATAGTTCCTCTGAATAACGTTTCTAAATACTTAAAAAGAAAAATTGACCAATTCAGACCTCATCTAATTATTTATTCTTGGAGGGATATTCAAATATATGCACCAGTTGATGGAAGAAGCGGTAACCCTTTGCAGAACTCATTTGAAGTTTTTTACTCGAATAATATTTTTAAAAAAATTAGAGGTGCTTGGGGAGGTCTAAAGTTAATAACATCACATTATGAAGAAATAAATAGAAATACATCCTTAGTTAAGATGGGTCTGAAAAGAGCTCAAAAATATAACAAGTCTGTAAAAGTGATTTTAGGAGGAGGAGCTGTAAGTGTTTTCTACGAACAGCTAGGTGAATCATTACCCAAAGGTACAATAATTTCTGTTGGTGAAGGTGAGACCCTTATCGAAAAAGTTATTAAGGGTGATTCTATTAGCGCAGAAAGATGTTATCTTGCCGGGCAAAAACCTAGAAATAAATTAATACATGAACAGCCATCCGGAACAATTAAAACAGCTTGTAACTACAAATATATTAAATCTATTTGGGCTGAGTTTGATTGGTACATAGAAGGTGGTGATTATTATGTGGGAGTTCAAACCAAAAGAGGTTGTCCACATAATTGTTGTTTTTGCGTTTATGGAGTTGTAGAGGGTAAAAAAGTTCGAGTTAATCCCGTAAATGAAATCATTAAAGAAATGAAGCAACTTTATGAGATGGGGGTTAGAGGTTTTTGGTTTACTGATGCTCAATTCATTCCAACAAAGAATCATATTCAAGATGCGAAATTACTTCTTCAAGCTATAAAAGATCAGGGTTGGACTGATCTTAAGTGGGCAGCATATATTAGGGCTGATAATATTGATCGTGAATTGGCTCAATTAATGGTTGATACAGGAATGAGTTATTTTGAAATCGGGATTACATCAGGATCTCAGGAACTTGTCAGAAAAATGAGACTAGCCTATAACCTTAAAACTGTACTTGAAAATTGTAGATTGCTTGTTGAGGCAGGGTTTAGAAATCATGTCTCAGTGAATTACTCATTTAATGTTTTTGATGAAACCCCTAATACAATTAAACAAACCATTGCTTATCATAGAGAGCTGGAAAATATCTTTGGTAAAGGTTTAGTAGATCCAGCTATATTTTTTATAGGTTTACAACCACATACTCTTTTAGAAAAGTACGCACTAGAAAATAATATATTAAAACCTAACTACAATCCAATGAGCATGATGCCTTGGACAGCAAGAAAACTTTTATGGAACCCTGGTCCTCTTGGTAAAAAACTGGGAGAGGTATGTTTAGAAGCTTTTGATAATAAAGATGACGAATTTGGAAAAACAGTTATTAATATCTTGGAAAGAAATTATGGTAAATCATCTTTAGACGATTCTTTAAAAGTTCGTAAATTAGCAGAAAGAAAGATTACTGCATTAAAAGTTTAAAAGGATTTAAAATCAATTCATTTTTAAAGAAATAATTAATCTTCTTTTTCAATTGAACTTGATATCCCTTTTGATTTCAAAGATTCCGAATAAAATTCAGCCGGTTCTAAATCACATATGATAACTAAACCAATACCAGTATTATGAGCTTCAAGCATAATAGAAATAGCATCTTGTTCGCTTAATTGTGGTACTACTTCTCTAAGAGCATTAGTGACATACTCCATTGAATTAACTGGGTCATTATGAAGTAAAACTTTGTATTTTGGTGATTTGTTTTTTAACGCAGCTGTTTTTTTCTCCAACACTGCTGCGTTGTTATTTTCCCCTTTTTCAAACTTTATATTTGACATTACTTTTTGTTTGTAATTACAGTAAATCTATTGATTATTATATATTAATTATCCGTTCCATTGCATTATTAACATTCAATCTTGAATTAAAGGCAGATAATCGAAAATAGCCCTCACCCGCCAATCCAAATCCACTGCCTGGTGTACCTACGACATCAGCTTTTTCAAGTAAATAATCAAAAAAGTCCCAAGAAGTCATTCTAGCTGGTACTTTTATCCAAACATATGGTGCATTATCACCTCCATACACTTTAAAACCTGCACTTCTGAGCTTATTTTGCATGATTTCTGCATTTTTCATATAAAAGTCAATTAAAGAATTAACCTCTTTTTTACCTTGCGAAGAATATACCGCCTCAGCTCCTCTTTGTACAATATAGCTTACCCCATTAAATTTAGTACATTGACGCCTATTCCATAATGACCATAAATCAATTTTATCCCCTTTTGAATTTTGTCCTAATAGATTTCGTGGTATTACTGTATAAGCGCATCTAACTCCAGTAAATCCTGCATTTTTTGAGAAAGATCTAAATTCGATAGCACAATTTTTTGCCCCTTCAATCTCATATATTGAATGAGGAATATTTTTGTCTTGAATAAAAGCTTCATAAGCTGCATCGAAAAGAATCAAGGACTTGTGTTCAATCGCGTAATCAACCCATTTTTTCAATTCTTGTTTAGTAATTGTTGCCCCAGTTGGATTATTTGGAAAACAAAGATAAACAATATCAACTTTATTTTTTGGGATTTCAGGTTGAAAATTATTTTCTTCATTAATCGCTAAATATACTAATCCTTGATAAGTACCATTTTGAAGTGTTTTTCCTGTTCGCCCAGTCATCACATTAGTATCGACATAAACAGGATAAACCGGATCAGTTACGGCAATTAAATTATCATCCCCAAGAATATCTAAAATATTGCTACTATCGCATTTTGAACCATCAGAAACAAATATTTCTTCCGATGAGATTTGACACCCTCTTGAAATAAAATCATTTACAGAAATTTTTTCCCTAAGCCATCCATACCCTTGCTCTGGGCCGTAACCTTTAAATCCGTTATTTGTTCCCATTTCATTTAATGCTTCTCCCATAGCATTTACACAAGCTCTAGGTAGCGGCTCCGTTACATCCCCTATTCCAAGCTTAATGACTTTCGAACTGATATTAGCTTGAGTATAGTTATTAACTCTTTTTGAAATTTCAGGAAATAAATATCCTGCTTTGAGTTTTAAATAATTTTCGTTGACTTTTACCACTTTAAAAAAATTTAAACTTAACCTATATAAGAATAATGGACAATGTACTTAAGCGGGAATTAGATGTTAATATAAGAGGGGTTATGATTCAATTAAAGAAATAATCATAGCTATTTAATCAATTTCAAATCGTTTGAAAGTCGTCTAAAACTTAAACACTTAGCAAGTCAAACTGCTACTAATTATTTTAAAAATCTAATAAATTAAGCTTTCAAGAAATTGCTAGCGAATAATTAAATATATAATTATTTACTTTTTATCGATTTTCAAAAATTCAAAACATACTTAAAAACATTTTATGTCTCAGCAAATCGTAATAGCTGAGCAGGCGCGTATTGCAGCACTACTCACAAATGATCAAGTTGATGAATTAATCGTCGCACAAGGTCAATATCAAATCGGGGATATTTTTTTAGGAACTGTTGAAAATGTTCTTCCAGGGATTGATGCTGCCTTTATAGATATTGGAGAAAGTGAAAAAAATGGCTTTATACATGTATCAGATCTAGGTCCATTAAGATTAAAAAAAGGTGTTGTAGGAATTACTGAACTTCTTGAACCAAAACAAAAAGTTCTCGTGCAAGTAATGAAAGAACCTACTGGAAATAAAGGACCTCGACTTACAGGTAATATCTCATTACCTGGTAAATATTTGATATTGCAACCATATGGACAAGGAGTCAATATTTCTAGGAAGATAAATACTGAGACTGAAAGAAGTCGTTTAAGAGCTCTTGGAGTTTTAATTAAACCGCTCAGCACAGGATTATTATTTCGAACTGAAGCCGAACAAATCAAAGAAGAATTACTTATTGAAGATTTAGAAAATTTAATTCAACAATGGGATCAATTATTAAAAAATTCAGAGAGTACTAATCCACCAAATTTAATAAGTAGAGATGAGGATTTTTCATTAAAAATTCTAAGAGATTGCATCAAACCATCAACTAATAAAATTATAATTGATAATAAAATCGCTCTCGAAAAAGCAAAAGACTTTTTAGTTAATAATGACTCTAATGTGGATCTTATTTTTCACAATAATGAGATAAATGAACATATTTTAGAAAAATACCAAATTAATAAAACTATTCAAAAGGCGCTTCAGCCAAGAGTAGATTTACCTTCTGGAGGTTACATAATTATTGAACCTACTGAAGCATTGACAGTAATTGACGTTAATTCTGGATCTTTTACAAGATCAGCTAATTCAAGACAAACTGTTTTATGGACGAATTGTGAAGCAGCTATAGAAATTTCTAAGCAAATGAAATTAAGAAACATTGGGGGAGTTTTAGTTATAGATTTTATAGATATGGAATCTCGAAGAGATCAATTTCAGTTACTTGAACATTTTAGTTTAGCCATTAAAGATGATTCAGCAAGGCCACAGATAGCTCAATTAACTGAGCTAGGTTTAGTTGAATTAACAAGAAAAAGACAAGGTCAAAATATATATGAATTATTTGGGACTAAATGTTCTAACTGCAATGGATTAGGGCATATAGAAAATTTACCAAATTATAAAAATAATTCTTTAAAAACTAATCAAAATACAAAAAAATCCAGTAAATTAAATGACACTAAAATCCCTGATTTAACTCCTATTCAATTAATTGAAAATCAGGAAACGATCATTAAGGAAGAGTTCACTAAAACCAAAAATACTTATAAAGTCGATGATCATTCAAATAAAAGGGAAAATGATAATGAAGTACCTAATACAAATAATCGTAGAGAAAAGAAAGTAATCACGGTTGAGCTAAGTAATGATGAAAAAATTGTTTATAGCCAATTGGGTATTAATCCATTAATTAAATTAGGAAAAGAATATCTAAGTAGTAATCACTTAGTACGTTTGGAAGATACTAAAAACAAGGGAAAAACTGCTCCTGAGCAAAATGTAAAAACAAATAATAAAGTTTCAAGTAAGAATACAAATAAAAGAACCTCAACTTTTGATCCAAAAGAAAAGGTTGAAGCAGATTACTCTAAAGAAGTGAATCCCGACAAAAAATTGCCAATAGTAACAAATGAGAACGAGGAAATAGAAACAACAGACGAAATGGATATTTCAAGAAGAAAAAGAAGAAGGTCATCTGCAAATATTGAATAAAGATTCTGAGATAGGTATTGACGAAGTAGGTCGTGGTTCGGTTTTTGGACCTGTATTTTCTGCTGCTGTAGTTATTACTAAGGAAAATGAATTAACACTAAAGAAATTAGGGGTTAATGATAGTAAAAAATTAACTCCAAAAAAAAAGAAAAGATGTTTTTTCTAAAATTATTGCATTATCATCAGATTACGGTTTAGGTCAATCTTCAGTAAGAGAAATAGATTTGTTGGGGATAAGATATGCAACTGAGCTTTCAATGATTAGAGCTGTTAAAAAGTTAAAACATATGCCATCTGAAATATTAATTGACGGCCCATTACGATTAAGACTTTGGGAGGGTAATCAAAGAAATATAATTTCGGGTGATTCTAAATTTATTTCAATAGCTACTGCAAGCATTATTGCTAAAGTAATGCGTGACTCTTTGATGGAAAGATTAGAAAGCAAATATCCTGGATATTTCATATTTAAAAATAAAGGATATGGTACCAAACAACATTTTTCAAGTCTTAAAGAAAATGGACTAACGAATCTCCATAGAAAAAGTTTCTTGAATAAGTCAACTCCGATTTGATTCACACCAATTTACAAAATCTTTTATTAATTGTTGTTGAACTCTAGATTTTATTCCTAATAAAATTCCATTCAATACTGAATGACCGGTAGATTCTAAAATTTTCTTTGGCAAAAGTTTCAAAAGAGGCGGTTGACTTACTGAAACTCCGAGTAAGGCTTCACCTTCTAACCCAAAATCAGTTGCCTCCAAATTTGCTTTCAAAATCAAATTGAAGTCTTCAACCATTCCTAAACCATCTAATTTACTATCAAGTGCACTCATTTTTAAAACACCCTCATTTTTCTCAACTGCAATTGATACAACAGGTTTAACATCTAATTGAAAAACCTTGAAACTTGTTACAGTGTACTTATACATTCCATCCCCTTCAGGTTCTAATTTATTTGGGTCTAGCATTGCTCCAACAACTCTTTCTTCCTCCAAAAGATATTTAGAAAGATATTCTTTATTTCTCGTAACAGAAAGTTTAAGTTTCTGTTTTGCATCAAAAGCTAAAAGCATTTTCTATATACCTCCAATGCTTATTTGATCTCTTTTTTTCTTACAATTTATCATGAGCAAACAAATTGCATATTTAGGCCCTAAAGGGACATACGCTGAAAAAGCAGCTCATATTTTATCAAAGCTTGCTAATTTTAAGTCACCTTTATTTGTACCATGTAACGGGCTTTATTCGGTTATTAAATCAATAGCCTACAACAATTGTGATGCAGCAATAGTGCCCATTGAGAATTCTGTTGAAGGAGGAGTAACAACTACTTTAGACGCGCTTTGGAAATTTCCTGATATTAATATAAATAAAGCAATTGTTTTGCCAATAAAACATGCATTAATTAGTGATGGCAAGATTTCAGAGATATCTGAAGTGTTATCTCATCCACAAGCTTTAGCTCAATGCTCAGAATGGCTTTCTGAGAATCTTCCAGAAGCTATTACTTTATCAACGAAATCAACTTCAGAAGCTGTGAATATGGTAAAAGGAAGCTCATTTAGAGCAGCTATTGGTTCGAAATCTCTTATTGAAATAGAAGGACTTAAAGAATTAGCATTTCCTATTAATGATGTCCCAGGTAACTGTACAAGATTTGTATTGTTGAGTAAAGAATACATTGTAGATAGAGCCAATATTGCAAGTTTTGCCTTCTCATTACTCTCAAATAATCCTGGTGCTTTACTTGAAGCTTTAAAATATATTGCAGAATTTGGATTCAATATGAGTAAAATAGAGTCTAGACCCTCAAAGAGAGAACTAGGAGAATATATTATCTATGTTGATGTTGAAATAAATACTAAAACAAATACTGAAGCATTTAATAAATTAAAGAAAAAAATACAACCATTATGTAAACATTTGATCGACTTTGGATGTTACTTATCAGAAAAGATTAATTTAGACTAATTAACCTCTACATTTATAAACTCCAAATTCCATTAAACCTTTTTTAAAGGCCCAATCCATTAAAAGTATTGTAGGTATCTCTCTAATAGACTTTATAATCGCTCCTGGACCAAGGGATAAAATTGCGTTAGGCCTTCTCATTCCTTCAAATATTGAATCAAACCAAGAGGGGTTTGTAAAAGAATTCCAATTAGAGGATAAAACTTTACCTGAACTATTTTTGTTATTTATAAGAATACTACTAAAGTCATTGATACTTATAAATTTAGGATGAACCCACTGTTCAAGTAATTGTTTTAAAATTATTTTTTCAAGCATCGATGGGGGGTGCGTTTGTAAATCTCTTGAATTCCAATCAGCCAATGCTAAATATCCTCCAGGTCTTAAGGTTTTTAACATTTGATCAGCAAATTTAGTTTTATTATTCATATGGGCTCCTGCCTCAACACTCCAAACACCATCGAATGTTCCCTCTTCAAATTTCAAATCCAAAGCATCCATAACTTTGAAGTTGCATTTACATTCATAAGGCGTAAGTTCTTTTGCTCTTTTTACTTGAGCTGGACTAATAGTTATTCCAGTGACATTAAATCCATAATAATTCGCGAGAATTCTAGAACTTCCACCTATTCCGCAACCGACATCTAAAACCCTTGAACCTCTAGGTAATTTATCTAGACCACTCCAACTTACTAACTCATGCACAAATTGAACTTTAGCCTCTCTAAAGTCAATATTTTTATTTAAAGGATAAAAACCTAGATGTATATGCTCTCCCCACAATCTTTCTAGTAATTTATCTTGAGTCCAGGAATCATATGCTTTAGCTACAGTTCTCGAAGAGATGTATTTTCTAGTATTAATTCTCCAAAGTATTAAAGAAGAAAATAATAATGTTAAAAATATAACAAGGGCAGATATTAAAAAAATAGACATTTAGTTTTCTTTGATATCAGGAAAACTTTCTTTTAAAGCTGTTCTAGCTGCTAATTGTTTTCTAGTATGATCTAACATTTCAAACTCTCTCTGCAAACGAGTATGTGTGTTCCTCTCCTCTAAAAGTTTTTGCTGCTCTTCTGCTACTGGCCCTCCTAGATGAGCACCGATCCAAAAAGACAGTTCCATAGGGTTCTCAGGTAACTTATCAGGAAGAACTTTCTGAGAATTAGTTAGTTTACTAGTTAATTTAACTACATCATTTAAAGCTTCAGTGACTGAATCTCTTAAAACGTCTAAACTTTGAAAACTATCAATATTTTCGTCAGTGATCCAACTTACCATTGCTGAACAATAAGGTGTGGAACGTACAATTTCAAGAACTTGAAATCTTTGCTGTCCCAAAGTAATTATATTACTTCTACCATCTTCAGCCGTTTGATGTTTAATTATCTGTGCACAACAGCCAACGTTAGCCATACTCTTTTTGTTGGGATCCCATTTGATTACTCCAAACATTGAATCTGTTTCAAGTACAGATTTAAGCATAATTCTGTATCTCGACTCAAAGATATGTAGTGGCAAGACTTCTTGTGGGAAAAGAACAACTTCTGGTAGAGGGAATAATGGTAATTCCCTTACTGAAAGCTCTCCCATTTAAACCTCAATTGTTTTTTTTATTTTAGTGAATTAAAGTTCTATTCGGGATTTCTTATAATTTAACTTCTATGTCTACACCACTGGGAAGATCCAATTTCATTAATGCATCTATAGTTTTAGCAGAAGGACTATAAATATCGATTATTCTCCTATGAGTTCTGGTCTCAAAATGCTCTCTAGAATCTTTATCTACATGAGGCGATCTTAAAACGCAATAAATTTTTCTTTTAGTCGGTAATGGTATAGGTCCAATAGCTGACGCAGCGGTTGTATCTGCCGTTTGAATTATTTTGTCACAAGATAAATCAAGCATTCTTCTATCGAAGGCTTTTAATCTGATACGTATTTTTTGTTGAGTAAGTGAAGCTGTCATAAGTTTAAATTAATCTCTTTATAAAGGGGTTATTGATAATCAATAACCCATATCTTTGTATTCAACTATTTTAATTTATCAAAGGTAAACTTCATAAAATTAAGAAAATTATTGAATAATCTTAGAAACAACACCAGCTCCAATAGTACGACCACCTTCGCGAATAGCAAAGCGCATACCTTGTTCAATCGCAACTGGGCAAATTAATTCTCCAGTCATTTTTATCCTGTCACCTGGCATTACCATCTCAACATTGGCTCCATCATCAGATGTGAATGCAGTGATTTGTCCAGTTACATCTGTTGTTCTTATATAAAATTGTGGTCGGTAACCAGCAAAGAAAGGTGTATGTCTACCACCCTCTTCTTTCTTAAGGACATAAACTTCTCCTTCAAATTTTGTATGAGGAGTAATCGAACCTTTTTTAACAAGAACCATACCTCTTTCGATATCTTCTTTCTGAACACCACGTAAAAGTAGTCCAACATTGTCTCCAGCCATACCTTCATCAAGAAGTTTACGGAACATTTCAACGCCCGTGACTGTAGTCAATCTTGTATCTCTTATTCCAACTATTTCAACTTCTTCACCAACTTTGACTTTTCCTCTCTCTATTCTTCCAGTGGCAACAGTTCCTCTACCAGTGATAGAAAATACATCTTCAATTGCCATCAAAAATGGCTTGTCTATTTCTCTTTCAGGCTCAGGAATACTAGCATCAACGGCAGTCATTAATTCTTCAATTTTAGATTCCCAAGTAGAATCTCCTTCTAAAGCTTTTAGACCTGAAACTTGAACGATGGGTATATCATCACCTGGGAAATCATAACTATCAAGAAGTTCTCTGATTTCCATTTCAACAAGTTCAATGATTTCTTCATCATCTACCATGTCACATTTATTCAAAGCAACAACCAAAGCAGGAACTCCAACTTGTTTTGCTAAAAGAATATGTTCTTTTGTTTGAGCCATAGGACCATCTGTTGCTGCACAAACTAAAATTGCACCATCCATTTGAGCTGCACCAGTGATCATGTTTTTCACATAATCAGCGTGACCTGGACAGTCAACGTGAGCATAATGTCTGTCGGCTGTTTCGTATTCAACGTGTGCAGTATTAATTGTAATGCCACGTTCTCTTTCTTCTGGAGCACCATCGATGTCTCCATAGTCTTGAGCTTGTGCTTGACCTTTTTTAGCTAAAACATTAGTAATAGCAGCAGTCAGGGTTGTTTTTCCATGATCAACGTGGCCAATAGTACCTATGTTGACATGTGGTTTGTTCCTTTCGAACTTCTCGCGAGCCATTTGAATTAAAGAATCGAGGGTTAAATAGTGTTTAGTTTAGAAATCAGGAGTTGCCCTGATTCTTGGAAATGATAGCTTCAGCAACGTTACGAGGAACTTCCTCATAATTTGCGAACTCCATTGAGAATATGCCCCGACCTTGAGTCATTGATCGGAGTTGAGTGGCATAACCGAACATTTCGGCTAAAGGCACTTTGGCTTGTACTTTAGACAATCCATCATCGACAGATTGTCCTTCTACTTGACCTCTCCTTGAAGAGAGATCACCAATTACAGATCCAAGAAAATCATCAGGACTTTCGACCTCGACTTTCATCATAGGCTCTAAGAGGACAGGGTTGCATTTTTTAACCCCATCTTTAAAAGCCATTGAACCTGCAATTTTGAAGGCCATTTCAGATGAGTCTACATCGTGGAACGAACCATCGACTAGTGTTACTTTTACATCAATCAGCGGATAACCGGCAAGAACCCCTGATTCACAGGTTTCTTTCATTCCATTTGAGGCTGGTCCAATATATTCTTTTGGCACAGTTCCACCCACGATTTTGTTAACAAATTCAAACCCTTTACCGACTTCGGCAGGTTCCATTTCAATAACTACGTGTCCATATTGTCCTTTACCTCCTGTTTGTCTTGCATATTTACCTTCACCCTTGGAACTTGATCTAATTGTTTCTCTATAAGAAACCTGAGGGGCGCCTATATTTGCCTCAACTTTGAACTCTCTTAACATTCTGTCTACAAGAATTTCAAGATGTAGTTCGCCCATGCCGGCTATAACAGTTTGATTAGTCTCTTGATCTGTACTTACCCTAAAGGTTGGATCCTCTTCAGATAAGGCTTGTAAAGCCTTAGAAAGTTTCTCCATATCTCCTTTGGTTTTTGGTTCTACAGCAACTGAAATAACAGGTTCGGGGATAAATAAAGTTTCTAGAACTATTGGGTCATCTGTATTACATAAGGTGTCACCAGTTGTTGTATTCTTCAATCCCAACACCGCACCTAAATCTCCTGCTCTTAATTCATCAACTTCTTCCCTTTCATCGGCTTTTAAGATAACTAACCTTGAAATTCTCTCTTTAGCATCCTTAGTTGAATTCATAACATAGCTGCCTTTAGAAAGCACTCCAGAATACATTCTTACAAAAGTTAGTTTTCCATAAGGATCAGACATGACTTTGAATGCAAGTGCACTGAAAGGAGCATTATCATCAGAAGGTCTAACATCTTCTTTACCATTTGGTAAAACACCTTGAATTGGTTTTACATCAATTGGAGCTGGTAAATAATCAACTACTGCATCAAGAACTAATTGGACCCCTTTATTCTTAAAGGCTGATCCGCATAAAACAGGAACTAAACCATGTTTGAGAACCCCTTCTCTAATCCCTTTTTTTAATTGATCTTCAGTTAATTCTCCCTTATCCAAAAATATTTCAATTAATTCTTCATCATTTTCTGCGACACTTTCCATTAATTTACTTCTCCATTCCAATGCCTCGTCTTTCATATCTTCTGGTATTGGAGCTTCTTCAATATCAGTTCCTAAATCATTTTTGTACAAATAGGCCTTATTACTTACTAAATCAATAATTCCTGAAAGATCACCTTCAGCTCCAATTGGAAGTTGAATAGGAAAAGCATTTGCTTTGAGACGATCTTTAATTTGTTGATTAACTTTTAGTAAGTCTGCGCCTGTTCTATCCATCTTATTGACAAAAACCATCCTTGGAACAGAGTATCTATCAGCTTGTCTCCAAACAGTCTCTGATTGTGGCTGAACTCCTCCCACCGCACAAAAAACAGCTATAACACCATCTAAAACTCTCATTGATCTTTCAACTTCAATTGTAAAGTCAACGTGGCCTGGAGTATCAATAATATTTATTCTATGATCTTGCCAACTTGTAGAAATAGCAGCAGCTGTAATAGTAATCCCTCTCTCTCTTTCTTGGGCCATCCAATCTGTTACTGCAGCACCATCATGTACCTCTCCAATTTTGTGAACAACCCCTGAATAAAAAAGTATTCTTTCAGTAGTAGTTGTTTTACCAGCGTCAATATGAGCGGCTATACCTATATTCCTTACTCGTTCAAGGGGAAAGTCGCGTGCCAATGTTAAAACTCCAAATAGAATAAATAGCTAAATAGCTACAGTTTATTTAATCAAATAAACTTTTGTTTAATAATAAACTAAATAAGGACCATTTTGGGTCGAAATTAGTATCTGTAGTGAGCAAAAGCCTTATTAGCTTCTGCCATTTTATGAGTATCTTCTCTCTTCTTAACTGAGCTACCAGTTTCATTAGCTGCATCCATTAATTCACCTGCTAATTTTTGTGACATACTCTTTCCATTTCTTCCTCTTGAAAAAGTAACAAGCCATCTTAGTGCCATAGCAGTTCCTCTTTCTTGACGAACTTCCATAGGAACTTGATAAGTAGCACCTCCAACTCTTCTAGCTCTCACCTCTACTAAAGGTGTTGCATTTTTTACAGCTGTTTCAAATAGCTCCACAGCATTTCCACCTGTTCTCTCACTGATTAGAGAGAAAGCATCTGATAATATTTTTTGTGCAGTAGATTTTTTGCCATGTTTCATCAATCTAGAAATCATCATGGAGGCAAGACGACTATTAAATTGAGGGTCTGGTAAAACCGGTCTTTTTACTGCTGCATTACGACGTGACATTTTAGAAAAGAATTGATGTTAAAAAATTAATCATTTTTAGGAGCTTTTGCACCATATTTAGACCTGGATTGACGTCTATCTTTGACTCCTGCAGTATCTAAGGTTCCTCTTATTATATGGTATCTTACCCCCGGTAGATCTTTAACTCTTCCTCCCCTGAGTAAGACTACAGAGTGCTCCTGTAAATTATGCCCGATTCCAGGAATATATGCTGTAACTTCAAAACCTGAAGTTAATCTAACTCTGGCAACTTTTCTTAGAGCGGAATTAGGTTTCTTAGGAGTAGAGGTATAAACCCTTGTACATACTCCTCTTCTCTCTGGACAAGATTTAAGTGCAGGAGATTTTGTTTTTCTTGTCAGACGTTTTCTTTCTGATCCAATTAATTGGGAAATGGTCGGCATTTATATTTATAAATAAAAATACATATCCGCATATCATAACCTTTTACGAGTCATAACTAAAGTATTTTTTATTTTTTTTGATTTATATATGAAATTTTTATTTGTTTAGTAATTCTTCATTATTTTTGCTTTGTATTTTGATATTAATTTTTATAATAGTAATAAAATTAATTTCTTATATAGTTAAATAATCTATGCGAGAGAGTATCAAAAGAAGCATCAAGCCATATCAAGATAGTTATTCTCCGAAAGGAATTATTGGAGAGAAGGATGCTTGTGGTGTTGGCTTCATTGCAAATATCGACGGCAAAGAGAGTAATTGGATACTAAAGCAATCTCTGAAAGGACTTAATTGTATGGAGCATAGGGGAGGATGCGGAGGAGATAGTGATTCTGGTGATGGAGCAGGGATTTTATGTTCAATTCCATGGACATTTTTAGAAAGAGAATTAAATTTGGATACTAAAACCCATAAAAAAAGGGGTTTAGGTATGATTTTCATGCCAGATAATGAATCAAAAGTTAAAGAATCAAGACTTGTATGTGATGAGGAAGCGAAAAAATTAAATTTCAAAGAAACATTTTGGAGAAATGTACCGATAAATAATGAAACATTAGGATTTTTAGCAAAAGCAAACGCACCATTTATAAGCCAATGGATCGTCTGCTTAGAAAAAGATGATAGTAGAGATATTGAGATGCTCTTATTTCAACTAAGAAAAAGAATTGAAAAAAGGATAAGAGATAATACAAAAAATGCTATCGGTGAATGCGAATTTTATTTCGCATCACTGAGTTCCAAAACCGTTGTCTACAAAGGTATGGTTAGATCTGAAGTTTTATCAGAATTTTTCGAAGACCTAAAAAAAGAAGATTTTAAAGTTTCTTTTTCTGTTTACCATCGAAGATTTAGCACAAATACGTTACCCAAATGGCCTCTTGCCCAACCTATGAGATTTTTAGGTCATAATGGAGAAATTAATACACTTTTAGGCAACATTAATTGGGCAAAAGCATCGGAAAAACATATAGATGAGTTTTGGGGAGAGCTTTCACACGATATCAAGCCAATAGTAGATATAAACAAAAGTGATTCATCAAATCTTGACGCAACTCTAGAAATTAATATTCGTTCAGGCAAACCAATAACTGATTCTTTACTAAAACTTGTTCCAGAAGCATTTCGAGATCAACCAGAACTTGAAAATCGAGAAGATATTAAAGCTTTTTATGAATATTCAGCTACTCTCCAAGAAGCTTGGGACGGACCTGCTTTATTAGTATTTGCAGATGGAAATTTTGTTGGAGCGACACTTGATAGGAATGGATTAAGACCTGCTAGATATTCAATTACAAATGACGGTTTTGTGATAATGGGTTCAGAGACAGGTGTCGTCGATATTGAAGAAAACAGAGTTATTGAAAAAGGACGATTGGGGCCAGGCCAAATGCTTGCAGTAGACTTATCTCAGAACAAAATTTTAAGAAACTGGGAAGTTAAAGCAGAAGCTGCAAAAAGAAAAAGCTATAAAAGTCTTCTACAAAAAAGAATTGTAAAACTCACAAAAAATGAATGGTCTAATATATGTAATTTAAAAGATCTTGAGTTGCTCCAACAGCAAACTGCTTTTGGTTTTTCCTCAGAAGATAATGACCTCATTCTTGATTCAATGGCTTCTCTTTCTAAAGAACCAACATATTGTATGGGTGATGATATCCCATTAGCAGTACTTTCTTCAAAGCCTCACATCTTATATGACTATTTCAAACAAAGATTTGCACAAGTTACTAATCCTCCCATAGATCCTTTAAGAGAAAAATTAGTAATGAGTTTAGAGATGCATTTAGGTGAAAGATGCTCTCCATTTGAATCTAATGATACTAAGCCTTTTATTCACTTAAAAAGTCCAATTATTAATGAGCAAGAATTAATTTCATTAAAAGAATCAGAAATTAAATCAAAAACCCTTTCAAGTTTATTTGATATTGAGGAAGGAATAAAAGGATTTGAAGCAAAGTTAGATGATATTTGTAAAGTAAGCGAGAAAGCAATAAATGAAGGCTGCTCTTTAATAATCATTTCTGACAAAGGAGTTAGTTCCAAAAAAAGTTTTATCCCCCCTTTATTAGCTGTAGGTGCAATTCATCATTATCTTCTTAAAAAAGAAATAAGATTAAAAGCCTCTCTAATAATTGAAACTGGTCAATGTTGGAGCACTCATCACCTAGCATGTTTAATTGGTTATGGAGTCAGCGCTGTATGTCCTTGGTTAACACTTGAATCTGGAAGACATTGGTTACAACATCCAAAAACTCAAAAGCTTATTGCTAGTAAGAAAATCAATCCACTATCAATCGATGATGTTCAAGAAAATATCAAAAAAGCTTTAGAAGATGGATTAAGAAAAATACTTTCAAAAATAGGGATTTCCCTTTTATCTAGTTATCATGGTGCCCAAATATTTGAATCTGTTGGTCTTGGCTCTGACTTAATTAAAATAGCTTTCGATGGAACAACAAGTCGAATTGCAGGAATCACACTAAAAGAACTTGCAAATGAATCACTCTTATTTCATACCAAAGCTTTTCCAGAAATAGATTTAAAAAAATTAGAGTTTTTAGGATTTGTTCAGTTTAGAAATAATGGAGAATATCATGCTAATAATCCTGAAATGTCAAAGGTTTTACATTCTGCCCTAAAGCAAGGACCAGGATATGATCATTTTGAGACTTATAAAACACTTATTCGTAATAGACCTGTTACTTCATTAAGAGATTTACTCTCAATTAACTCGACAAGAAAAAGTATCCACATAGATGAGGTTGAAAGTGTTGAATCAATATGTAAAAGGTTTTGTACTGGAGGAATGAGCTTAGGAGCCTTATCAAGAGAAGCTCATGAAGTATTGGCTGTTGCAATGAATAGAATTGGTGGGAAAAGTAATAGTGGGGAAGGAGGAGAGGATCCTGCTCGTTTTAATGTATTGAATGATATCGATGAAAATACTCAATCGGCAATATTACCATCTATAAAAGGCCTAGAAAATGGGGATACTGCCTGCTCAGCTATTAAACAAATAGCCTCTGGAAGATTTGGGGTTACACCAGAATATCTAAGAAGTGGGAAACAACTTGAAATAAAAATGGCTCAAGGAGCTAAGCCAGGAGAAGGTGGCCAATTACCAGGACCAAAAGTTGATTCATATATTGCAAAGCTAAGGAACAGCAAACCTGGAGTAGCTTTAATATCTCCACCCCCACATCATGATATCTATTCGATTGAAGATTTAGCTCAGTTAATTCATGACTTGCACCAAGTACATCCAAAAGCGAAGGTAAGTGTCAAACTTGTTTCTGAAATTGGTATAGGTACTATCGCTGCTGGAGTTAGCAAAGCGAATGCAGATGTGATACAAATTTCCGGACATGATGGAGGGACTGGGGCTTCACCTTTAAGTTCTATTAAACACGCTGGCTTACCTTGGGAATTAGGTGTTGCAGAAGTCCATAAATCTCTTATGGAAAATAATCTAAGAGGGAGAGTACTTTTAAGAACTGATGGTGGACTTAAAACAGGATGGGATGTTGTAATAGCAGCCCTTTTAGGCGCGGAAGAATTTGGCTTTGGTTCAGTAGCAATGATTGCTGAAGGTTGCATAATGGCGCGTGTTTGCCATACAAACAAATGTCCTGTAGGTGTAGCTACTCAAAAAGAAGAATTAAGAAAAAGGTTTAAAGGTTTACCTGAAAATGTTGTGAACTTTTTCTTATATATTGCTGAAGAAATAAGACAAATAATGAGTAGTATTGGCGTCTCCAATATGGAGGAATTAATTGGTAACCAGGAATTTCTCACAGCTAGAGATATTAAACTGCCAAAAACTGCGAATATTGATCTTAGTTCATTAATTAAAAAAGGAACTCAAAATAAAGATAGATCTTGGTTAAAGCATTCTAAGACTGCTCATACGAATGGATATGTATTAGAGGATCAATTATTGTCTGAAAATGAATTCATCAATTCTATTAAGAATCATGGAAAATTAACGAAAGAGATAGAAATTAGGAACACTGATAGAAGTGTTTGTGCAAAAATATCAGGTGAAATTGCAGCACTTTATGGAAATAATGGATTTAATGGTGAACTTAATCTCAATTTCATAGGATATGCAGGACAGAGTTTTGGTGCTTTTTTATTAAAAGGAATGCATATCCAATTAATTGGAGAAGCTAATGATTATGTTTGTAAAGGGATGAATGGTGGTGTACTTACTATTGTTCCCCCGCAAGTAGATGATAAATCTTCAGAGCAAGTAATATTGGGTAATACCTGCCTTTATGGGGCAACAGGTGGCAAGTTATTTGCTTTAGGTAAATCCGGAGAAAGATTTGCCGTTAGAAATAGTGGAGCTACTGCAGTCACAGAGGGTTCGGGCGACCATTGTTGTGAATATATGACTGGTGGCAAGATAGTAATTTTAGGTTCAACAGGAAGAAATATTGGAGCAGGAATGACTGGTGGAATAGCTTATATCCTTGACGAAAATAATGATTTAGAATATAAAGTGAATAAGGAAATAGTCAGTATCCATAAAATAACTAACCTCAAGCAAGAAGAGATTTTATTAGAAATTCTTAGTGAATATCAAGAAAAAACAAATAGTCTAAAAGCATCCAAAATAATAAATAATTGGTCTAATTTTAAGGGAATTTTTAAAATAGTTGTTCCTCCCAGCGAAGAAGAAATGCTTGGCTTACAAAGTTAATGAATGGCCATTTTTATAAAGACTGAACTAATTAAAAAAGAATACTTAATTCAAAAAGATATAAGAAAGAAAATAATCAATGAACATATCAAATGGATAGAAAATTTAAAGGGAAAAGGAATAAATATCAAAAGTGGGTTTCTGGTGGATGAATTCAAACAATCAGGAGCTGGTGGGTTACTAATTCTTGAAATTGGAACGTATAAAGAAGCCTTAGAAATTATAAAAAAAGATCCGATGATAAAAAATAATATTGTCGAATGGAAATTAAATGAATGGATTAATATTAATAAATAGATAATTTAATTATCTTGGAAACTTTTTCATGAGTTTCTGAATCTCTTCAGCATGATAACTACTACGAGTTAAAGGAGAACTTACAACTTGCATAAACCCTAATTCATTTTCTCCAAATAATTTAAAATAATTAAATTTCGAAGGGGTAACAAATCTTTGGACCTGAAGATGTTTTGGGCCTGGAGATAAGTATTGGCCAATAGTGACTATATCTACATCATTTTTTCTTAAATCCATTAGGAGATTTAAAACTTCATTATCCTTTTCTCCTAATCCCAACATAAAGCCAGATTTAGTATAAACACTTGGAAAATATTCTCTAGTTCTTTTAAGTAACTCTAGAGTTCTTTGATAGTTTCCTTGTGGTCGTACTTTTCTATACAAAGTTGGAACAGTCTCTATATTATGATTTAAAACATTTGGTTTAGAATCTAAAATCTTTTCGAGTGCAGACCATTTACCACATAAATCTGGGATTAATAATTCAATAGTTGTTTCAGGAGATTTTTTTCTCACTTCCGAAACACATTTATAAAACTGCGAAGCTCCACCATCATCTAAATCATCTCTATTAACAGAGGTAATTACAACATGTTTAAGTTTCATTCTAAAAACAGCCTCTGCCAAACGATCAGGTTCTGTTGGGTCTAAATCCCTCTTAGATCTATCAAAATTAATATCGCAATATGGACATGCTCTCGTGCAGCCTGGTCCCATAATTAAAAAAGTTGCAGTGCCACTAGCAAAACATTCGCCAATATTGGGACAGCTTGCTTCTTGACATACAGTATTTAATTTTAAATCACTCAACAAATTCGCAGTATTACCTATTCTCTCAACTTGAGGTGCTTTTACTCTTAACCAGTCAGGCTTCGTAACTGTATTTTCAGAAGTATTTGTCAAATTAATTTATTCAACCCGATCATTTCTAATTTTAATCAAAATAATTTAACTTTACTATTTTTATTTAATTCACTTAAGAAATTAAATTTCTAAATTAACGCTCGAATTAATTTAAATATTACTTTAAAAAAAAATTTAGCATTTTATTTTAAACATTTTCCCACAAAAACTAATTATACGATAAACAAATGTTCTAATAACATATACTAGGACAATATTTAGAACGTTATTTTTAATATAGTTATCAAACATTATTATCTATTCATAGATTAGTATTATTATTTATATTATTACAATTTTTTGTTCTACAAAGTGTTTTTTTCATAAGTATTTGATACAGTTAAAAATATACGTATTAAAACATTGACTTTTAAATTTAAAAGAAAACGTTTTCTTTTATCTGAAAAAAATAAAAAATGTAAATCTATTGGATATGCAAGAGCTATAAATAGTGAATTTGATTACTTAAAAGAACAAATAAATTGCCTAAAAAATGAGGGTTGCAGCTTAATATTTTCTGAAATCATAAATTTAGATGAAGAAATAAAACCCGAATTTAGAAAAGCTCTAAATTATTTATCAAAAGGAGATGAGTTAGTCGTTACAAAACTAGATCGGGCATTTTCTAATAGGAGTGAATGTATAAAGACAATCCATAAACTCTTGAATAATGATGTTACGTTGAGAACTTTATCTGGTTTTTTGTCTTCCGAATATTCATCAGAGATATCTTTGTCAGTCTTTAATATTTTATTTGAGTTAGATAATTTAGATAATGAGTCTTTGGGCGAAAGGAAAAAAGAACTTATTTTGCAAAGAAGATTAAATGGAAATAATTTAGGTGGCAGACCGAAAATTAGTCCTTTAAAAGAATCATTAGTGATGAGATTACGTAATGAGGGTTGCTCATATAGATCAATCAGAACTCAAACGGGGATTGCCTTATCAACAATTAGAAGAATAATCTTAGATGGAGAAGCTAGCTAATATGGATAAAAAAGAACTTGAAAACCTGATTAAAGAAAATCTTAAAGATACTGCGTTACGCATTCATGAATTAGAGAATAAAGATAGAAATAGCTTAATAGCTGAATATAAAGAATGGATTCTGAATGACTTGGATTTTGCAGAGGTTATGATGTTACCTTACGAAGCCTATACAAATAAATTAGATAGAGATTTCTTAGATGATTTAAGTTAATATCAAACAAAATTATTATTATATTTGTAAACAGCCTTTGCTATTTCGGGAAATAAATTCTCATCTTTGAAGTATTTTTCTCCATTACCAAAAACAACTAATAAAGTCTGTACTGAGTCGTTATTAACCCACCAAGCAGCATCATGTCTAGCTTGTGACATGAGACCTGCTTTACTCCAGAAATTAATATTCTCCGGTAATCCCTCTCCTAAGAAACCATCTACTTGATTAATAGGATCATTATTAAGAACATTCTTATTTAAATTTCTTTTTAAACAACTTCTTAAATTTAAATTATCTTTTTGATAATCAATCTTTATCATTATCTCCTCCAAAATCCAAGCAGTAGCATCAGTTGTCATCATATTTCTATTGCTGTTTTCAGTTCCGTAAAATTCTTTTTCTCGACCAAATGGTCCATCATCCCAAGTTTTTTGGCAGCAATTTATTTCATTTAATTCATTCCAATTAAGCTCTTTTAACCAATCATTGATTATTGATCTTTGAAATTTCCAATTCTCCCAACGATCACCTTCTATACATGGACCGCTTGTAGTCCCAGTGATAATATCGATTAAAAAGCTTGTTGCATCATTACTTGAGTAAAAAAGCATTTTATTGACTGCATCACTTATTTCTTGGGTTAATAATATTTTTTTTGTATCAATCCATGAGTATGCAGCAAGGCCATAAATTAGCTTTACGATGCTCGCAGGATAAATGAGTTTTCTATTATTGATTCCAAATCCACAGCCTTTATTTATATGATTACTTTCACTTTTATAGTTGATCCAAGTTATTGCAATATCATTCCTTAAATTTAATGCATTGTTAGAGCAAACTCTGTCTAAAATACTATTTAAGGCTAAACCCATTTCTTCTCGTAAAAAATAAAAAGACATTTTATGAAAGGATATATAGACCCTATCTCACTATTTAAGCAAACAAATTTTTCAAACACTATTTGGTGGAAAGTAAAAATTAATATTTCTGGATATCAAAATGAAACTGAAAATAATTTAGTGACGGAAATAGTCAAAAATAGAATTTTTAGACTTATTTATCCAAGTCTTTATCAGAGTAAAAATAAATTGTCCAGGATATTAGTTCAATTTTATGAAGATGGTTATATCTGCTGGATTGATTTAAATAAATTATTAATTGAGAAATTTGATGTTAAAAAAAGTTTTCTCGAATCTGAACAAATATTAATACAAACAAAAATTCCATTGATTCTTAGTTGGATCAAAGATAGATCTAAGGAAAAAAATATATATCTTTGGGGTGGTACATTAGGTCCTAATTTTGACTGTTCTGGCTTGATTCAGACCGCTTTTTTAAATCATAAAATTTATATACCTAGAGATTCTTATCAAATTAAAAGTTTTTGTAAGCATCTTTTCAATTTTAAAGAAAATAATAAATCACTTAAAAAAGGAGATATTTTATTTTTTGGAAAGCAAAATAAATGTGATCATGTTGGTATTTATAAAGGGGATGGACTTTACTACCATAGTTCGGGTATAGATCACGGAAGAAATGGTATAGGGATAGACACTTTAAAAGAAACTAATGATAAAATTTCTCTACATTATCAATCAAAACTTATTTCAGCAGGAAGAATTATTAGATCTTACGGATGGGATAAGACGATTAGATAATTTTTTTATATAAAATTATTTTGTTTTATTATTTTTAATCGGATGTGTAGTTAACTTACAGTCCAAATATTTTTAATAATAGGCATTATGGTATCTAAGTGAAGTGTTCCTACAAGGAGCCATGCAAATACTGCTCCGCCGCATCCGCCCAACCAAAATCCGCTTGTAAAATCAGCCCAACCTGTTCTAGTAAACAAGTCTGCAGGAGGGTTATTTACTGTAGCATCTGGGGGCTGGACATTAGGTGCTTTTCCGGGTGCATTGTAGAGAACTAATAGTGCTGTCATTATGTGAACCGCTCCAATAGCAGCAAGAAGGCCTGCAGTTATTGCGAATTCAGTATTTCTTAACGGACCTGTCATAGTAAATGGTCCATATAGCAGATAACCAAATGCTGCCCCTGTCTCTAAACCTCTAAAGTTTGGAGAAATCCCTTCCCTATAAAAAGGTAAGTTGTTAATAAAAGCTTTTGTGAAATAACCACTATTGACTGGAGTGGCTAGATTCCCAACGCATGGATCAGAAACTGTTTTAACAGCCCATTGGTTTGCCACACCTATATCGTCTGGCTGAACAGAATTATCTACATATTTTTCATCAAATTTAATAGAATTTGTTGATTCTGAGAATGATTTTTGAAAGTCGCTCATTTTTTTGATAGTTATTTTTTAGTTAATTTTATTCAGTTGCAGTAATTAATCTTCCTATCAGTACAATAAATACTGCAGGCATAGCTATCCCAATTAATGGAACAAAGATCGGAGGTAGGAGACTGGCTAAATCAGATGGCATAATTCTTTAAACATCTTTAAACACTTTAATATTTATCGGAGAAATAGTGTTAATTTTATTACTGGATGATATAAAAATTATTAACTTTTTATATGCATAATTTTTTTACAATAGTTTTCATAATTTTAATAATATTTTTTATAGTAATTTTTAAGAGAAAATATATATTTAATGCTTTTAATAAAAAGAAATCATATCCGATGAAAGACATTCTTAATGAAAATAATATAATTATCTCTTCAGCAAAAAAAAATTATCATTATCTCAACAGCTCTAATAAGTACTCAGAGTTTTATAAAAGAAAACTAAGAGCAAAAATGAATAATCTTTATAAAGGTTCAGTAGAAGATAAATTGAAAGCCTTAAATTTAGCAGAAGAATTAGCCGATAAATCTACATTACCCATACTAAAACGAGGTTTAAAAGATATGGATCCAGAAATAGTAAAACTTTCAGCTTCTCTTATAAGAAGATTCAAATAAAAATTCAGTTATTTAATTTAGTTTGAATTTTTCTAATCCTGTAAATTGGCCTGTTTTGACTTTCGTGATAGGTTCTAATTAATAGTTCACTTAATAAGCCAAAACTAAACAATTGAACACCTGCAATTCCTAATATTAAAGCAAACATTAGCAAGGGCCTATTACCAATATCATTACCAAGTAATTTGATAATAAACAAATAAGATGTCATCCCAAGACTAACTAAAATACTTATAATCCCAACGAAACCAAATCCATACATTGGTCTAGTTAAAAACTTAGTCATAAACCAAACTGTAAGTAAATCCATTAAAACCCTAAACGTTCTATCAATTCCATACTTACTAGAACCGAATTTTCGACTTCTATGGTTTACTTTAATTTCTTTAATTTTAGCTCCTTCAATTTTTGCTAGTACAGGCAAAAACCTATGAAGTTCACCATAAAGTTTTATATCATCTAGTATCTCTTTTCTGAAGGCTTTTAGTGAACAGCCATAATCATGCAATTTTAAACCAGTTACGTTGGCTATTAACTTATTCGCAATTAATGATGGTATACGTCTATTAATCAACTTATCTTTTCGATCGTGTCTCCATCCGCAAATTAAATCATAGCCTTCATTTATATTTGAAATTAATTTCGGGATATCATTTGGATCATTTTGCAAGTCTCCATCTAAAGTAATTACAATTTCACCGTTAGAATTATCAAAACCTGCTGCCATTGCTGCTGTCTGCCCGTAATTTGTTCGAAGTGAAATGACTGATAATTCCTTAATCTTTATAGTTAATTCATCCAAGACATTTGAAGTAGTATCTTGAGATCCATCATTTACGACAACTATTTCAAAATGCAATTTATTAGAACGCATTACATTTAAAACTTCATCTAATAAATATCCAATACTCTCACTTTCATTGAAAACAGGAATAATAATAGATACTAACTGATTAACCTTTGTCATATGAATTGCGATAATTAATCTTTTAATTTTAACTTATCTATAACAATAAAAAACAACAAAAAAAAATCACCACATTGGTGGTGATTTAAATTATTTGATAAAACTTTATCCAAACTTACCTGAAGTAGATGCTATAACAAATGCTCCAAAAGTAAGGATATTTCCAATTGTGAAATGAGCTAATCCAACTAATCTTGCTTGAACTATTGAAAGTGCAACTGGTTTATCTCTCCAACCTACAAGGTTAGCTATTGGAGTACGCTGATGAGCCCAAACTAATGTCTCGATTAATTCTTGCCAGTATCCTCTCCAAGATATCAAGAACATGAATCCAGTCGCCCATACAAGATGACCAAACAAGAACATCCAAGCCCAGACAGAAAGTGAATTAACACCGAAAGGATTATAACCATTAATTAGCTGAGCAGAGTTTAACCAAAGATAATCTCTAAACCAACCCATTAAATAAGTCCCAGACTCGTTAAATTGAGCTACATTACCTTGCCATATGGCTAAATGTTTCCAATGCCAGTAGAAAGTTACCCATGCTATCAAGTTCAAAGCCCAGAACATTGCAAGATACATAGCATCCCATGATGAGCTATCGCATGTACCTCCACGACCAGGTCCATCACAAGGGAATGCATAACCCAAATCTTTCTTATCAGGAATTAGTTTTGTTCCTCTAGCATCTAAAGCTCCTTTAATAAGGATTAATGCAGTTGTATGAAGTCCAAGAGCTATTGCATGATGAACCAAGAAATCTGCTGGGCCAATTGGTAAAAAAGCACTTAATGCATCTTGTCTATTAATTAAATCCATCCAGTAATGATTTCCTGGCAAAGAGTTTGCCGCCAGACTAGCTGAACTAGTCGGATCCGAAAGAAGTGCGTTAAATCCATACATCATCTTTCCTTGAGCTGCCTGAACAAACTGTGCGAATACTGGTTCAATCAGAATTTGTTTTTCTGGATTTCCAAAAGCTACAACAACGTCGTTATGAACATATATTCCTAATGTATGAAAACCTAGGATCATAGTCACCCAACTTAAATGACTGATAAGAGCTTCTTTTGTGCCTAATACACGAGCCAATACATTATCTTTATTAAGTTCAGGATCATAATCTCTGACAAAGAAAATTGCTCCATGAGCAAAGGCACCAACCATTAAGAACATGGCTATATACTGATGATGCGTATATAGAGCTGACTGTGTGGTGTAATCTCTAGCAATAAAAGCATAAGAAGGTAGAGCTCCCATATGTTGAGCTACTAATGAAGTTGCAACACCAAGAGCAGCCAAAGCTAAACCTAATTGAAAGTGAAGAGAATTAGTAACAGTTTCATAGATACCATCATGATTAATTCCAAAACTTCCTTTATGAGGATCAAGTGGATGTCTTGTATTATGTGCTTCTGTTATTTCTTTTAAGCTATGTCCAATACCGAATGTATTTCTATACATATGTCCTGCAATTATGAATACAGTACCTATTGCTATATGATGATGGGCTATGTCAGTTAACCATAATGCTTCACTTTGAGGATGAAGTCCTCCTAAAAAAGTAAATATTGCTGTACCAGCGCCCTCTGTTGTTCCAAATACTTGCTCTAATGTATCTGGATTCTGAGCGTATGCTCCCCAGTTGAGTGTAAAGAAAGGAGCTAAACCTGCGGGATGAGGTAGAACTGTTAACCAATTATCCCAACCTACATGTATACCTCTAGATTCAGGAATAGCCACGTGCACTAAATGTCCTGTCCAAGCAATACTACTGAATCCAAATAGAACAGCAAGATGATGATTTAATCTAGATTCGTTGTTTTTAAACCAAGCAAGCGATGGTCGAAATTTTGGCTGTAAATGTAACCATCCAGCAAATAAAGTCCAACAGGCCAAAATGCTCATAAAGATTGAAGCTTGGAACAATTGCTCATTAGTTCTCATCCCAATTGTGTACCACCAGTGATATAAGCCTGAATAAGCTATATTTACTGGGCCATCAGCCCCTGCCTGAGTCATTGCCTCTGTAATCCCTGATCCAAAATGAGGATCCCAAATAGCATGAGCTATAGGACGCACATGAGTTGGGTCAAGTACAAATTGCTCAAAATTACCTTGCCAAGCGATATGAAAGAGATTACCTGCTACCCAAAGAGCAATTATTGCTAAATGTCCAAAATGTGTAGAAAACAACTTCTGGTAAAGCTTTTCTTCGGTCATACCATCATGACTCTCAAAGTCATGAGCAGTAGCTATGCCGTACCATATTCGACGGGTGGTTGGGTCCTGAGCTAGACCCTGGTTAAATGCTGGAAATTTTGTTGCCATTGAATTAATAAGGTGAAGTTCAGGTTATTTAGCCAATCCCGAAAAGGCGAGCATGGAAGAATGCCCAAGTAGTAGCTATGCCACCCACTAAGAAGTGAGTTACACCAACTGCACGACCTTGAGTAATTGATAGTGCTCTCGGTTGAATTGTTGGAGCAACTTTCAATTTATTGTGTGCCCAAACAATTGATTCAAATAGTTCTTGCCAGTAACCTCTCCCACTGAATAAGAACATTAAGCTAAATGCCCAAATAAAGTGAGCACCTAAGAACATTAAGCCGTACATACTTATTGCTTGACCATAACTTGTCAATACTTGTGCTGCTTGAGCCCATAGAAAGTCTCTTAACCATCCGTTTATAGTGATTGCACTTTGTGCAAAATTTCCTCCTGTTAGCCCCCAAACATCACTTTGCATTTTCCAAGAAAAATGGAAAATAACAATTGATAGGCAGTTATACATCCAGAAAAGCGCTAAGAAAACATGGTCCCAAGAAGAAACTTGACAGGTACCTCCTCTACCAGGGCCATCACATGGGAATCTAAATCCTAGTGATGCTTTATCAGGGATTAACCTTGAGCTTCTTGCATAAAGTACACCTTTAAGAAGAATCAAAACTGTTACATGTATTTGGAATGCATGAATGTGATGAATCATCAAATCAGCTGTTCCTAAGGGGATTGGAGCAATCGCAACCTTTCCACCTACTTCAACTAAACTTCCGTTAAATACTTCACTTATAGCTTTATGAGGTAAGGCTTCTGCTGTACCAGCCAATATTGAAGTGCCAACCGCTGAAGCTTGAATGCTTTGAACCCATTGGGCAAATATTGGTTGAAGTTGAATAGCAGAATCACTAAACATATCTTGAGGTCTTCCTAAAGCTCTCATTGTGTCGTTATGAATATAGAGTCCAAAACTATGGAAACCTAACCACATACAAACCCAATTAAGGTGACTTATTAAAGCATCTCTAGCTTTTAAAATCCTATCTAAAACATTATCTATATGCTTTGCTGGATCGTAATCCCTAACCATCGCTATACCTGCATGAGCTCCAGCTCCAACTATAAATAATCCACCTATCCACATATGATGAGTAAACAAACCAAGCACAGTCATGTAATCAGTAGCAATATATGGATACGGAGGCATCGCGTACATATGATGAGAGATCAAGATACTAAGAGATCCAAGCATCGCTAAATTGACAGAAAGCTGCGCATGTCTACTTTCAGCCATAAAATCAAACAGACCTTGGTGACCCCTAGGGGCTGGGAAAAGAATAGGATCTCCTTGTTGTGCATCTAATATTTCTTTCATACTATGACCAATTCCATAGTTAGTCCTATACATATGACCAGCAATTATAAATAAAACAGCAATTGCAACATGATGATGTGCAATATCAGTCATCCATAGACTTCCAGTTACTGGATTAAGTCCTCCCTTGAAAGTTAGGAAATCTGAAAAAGCAAACCAGTTTAAACTAAAGAAGTTACCTGTACCGCTTGCAAGACCTGGAAATATTTGACCGACAATTTGCGGATCACACAATTGGTGAGGCATTGGTATGTCAGCAATTGTCGCTATCTCTTTACCGTTAATGATTAGTGGGCTACCAGCATCAATAGCATCTAAAAGAGCTGCTGTAGGAGCACCAATATGAATAGTATGACCAGCCCAAGCTAAAGAACCAAGTCCTAAAAGACCTGCTAGATGATGATTCATCATAGACTCAACATCTTGGAACCATTCCATTTTTGGAGCAGCTTTATGATAGTGGAAGATACCTGCATGAAGCATTAGTGCAGCCATTACTACCGCCCCAATAGCTAATGCCATTAATTCACTTTCATTTGTAATTCCCCAAGCTCGCCACATGTGGAATATTCCAGAACTTATTTGTATGCCGTTGTAGTTAGCACCTAAATCACCATTAAGCATCTCTTGCCCAACTATTGCCCAAACTTGTTGAGCTCCAGGTTTTACATGGGTAGGATCAGCTAGCCATCCTGAATAGTTTGAAAATCTTGCTCCATGAAAAAATGCAGCGCTCATCCATATGAAAATGACAGCTAGGTGTCCGAAATGAGCTGAGAATATTTTTCTTGTAGCTTCTTCAGCATCTCCTGTATGTATATCGAAATCGTGTGCATCTGCATGCAAATTCCAAATCCAAGTTGTGGTTTTTGGACCTTTGGATAATTTACTAGACCAGAAACCTGGTTTATCTAATTTGGCAAAATCAATAGGTCTGGGATCAGCCTTAACGGGAGATTCCAAAATCTTTTTGTCTTTTTCTCCACTTTCTGGTGGGCTAATGGTCATCTAGCACCTCTAAATAATTGGCCCTTAAGTAGATTTTTTCACCCCTGTGAGCCTACTTTTCAATAGTAGACTTTTAAGGAACGAGCGAATCAAAACTTAAGATCTTCGTTACCAAAAATAATAGGCTAAAGATTCTTTGATCATGCAGGAAAGTAACAAATGTTTCATTGATTGTTACTTTTCAGTATTTCTATTGAATCCCTTTAGATAACAAGGTTCTGAGTATATTTACTTATTAAGATCAAAGAAATCTTAAATTTCTTTTTATATTTCGTTTTTATTTTTTTTAATTGCAGCGAAGAGATATAGTTTTAAATTGATATTAAAGAGAACTTCTTAAATTGAAAGGTATTGCAATAGGTTTTTCTGATACTTCAAAAGAAATTTTAAAAAGACTAAAAAAAACAGAATTTATTAATGAGATTTTCATAGGAAGCTCATCCACTAAAGATAAAAAGATAAAAGACTCAGTTAAGTTTGTAAAACCTAGGCAAATTCTGAGAGAAAAGTGGGAAAAATTGGAGTTGATTATCTTTGTTGGCTCAGTTGGCGCTTCTATTAGACTTATTAATTCTTTATTATCTTCCAAAGATAAAGATCCTGGGGTAATTGTTATTGATAAAAAAGGATCAAAAATTATCCCTATAATTGGAGCACATCAATCAAATATCCAAAATATTGCATTTCAAATATGTAATTTATTCGGTGGTGAAATAATCGAGACTAATAATTCAATTGATCAGAATTACTTAAATATTGACTCATTTGGAAATCAATGGGGATGGAAAAGATCAGGAGATTTAAAGGACTGGTCAAAATTAGTAATCAAGCAATCTAATAATAAAGAAATTTTTTGTAGCCAATTGTCAGGCAACAATTTATGGAAAACTTCTGAAGCAGGAAATACTATTACTCTATTATCAGAAACAGATAATGAGCAAGAGAAATCAAGTTTTCACATATCTATATTTGGTAATCATAAAAATACTTGGCATCCACCAATTTTATGGATCGGTTTAGGTTGTGAGAGAAATACCAGCAAAGAATTAATTGAAGACTCTTTACAAAGTTTTTTAGCCACTAATAATTTATCTCCATTATCAATCGCAGGTTTTGCAACTATTGATTTAAAAAACGATGAGAAGGCAATTTTAGAGATCTCAAAAGAAAAAAATTTACCTATAAAATTTTTTACATCTGAAGAACTCTCCGCAATCAATACCCCAAACCCATCAAATATAGTTCTCGATGAAATTGGTACACCTTCAGTTGCTGAGGCAGCAAGTATTCTGGCTGCAGGACAAGGTTCAAAACTATTGAAAGAAAAGAAAATTTATAAAAGTACTGATTCTTCAAAAAGTACATTTGGCGCAGTAACTATTGCAGTCTCTGAATCTATAAATCAATATTCCCCATTAACGGGTGAGATACATGTTGTAGGTAGTGGGCCAGGAGATATTTCCTATTTAACAAATGATGCTAGAAAAGCTTTATCAAAATGCTCTATTTGGATTGGATACAAAATGTATTTAGATCTAATTAAACCTCTTAAAAGGAAAGATCAAGTAATTATTGAGAGCAATCTTACTGAAGAGAGAGAAAGATGTGAGAAAGCTATAAAACTTGCTGAAGAGGGAATAAAAGTAGCACTAATTTCCTCTGGAGATGCAGGTTTTTATGGTATGGCTGGCCTACTTTTAGAATTAATTCAAAAAGTTAATAAAGATTTTAGACCTTCATTTGAAGTACATCCAGGGATAAGTAGCATGCAGTTGGCTGCTGCACTTGGTGGAGCTCCCTTGATGAATGACTTCTGTACAATCAGCTTAAGTGATAAATTAACCCCTTGGGAATCTATAGAAAAAAGAATTGCAGGTGCTTTATTAGGAGACTTTGTAATTGCCATTTTCAATCCACAATCGCTTGAAAGAAATTGGCAATTGAAAAGAGCTATAGAACTATGCTTAGGATATAGACCAGGGAATACTCCAGTCTTAATAGGAAGACAAGTAGGAAGGGAAAATCAGTCTAAGAGTTTTTTTAGTTTAGATAGCGTACCTTTAAAAGATATAGATATGCTATCAATCATTATTATTGGTAATTCTAAAACTACATTAGTTGATGAAATATTCTTAACTCCAAGAGGATATTTATAAAAAGTAATTTCAGAATAAATCTTATATTGATCATTAAATATTTTGTTTTTGCTTTTTTTGCAAGAGAACATTAATGTTTAATAAATAGTATCGAGACTAATTCCTTGAATAATATTGGTGTAATTTTATTTGATATAGATGGTGTTATACGAAGCGTAGAAAATAGTTATAGACTTTCACTTAAAAAAACAGTTTATCGATTTTGCGGTTGGGATCCTAGTTATCAAGATATAGATAACGCAAAAAACGAAGGTATCTGGAATAACGATTGGGATTTAAGTTTAGAACTAATAAAGAGACATATAAAGAGCGAGAATCTAAAACTTAAACTACCTCAAAGGAAAGATATAATTCGATGTTTTGAAGACTTCTACTTTGGTGGAAATCCAAATAAAGATAGTAATAACTGGTCAGGTTTTATAAGAAATGAGGAGTTATTAGTGGAAAAAGAATTTTTTACCTTATTGAGTGTAAATAGGATTAGTTGGGGATTTGTTAGTGGAGCCGAAACTGCATCTGCAAAATTTGTTTTAGAACAGAGACTAAAATTAGAATCTCCCCCTTTAATAGCAATGGGTGATGCTCCTGATAAGCCAGATCCTCAAGGTTTTCTCTACTTGGCCAGTAAGCTATGTGAAAGAAATCTAGGTAATGAAAATGTACCCATCGCATATGTCGGTGACACAATTGCTGATATCAATACTGTTTCTAATGCAAAAAAAAGAATTCCAAGTCAAAAATTTATAAGCATTGGAGTAGCTCCTCCTCATCTCCATTTAGAATCTAGGATGAAAGAACGTATTTCATATGAATCAAAACTTGAAGAGGCAGGAGCTGATTTAATTCTAAATACAGTAAATGATCTTAAAAATATAGATATTGATTTTTTTAAAAAATTCCAAGAATAAAAATAATTCTTATAAATAATTACGGAGAGGAAGAGATTCGCATTGAGAACTAAAAGCGAGTTATAGAAATTTATAGAAAAAACTTTGATCAATTTTTAAGATATCCCTACAACATTCCCTGCAACAACATCACAAACACTCAAATGTGACTTATTTTTTTAGGATCGTATCTTTAAAACCGATAAATTTCCTTAACGCAAAAAATGAGTTAGTAATTTTTCTGAGAATATACAAATTACTAAAAAATATAAAACCGATGTTTACCGATTTATTTAGGAAATTAGAATAATGAATGATGAAAGAAAATCTTCCGAATTAAAAAATCTAAAAATAATTATGATATTATTAGTAAAATTAATGGTTTAGAAAGTACATAAAAATTTAAAGATGAACGGTTTTGGGGAGCAGTACAATTCTAAAAAAGAATTTAATAAAAATAGCAACCTTTCTAAAGAACAAATACTTAAACAAGCATTTAAGTTGCATTCAGAAGGAAAAATTTCAGAAGCGACTAAATTTTATCAATATTTCTTAGATAAAGGTTTTAAAGATCATAGATTATTTTTTAACTATGGAGTCTTACTTAACAGTATAAGAAAATCACAAGAAGCAGAGACTATATACCGTAAAGCGATAGCAATCAAACCTGATTTTGCAGAAGCGCATTACAATCTTGGAGCAATACAAAAAGATCTTGGGAATTAAAAAGAGGCAGAATTGTCATCCCGTAAAGCGATAGCAATCAAACCTGATTTCTCTCATGCTCATTACAATCTTGGAATAATACTAAAAGATCTTGGGAATTTAATAGAGGCAGAATTATCAAGTCGCAAAGCAATAGAAATTAACCCTAATTACACAGATGCTTATTACAATCTTGGAATAATACTAAAAGATCTTGGGAATTTAAAAGAGGCAGCGTTATCCACTCAAAAATCAATAGAAATTAATCCTGATTTCGCAAATGCTCATCATCAACTAGGGAATATACTTTTAAACGAAGGAAAGCATATTGAAGGAATTAAACATCTCAAAAAAGGTGACGGTTTCATTGAATTTAACTTAATAAACGGCTTATCAATAAACTAAAACTATCAAAAAAGATTATTTCATGAAAAGATCAAATTTAAACAAAGGAAATCTAACCCCAAACTTTATTGGTTCATGGATAATCGATCCAACTTTATGTGAAGAGATAATCGAATACTTTGAAAAAAATAAAAATAAACAATGTCAAGGACATACCACAGATGGTATTAAACTAGAAACTAAAAATAGACAAGATATATCTCTT
>CACLUD010000006.1 GCA_902609995.1 uncultured Prochlorococcus sp. | reverse complement strand
GAATCTAATTTATATAGAAGTTGGGGTTGCTCAATAATAGGTATGACTAATCATACCGAAGCAAGATTAGCTAAAGAAGCTGAGATAGCTTATTCTTCTCTGTCTATGGTTACTGATTATGATTGCTGGCATCAAACTCATCAGGAAGTATCAGTAGAGATGGTTTTGGAAAATCTCAAAGCGAATACTAAAGTTGCTAACAAAATTGTCTTTGAAATCGCGAAAGTTATCGATATAGAGCGACCTCAAAGCAAATCCCATTATTCTTTAAAGGATGGTTTAATAACTCAAAAAGAAAATATCCCTAGTCTTACAAAAGAAAAACTAAAGATATTTACAGATTCTTATTGGAACTAAATACTACTTTGATAGTTAAAAAGTAATAAAGGCTTTAGCCTGCTCCTACTCCTTGATATGAACCGTAGAAAAATATACCTAATACAAAAATAACCGCTATTCCTCCTGCTGTAGCAACTAGCCAAAGAGGAAGTGTTCCTTCTGTCCATCTTCTTTCCCATGCTACAGCTGGTCTACCATCTGGTAACCTATCGGGAATTCTGCCATCAGGGCCTTTTAATTTACTCATAATTTTAATTTAGTTGAAAAAGTAACTGGAAAATAAAATTCCTAAAACAAATACTGATAATAAACCTAAATAGAGGCTGGTACGATTAAGTTCTACTGGAACTTTATTCGGATTTTCGTTTACTTGCATAATTAATAAAGTTATCTTAAAAATTGCATAGCTGCTATAGCACCTAAGAAAAATACTGAGGGAATCGCGAGCGCATGAACTGCGAGCCAACGAATAGTAAAAATAGGATAAACGCGGACTTCAACAGCCTGCATTGGAGCTTGAGAATTTGACATAGTTATTTTGTTCTTAAATCTAATTGAGATTTGGCTTCATATCTTTGCGTTACAACAGGTGCTTTTGATTCAGAGGCCTGGAAATAACTATCCGGACGTGGAGTTCCAAAAGCATCATAGGCTAAGCCTGTATAGACAAATAGGAAGCCCGCTATAAATATAGCTGGGAGTGTTACTGCATGAATAATCCAGTATCTAATACTGGTGATTATTTCAAAGAAAGGGCGTTCACCCGTTGAACCTGCGGCCATAATCACAATTATTTACATTATGATCTTACAAGGAAAAATCCTAAGTTTGTGAAGAAATTTACAGCTTGGTTACAGACAGTTGTTAAATTGCAACAAAATTAAGGATTTTTTTATTTTTTAATTTGAGGGGACTTAACCGTTCCACCTTAGGATATAACCCCTTTCTCCCAGAATAAAGCCTTTTTTAGCATCTATTTCATCTTTTTCTAAGAATTGAATCTTGATGTAGTTAGTTGGCAGATTTGAAGCAACAGGATCAGAATCCCATGTTTTACCATCATCTTTACTAACTATTAAAGTACCATTACCTCCGCCAGCCCAGATGTTTCCTTCAGGGTCCCAACCCATATCAAGATAATTGTAGCCATTAAGAATTGGAACTATTGGTTTAGTCCAACTTTCTAAATCATCGCTATCCTCATTAAATCTTATTTCAGCTCCACGAGATAACATCCATAAATTACCGTTTGGATTAAATCCTATGCTTTGTACTCTCTTACTACTAGCTCTTTGATGAGCTATCCAAGTATCACTTTCATTTTCAAGAGTAGAGAAAAAATTACCAAGACTACTTACACTTACATAATCTCCATTAGATGTTCTTCTTAAATCTCTAATCCCCCCCTGCTCTGATGGGTCTGAAACTTTTGCTTCCCATGTTTCACCACCATTTGAGGTTACATAAATAGCAGCTGAAGTTGTTGCCAATTCAGCTACCCCATCATCAATAGTTGAAACTAAAAAAGGCTGGCCAGGCAACTTACCAAGGGATAACCTAGTCCAGTTTTTGCCTTCATCAATCGTATGCATAACTAAAGAAGGTTGTCCTATTAACCACCCCTCAGAACCCCTAAAATCTATATCAAGTAAACGAAAATTCTCCTCTGCAGCGATATCTAATGATCTTTTTTCCCATGATTTACCTCCATCATTAGATTCCATAATTAGCCTATTTGATCCAACTAAAAATCCATGATTATTATCAATGAAATCTATATCTAATGCATTTGACTGATCTTCAAATTGAATTGTTTCCCAGGGACTACTCTCGCTCATTTTTACACCTGTTGAAGAACAACTACTTAAAATAAAGCAAAGTGTAAATGTTAAAAGAAGATTTGGAATACTAGTTAAAAATTTTTTCATGAATATATTTTAATGCAAAGAGTACAAAGAAAGGAAACATGCAGCTGCAAATGCCAAACCACCAAATATTAAGATGTTTTTCTGACCAGGTGGCAAACTATTGAATCCAAAGCCGTAAGTTAAATTCTCTTCAAAACCACTAGGTTTTTCTCTAGGGCCTATATCTTTATATAAATTTTTACCTGCTCTACAGACTGGACAAGCAAAAGTGTTTCCATCTATTGCTAAGAAAGAAGTATTTTTAGGAATGTTAAGTTTCTTGTTTCCTTCAATAGGATCATAAATATATCCGCAATTCCTACATTCGAATCTATTTTGTTCTAAATTAGTTATAAGTTCTTCATTTTTAAATTCTAGAAGTTTTTCAGAAGATTCTTCATTTGCTAAATCTTCCACTATTTGGTTATCCTCAGAAGATGGTTGAATGTTTTCACTCACGATTTAGTATTTAACTTAAGAGACTCTAAAAGATTTTGCTGAATTAAGCGAATTTTCCAACAATTTTTTTAAATGTTTTCATTACCCGGCTACGAATATTTTTTAGGTTTTTTAATAATTGCAGCGGCAGTTCCAATTTTAGCTTTAGTTACTAACCTTATAGTTTCTCCAAGAGGAAGAACCGGCGAGAGAAAACTTACTTACGAGTCAGGCATGGAGCCTATTGGTGGAGCCTGGATTCAATTTAATATTAGATATTACATGTTTGCATTAGTATTCGTTATATTTGATGTAGAGACTGTATTTCTCTATCCTTGGGCGGTTGCATTCAATAGACTAGGTTTACTAGCATTTATTGAAGCTCTTATATTTATTGCAATATTAGTAATTGCTCTTGCATACGCCTGGAGAAAAGGAGCTTTAGAATGGAGTTAAAAAATTGAACAATTCACTTTCACCAAAAGCAATAAGAGAACTTAGAGAAGAAACTTGTAATCCTCTGGGTGCTCCCCAAGTCACGACTGACTTAAGCGAAAATATTATAATGACAAGTTTAGATGACCTTCACAACTGGGCAAGATTAAGTAGTTTATGGCCCCTTTTATATGGAACTGCATGTTGTTTTATCGAATTTGCAGCACTTATAGGGTCTCGATTTGACTTTGATAGATTTGGTTTGGTACCTAGAAGCTCCCCAAGACAAGCAGACTTACTAATTGTTGCTGGAACAGTCACTATGAAAATGGCACCAGCATTAGTAAGATTATATGAGCAAATGCCAGAACCAAAATATGTCATTGCCATGGGAGCTTGTACCATAACTGGTGGAATGTTTAGTGCTGACTCAACAACAGCAGTTAGAGGAGTTGATAAATTAATCCCGGTTGATTTGTACCTTCCTGGATGTCCCCCTAGACCAGAAGCTATTTTTGATGCTGTTATAAAATTAAGAAAAAAAGTTGCTAATGAGAGTATTCTTGAGAGGAGTAAAGCTGAACAAACTCATAGATATTTAACTGTAGATCATCAAATGAATCTTGTTTTTTCAGAAAATACTGGGGAGTATTTAAATAAAATATCAGAAAAGGCAATTGAATCCTCTAGCCTTAACCAAATAGAAGAAAGTAGTGAAAATATATATGAAACAAATTTAATAGATAAAGAAATAAAATAATGGAAAATAATATTTCACCTGAATCTTCAGAAAAAATTGTAAAACAAAGTGGAATAGTAAGTAATAAGCTTTCAGAAGATGGAATTAAAAACGAATCTTTAGGGAATGATCATATAGGTGTTGAGATACTTTCAGTAAAACCACAAAAATTGTACGAAGCAATATCTACTCTAAAAGGATATGGATTTAATTACCTTCAGTGTCAAGGAGGTTACGATGAAGGTCCAGGAAAATGTCTGGTAAGTTTTTACCATCTAATCTCACTTGGGAATATTCAAGATATAAAAGAGATAAAAGAAATAAGAGTAAAAGTTTTTTTAAATAGAGACTCAGATTTATCTGTACCTAGCCTTTATAAAATTTTCAAGGGAAGTGATTGGCAAGAAAGGGAAACCTATGACATGTTTGGAATCAATTTTGATGATCATCCAAATCCAACAAGACTCCTAATGCCAGAAGACTGGAGAGGATGGCCATTAAGAAAAGATTATATACAACCTGACTTCTATGAATTACAAGATGCTTATTAGAAAAATTAATTTAATTTCTTCAATTTTCTATTTATAAACATTACTGCCCTTGCAAGTCTTCGAGGGTCATGTCTAAGTGTTGGAGTTATCTTTCTTGAATAAAGAGGAGCTTGCAAGACGTAATATCCTTCTGAAATTAATTCTTCTTTATTACAAATCACTGGCATGGCACCTCTACTTTGGTAATAATCAACAAGCGGTGACTTTTCAAATTGAATTTGAGAAAGAATTGCGTTAAATATTCGATTTTTTACACCAAAATTTGATAATTGCTTTTCTATTGCTTTGATGTGTTGATATACGTCAAGATTATCAGTTTCCCCTGGTTGAGTCATCAAATTACTTATATAGATTTTGGGAGCATTACTTTTCAGAAGAGCATCTACAATTTCGGGGACCAGTAAATTAGGAAGCAAAGAAGTATAAAGACTACCTGGACCAAGTATTATTAGGTCTGCTTCTTTAATAGATTCAAGAGCACTAGGAAGAGCTGATGGATTTTCGGGCAGATAACCAATCCTGGAAATTACCTTTTTTGATTGACTTATTCTACTTTCACCAAATATTTTCTCACCGTCTTCAAGTTCTGCCCAAAGCATCACATCTGTATTTGTTGCAGGCAATACTTGCCCTTGCACTGCCAACACTTTACTGGAAGCCTGAACCGCCTTTTCTAAACTCCCCGTAATTGTTGTTAAAGCAGATAAGAATAAATTACCAAAACTATGTCCCTCTAATCCACTACCTCCAGAAAATCTGTATTGAAACAATCTTGTTAATATTGGTTCTTCATTTGATAAGGCTGCCAAACAATTTCTGATATCTCCAGGTGGCTGAACTCCTAATTGTTTTCTTAAAACCCCGCTACTACCTCCATCATCTGAAACTGTAACTATTGCAGTTATATTACTGCTGTAGTTTTTTAGGCCTTTCAATAATGTTGACAAGCCGGTGCCTCCTCCAATAGCAACAATATTTGGGCCTTTATTTAATTTCCTTTTTACTCTTAGTGCATCAACTAAAAATGTATTTTTTTCTGGAGCAAGAGCTTTTTGTATAGAATCAATACTCCTATTTTGCCCAATACCAATCAAGAGAAGACCAAACAAAAGGATTAATGGTCCTAAAACTGAAATAGGTAAAATTTTTGTCACCACCTTCATTATCGAGAAAAAGACATCTATTAACCAATAAAGAGGTCTTAAATTAGTCCAGATTACAATCCCTAATAAAGAAGTTAATAATCCAATAGCAGAAGTTACCAGCCATCTTTTGATTACTAACCCTGGCAATAGCCAACTTAGAATTCTTAAAATTTTATTTATCAAACCTAAATTCGACTTTTTAAAATAAGATAAGGTTCTATTTATCTTTTTTATTCTTTTTTTCTTCTTCTGCATCAAAATCCTCTTAAATTTTTTAAATTTAAATATATAAATTGATTATAAATCAAATACATACATCCTTTTTTATTTTTAAAAAGTAGGCAAAATGTATTTAAAGACTAATTGCACTTTATACAATTTGAAAAAAACAAAACATGCAGTAGAAACCAATAATCTCTCAATTAGTTGGGGAGAACTTAATGTACTAAATAAAATCAATTTAAAACTTTATGAGGGAGAAAAATTAGCTATTGTTGGCCCTTCAGGTTCTGGGAAATCAACTATACTAAAAATTTTGGCAGGTTTAATTCTACCCACTGCGGGTGAATTAAGCATATTTGGACAAAAACAAACTTACTTAAGATTAGATCAAACTAATCCTCCAGATGTAAGGTTAGTTTTTCAGAATCCTGCTTTATTAGGATCTTTAACTATTGAAGAAAATGTAGGCTTCATACTTCAAAAAAACAAAAATTTATCTAAGAAATTTATTCAAGAAACTGTAAGAGAATGTTTACAAGAAGTTGGATTATTTAATGTTGAGAAAAAGCTTCCAAATGAATTAAGCGGTGGTATGCAAAAAAGAGTAAGTTTTGCGAGAGCATTAATTACAGATCAAGATTTAGTTAAAAAAAGTCAGCCATTATTACTTTTTGATGAACCTACTGCTGGTCTTGACCCTATTGCTTCATCAAGAATTGAAGACTTAATCAATAAGACAAATAATAAAGCCAATGGATCATCCATTGTTGTTAGCCACGTTCTTAGTACTATAGAAAGGACTTCAGAAAAAGTTGTTATGCTTTATGGAGGTAAATTCAGATGGGCTGGTTCGATTGATGAATTTAAAGAGAGTGATGATCCTTATGTTTTTCAATTTAGAAATGGGAAACTTGCTGGGCCAATGCAACCAAAAGACATTTAAACGTTATGCGTAGAAGCTTAAGAGATTCGATAGTAGGATTTTCCTTATTAGGAGGAATATTAGTATTTACATTTTTTTCATTCTGGTTAAGAGGTGTAAAACTGTCCTCAAAAAATTGGTATCTTTTTGCAGAGTTTAATAATGCAAGCGGTTTATCAAAAAAATCTCCAGTAACTTACAGAGGGATATTGGTAGGTTCAATTGAGGATATTCTTTTTACTAATGAATCAATCAAAGCAAAAATTGTTTTAAATAATCCAGACATTATTCTTCCCAAACCCGCATTCGCAAGAGTTGTTACGAATTCATTTTTAGGAGGCGATGTTCAAGTTGCATTAGAAACTAGTGAAAAAACAATTCCAAAAAATACTGCAAAAGCAACATCAGAGAAATGTGATACTAAATTAATAATTTGCGAAGGAGACACTATTACTGGGAAGCAGCTATCGAGCCTTTCAAATATCACTAATAGAATAAATCAAATACTTAAAGAATCAAATCAAGAAAATTTAATTGAAAATGTACTTAAGTCAATAGACCAATTTGATAAAACACAAGAAAATCTTGATGAACTAATTTATTTATCAAGGCAAGAAATAATCAGAATTAAACCTCTTATAACAGAAGTAACAATTGCAGCAGGTCATTTAAACAATATTTTGTCTACTATCAATGACGAAGAAACTCTAAAAGATATTAAATTAACAATCGAAGCGGCCGAATCAATATCAGGCAAATTTGATAACATGAGTGATGATCTTGAACAATTAATGAAAGATAAAGAATTAACTAAATCCATAAGAGATTTAACAATTGGACTATCAAAATTCCTTAATGAGATTTATCCGTAAAAAATTTAAAATTCATTAATTGCATTTAAGGCCATTGAGGCAATTGTCTTATCAGTAGCTTTAGGCAATTGAACATATTTACCTTGTGCAGCTTCTGCTAGTTCTTTTCCAAAGCCACTAGCTATAAATTTCCTTTCTGTGTCTATAATCAATAACTTTATTCCTAACATTGGGTATTTAGCGGCAATATCTAATACTTCTTGTTTTAAATCCACATTTTCGTTTTCATTAACTTCTGCTTGTCCTAATGATGTACCTAAAGGGACATTCCCCCTCCCATCAGTTATTCCAACAACAATGACCTGACCTATATCTCCTGTAGTAAGAGCATTTTTTGCTACTTTTGCTGATTGAGTTAACCCATGAGCTAAAGGAGACCCCCCTCCACATGGCATAGTCTCTAACCTTCTTTTTGCTGCAGTAATAGATCTTGTTGGAGGCAAAAGAACCTCTGCTTGATTACCTCTAAATGGTATGAGAGCTACTTCATCTCTATTTTCATAAGCCTCAGTCAAAAGTCTGATGACAGCACCTTTAGCACTTTGCATTCTGTTAAGTGCCATAGAACCACTAGCATCAACTAAAAAAATAACTAATGCTCCTGCCTTTTTTTGAAGGAGCTTTGCCCTAAAGTCATTTTCTTCAATAATTATAGTTTTGTTCGGATTCTTTAATCTTCTAGATTTCTGATATGGAGCAGCCGCTCTTAGAGTAGCATCAACAGCAATTCTTTCTACTTTACCTCTTGGAATTAAGGGTCTGACATATCTACCTCTGCTTTGACTTAGAATTACTGATCTACTACCACTATTTCCTGCTTTAGATTTTGCTGATGAAAAAAGCAATAAATCAGGATCTACCATGCATGATTCAGGATCAAGAATAAATTCTTCTGGAATATCAGGAGTAGAGTCTTCTTCCCCATCAGAATTATCTTGTTCTTCTTCTTGATTGTCTTCATTTTCATAAGATTCAGGTTCAGAATCTTCATCATTTGACTGAGGGGGGGGGGGGCTTTGATCCTCAGGCGGTGGTGGTTGAATATCATCATCCTGAGGTTGTATTTGCGTAGCTCTTGGAAGTATTACTAACCTTACTGCAACCTTTAAATCTTCAGAATTAACATTTTCATCACCTCTAAGGGCCGCATTTGCTTTGGCAACTTTCACTGCAAACAACTCAGATCTATGACCTTCGACTCCACCTCTAAGGGCTTCATTTACTAAATAAGTTATTTGTTCTTTAGTAATTTTTATATCCTTTAACCATTGCCTAGCCAAAATTAACTGGGTGGATAAATTATCAGATTCTTCAGACCATTTTTCTGAAAACTTTATATTGTTTTCAGCATGAGATAATACAGATTTTGTTATTTCAACTCTTTGTTTATTATCTATCGATTGATCCGCAGAAAGAACAATTGCAAATCTATCTAATACATGATCTCTTAAAGCTCCTTCTTCAGGATTATAAGTTGCAATCAAAAGTGATCTGCAAGGATGAGAAAGACTTAATCCATCTCTTTCAATATTATTTTGTTCTCTACCAGTAGCTTCAAGAATTAAATTTACAATCCCGTCATCCAATAAATTAATATCATCAACATACAAAACACCCCTATGAGCCTCTGCTAAAATTCCTGGCTGAAAAACTTGCTCGCCTGTATTCAATGAAGCAGAAACATCTATAGATCCAACGAGTCTGTCTTCCGTAATTCCAATTGGGACTTGAATAAAGGGAGCCTGTACAACCTTGCTTGGAATACTTTCAATTTGATTAAGGTAATCAATACCGATAATTTTCGCTATTAATTGATTAATATTTTTATCCCATTCTTCAGGTCTAGTTGGATCTAAATTTCTACTTATAGGTCTGAAAGAAGTCTTATTATCATTTAATTTCTCGAGTATTAATTCATTATCTATTATTTCTATGGGTGGGATTAATGAATGCAAACCTCTTGCCAATACCGACTTGCCGGTACCTCTACCACCAGCGATGATTACTCCTCCTAAGCTAGGATCGACAGCTGCTAAAAGTAAAGATAATTTTAATAAGCTGTGACCTGTAATTGCAGCTAATGGAAATGCTCTAAACGAATCCTTCTTTTGCATTAAATTCTTTATGTCTTCTTTCACTTTTAACTTTTGTTCCAAAATCACTTTAAAAATCCCTGATATAGAATTTATCCAATAACGTAGTTTTTTGTAGTGGAATTATCAAATCTTAATATCAAAAATGGACTATGTATATCTCTAGGAGCAAATATTGATAGTAATTATGGTAAACCTATCGAATCATTAATAATTTGTAAACCAAAGATAGAGAACCTTATCAAGAATTGGATTAATCAATCTAAATCTTTTGAGAAAGAAATTGAATCATCAAAAACAATTTTTTGTTGGTCATCAATATATGAGACAAGTCCTCATGGAGTTAAGGATGATCAACCAAATTATTTAAATACTCTTCTTTTAGTAAAAAGTAAGTTTTTACCAAACCTAAACACAAACAACGCAAAATTACTCCTAAGAGAATTGAAAAATTTGGAAAGAAATTTTGGGAGAAAAAAAACACCCAATAATATGAAATGGCTATCTAGATGTTTAGATTTAGATATTTTATGGTGGGAAGATTTTTGTTTCAAGGATGAAGAATTAATATTGCCTCACCCAAGATTTATGAATCGAAATTTTGTAATATCTCCTTTGTCTGAGGTCCTAAGCAGAACACAAACAGTTAAAAAAATAGAAGAACCAAGATGGCTTGTTGATTAATTTACAAAATTCTAAAATAATTGTTAGGGTATTTTTATTTAAATTATGGAATATAAAAATTACTTCAAAAAAGCCATTTTTAAAGAAAAAATATCTGAATTAAGAACAAAAAAATTTAGTTTTGAAATAAATAGAATTGAGCTTCCCAATGGACATGAAGATGAATACGGACAAATAATATTCCCAAACGCTGCATTAGCTGTACCAATAACAAATGAAAATAAAGTTATACTTCTTCGCCAATATAGATTTGCTGTATCAAGATATTTACTTGAGTTTCCTGCAGGTACTTTAGAAATAGGAGAGACCTCACTAAACTCAATCAAAAGAGAAATTCAGGAAGAGTCTGGATATAAAGCAGAAAAGTGGGATGAACTAGGTACTCTCGTCAATGCTCCTGGATATTCGGATGAAGTAATTCATTTATTTCTTGCACGCGATTTAAGCAAATTAAATAATCAGGTAAAAGGAGATTTAGATGAAGATATAGAAGTTTTACTTATGGAACCTGAAAGTTTAGATAATTTAATTTGTAGCGGTAATGAAATTCTGGATGCAAAAACTGTAACAGCCTGGTTTAGAGCAAAGCAATTTTTGGGAATTAAATGAATAATCCCAGAATACTTTTTTGGCATAGAAAAGATCTTCGAATCAATGATAATAATGCTTTGAAAAAAGCATTTTCTTTATCAAATGCTATAACCTCAACCTATATCTTAGATCAAAATTATTCTTACGACTTTAATGCGAAATCCAGAGCATGGTTTCTTGGGAATTCACTTGAAGAATTAAGTAAAAATTGGAAAAATCTCGGAAGTCGATTGATTATAGATGAGGGTGATCCCTTAATTCTGATACCTAAATTTGCTAAATTAATTAATGCTAAGTTTGTTGTTTGGAATAAAGCAATAGAACCTTATGAAATTCATCGAGATTCAGAAATAAAAGATACTTTAAAAAATTTTAATATTGACTACATAGAATCATGGGATCACCTATTAATAGAGCCTTCTCAAATTTTCACTGGAGGTAACAAACCATATTCAGTTTATGGTCCATTTTACAAGAATTTAAAGTCGAAAATAAATTTATTTAATTCGAAAAAAAGTTTAAATAATATTGGTAATTTAAAAGATTTAGAGATTGGTCTTAAAGAAATAAAGAAAATTGATACATCAAGATTAATATTAGATCGATTTAAAAAAAATATAAATTTTTCTGGATTTGAATTATGTCCTTGTAAACCAGGAGAGCTCGCTGCAGAAAAATTATTAGATCAATTTATTTACCAAGATAAAATCGGATCTTACGACTCTTCAAGAGACTTTCCATCTCAGAATGGAACATCTTTCCTTAGTGCTTCATTGAGATTTGGTACTATTAGTATACGAAAAGTCTGGGATGCAACATTATTTCCTGACTTAATAAATATAAAGAAGAACAATCAACTATCGATAGAAACTTGGCAGAAAGAATTAGTTTGGCGAGAATTCTATCAACATTGCTTATTTAATTTTCCAGAATTAGAAAAAGGACCCTATAGAAAAAAATGGGACCTTTTCCCTTGGCAAAATAATCATAAATGGTTTACTCGATGGAGTGATGGACAGACTGGAGTTCCTATTATTGATGCAGCAATGAGACAACTTAATAGTTCTGGTTGGATGCATAATAGGTGTCGAATGATAGTGGCTTCATTTCTTGTAAAAGATCTTATTTGCAATTGGCAATTAGGTGAAGAAAAATTTATGAAGGTATTGGTTGATGGTGACTTAGCCGCAAACAATGGTGGCTGGCAATGGAGTGCAAGTAGTGGTATGGATCCAAAACCATTAAGAATTTTCAATCCATATACTCAAACAAAAAAATTTGATCCTATTTGCAAATATATTAAATATTGGATTCCTGAGTTATCTAAGGTTTCTAATGCAGATATCCTTAATGGTGAGATATCTGATTTAGAAAAAAATAATTATTCAGGGGCTTTAGTTAATCACAATGTTCAGCAAAGACTTTTTAAAGATCTTTACGCACAAATTTGAATTTCTTTAAAAAAATTTTTTAAAATAATAATCAAATTCTCTGATACATAAACTTGTTCTTCATAAGAATTACTAAACATTTTTGGAAACCAAGTCCTTTAGTACAAATTCTTTCTATATTAATAAATTTCCTCTGAAATAAATATTTTATTTAATTCATTTAAACCAATCGGGTTCTTTACCCGGAATCCATTTAATATTACAACCAAGGGATGGTCTTTGAGGATTAGGAAAATCACTATTACTATTTAAGCTCTTAATTGCAGCTCGTAAGTCTTCACCAGTTATAGCAATATTATTACTAGGTCTACTATTATCTAATTGTCCATGATAAAAAAGGGAAAATTTTCTATTTCCAGCATTTGAGAAAAGATAAAAATCAGGCGTACATGCAGCCTTTAACTCTTTGGCAAAAAATTGACTTTCATCATAAAGATAAGGAAAACGCCAGCCTTGTAATTGAGCTTGGTTTCTTAAACAATCTGGAGAATCTGAAGGATGAGTGACAATATCATTACTTGAAATTGCAATAGTTTGAACTTTATCCTCAATATCACTACTTAAAATTGAAATATGATTTTCGATATATTTCACAAAAGGGCAATGGGCACAAATGAACATTAAAAGTAAATGCCTATTATCTAGTCTGGATAAATTATAGTTTTCTTTATCAGATGAATTGGTATTAATCATTTCGAAAGAAGGTAATTGAGTCCCTAATTCCAAAAACATTGAATTTGTTTTAACCATGCTAAAAATATTCCCTATAGTTGAAATTTATTGTATATTTTGCAGTAATTTGCAAAGATGTGTCCTTTTTGTAGGACAATTATATAAATAAGAAATAAAATGCTTCTAAATTTAACTGGCAAAAAAATTCTAGTAACAGGAATTGCCAACAATCGTTCAATAGCATGGGGAATAGCTCAACAACTTTCAAAAGGTGGTGCTGAACTAGGAATTACTTATTTACCTGATGAAAAAGGAAGATTTGAATCAAAAGTTAGAGAATTAACCAAAGATTTAGAGCCATCATTATTCCTCCCACTTGATGTTCAAAATCCTTCTCAAATTGAAGAAATTTTTGAAAATATTAAAAACAATTGGGGGCAAATTGATGGGTTAGTGCATTGTCTTGCATTCGCAGGTCGTGATGAATTAATTGGAGATTATAGTGCGACTACATCCGAAGGTTTTGATAGAGCTTTGAATATTAGTGCTTATTCTTTAGCGCCTCTATGTAAAGCTGCCAAACCACTTTTCAGTGATGGTGCTGGGGTAGTTTCTTTAACTTATCTAGGATCTGAGAGAGCTATACCTAACTACAACGTAATGGGTGTAGCAAAAGCAGCTTTGGAGGCTTCAGTGAGATACCTTTCTGCAGAACTGGGCCCTGAAAAGCAGGTAAGAGTAAATGCAATAAGTGCTGGTCCAATTAGAACACTTGCGAGTTCTGCAATAGGTGGCATTTTGGATATGATCCATAATGTTGAAGAAAAAGCTCCCCTACGAAGAACAGTTACTCAGACAGAAGTAGGAAATACAGCTGCTTTTCTTTTAAGTGATCTTTCAAGTGGCATATCAGGCCAAACTATTTATGTTGATGCAGGTTATTGCATTAATGGAATGTAAATTACAATTTAAACAAATTAAATGTCATCCTCAAGAAAAGCTGAAATTAAAAGAAAAACAAATGAAACAGATGTTAGTATTATTCTTAATTTAGATGGCAATGGAATTTCTGAAATTGATACTGGTATACCTTTTTTAGATCATATGTTACATCAAATATCAAGTCATGGATTATTTGATTTAAAAATAAGAGCTATTGGAGATACACAAATTGATGACCATCATACAAATGAGGATGTAGGTATTGCTCTTGGGAAAGCCTTTACTAAAGCCCTAGGAGAAAGAAAAGGCATAAACAGATTTGGTCATTTTTTTGCACCTTTAGATGAGGCTTTAGTTCAAGTAACATTAGATTGTTCAGGTAGGCCTCATTTGTCTTATGATCTCAAATTAAAAGCACCAAGAATAGGCAATTATGATACTGAATTAGTAAGGGAATTTTTTATAGCTTTTGTAAATAATAGTGGAATCACTCTTCATATCAATCAAATACAAGGCACAAATTCTCATCATATAGTTGAGGCATGTTTTAAAGCCTTTTCAAGAGCAATGAGAATGGCTTCTGAAATAGATATCAGAAGATGTGGAACTATCCCAAGTAGTAAAGGAATGTTAGAAAGTGATTAGATAGTTAAATTCAGTATTTTTTTAAATTAGCCACAATTTCATATATTTTTGGCGAAAATAAACGAAGTTAAAATTTTAAAAGTGACCAATATTCAAGAAAAACAAACTAATACTAATCAATCTTATAAGAAAGAAGAGTGGGCTAGCGCATACAAAAATGTTGAAAAAGAATTAACAAATAAACCATTAGATATAAGTAAAGGGGAAAATATTTATGAATTAAATGGAACTTTATTCAGGAATGGTCCAGGGATTTTAGAAAGAGGAGGTCAATGGGTTCATCATCCCTTTGATGGAGATGGGATGATTACAGCAATTAGGTTTGAGAATGGAAAACCATCATTAACAAATAAGTTTGTGCGAACAAAAGGTTTTTTAGAAGAAAAAAAGATTAATAAATTTATATATAGAGGAGTATTTGGGACTCAAAAAAGTGGAGGAATTTTAAATAATGCTCTAGATTTAAAATTTAAAAATATTGCTAATACTCACGTCGTAAAACTAGGTAATGAAGTGCTTGCATTATGGGAAGCAGCAGGTCCACATGCTTTAGATCCTAATAATCTTGATACCATCGGATTGACAACTTTAAGTGGAGTTTTAAAGAGCAACGAAGCATTTAGTGCTCATCCAAAAGCTGATTTTAATTCAAATGCTTCATCTGAACTTTTAGTTACTTTTGGAGTACAAACTGGTCCAAAAAGTACTATTAGATTAATGGAGTTCTCAAATGCTGGTGAAAATACTGGTAAATTGATAATCGATAGGAAAGATACATTTAATGGATTTGCATTCCTTCATGATTTTGCAATTACAACGAATTGGGCAATATTTTTACAGAATGCCATCGACTTTAATCCTTTACCATTTGTAATGGGCCAAAAAGGAGCCGCTCAATGTTTAAAATCGAATCCTAATAAAAAAGCTAAATTCTTTATAATCCCAAGAGAAAGTGGTTTATTTAAGGGTCAACCATCAATAACTATAGATGCACCAGATGGATTTGTTTTTCATCATGTTAATGCATATGAAAAAGATTCAAACATAATTTTGGATAGTATTTTTTACGATGATTTTCCATCTGTTGGACCTGATGAAAATTTTAGGGATATTGACTTTGATAAATATCCAGAGGGTAATTTAAAAAGATCTATTATCGACTTAAAGGGTAAAACTTCTAAGCTTGAAACTTTAAGTTCACAATGTTGCGAATTCGCTACTGTAAACCCTAAATTCTTAGGATTAAAAGCAACTTACTCTTGGATGGCTTGTACAGATAAGAAATTAGGGAATGCTCCTTTACAAGCCATTAAAAAAATAAATTTGAATACCAAAGAGGAAATTTCTTGGTCAGCCGCACCTAGCGGATTCGTTAGTGAACCAATAATGGTCCCTACACAATCATCAAACAAAGAAGATGAGGGTTACTTATTTATCCTGTTATGGAATGGTAGTAGAAGAGGAAGTGATCTTGTGATACTAGATGCTAAAGACTTAAAAGAATTAGCCGTTTATGAGCTTCCAATATCTATTCCTCATGGCTTACATGGATCATGGGTTAATAATTAATCAGTCAAATATTTTTAACAATTGAGGAATGATTTTTTTTACTGCTTTACCTCGATGACTACATATATCTTTTAATTCATTATTCATCTCAGCGAATGTTAATTTACTTGATAACTCCTCAAAAATAGGATCATAGCCAAAACCACTATTTCCTCTAGGTTTTAAAATAATACTTCCAAAACATTTAGCCTGTGATTCTAATATTACATGCCCAGTTGGATTGCAAACACAAACATTCGCAATAAAGAAAGCACCTCTATTTTCTTCTCCATCAAGTTCATGTAAAACTCTTTCAATTCTTTTTTGATCATTTTCTGCATATCTTGATGAGTAAATTCCTGGCTTCCCATCCAAAGCATCAATACATATTCCAGAATCATCTGCAATAGCATAGTTTCTTGTTGCTTTAGAAACTTCTTTTGCCTTTTTGATTGCATTCTCTCGAAATGTAATCCCATTTTCTTCAACTTCTATTGATTCTGGTTGAAGTAATAATTGGCAATTTATGTTTAGAAGTAGTTTTTTATATTCTTCAATTTTCCCTTGGTTTTTACTTGCTAAATATAATTTTTTCATTTTATATTTTTTAATTTATTTATGTATTCTTGACTCCATTCCAAAACCTCATTTAAATCATTTTCAGATTTTGCCTCACAATACAACCTTAAAAGAGGCTCTGTTCCTGAAAACCTAAATAATAGCCAAAAATTATTATCCATTCTCAATTTTATGCCGTCGATATTTGAAACATTTAGAATATTATAACCACATATTTTTGATGGAATATTATTTTTAATATATTTTTCAAGAATTTCTTTTTCTGATTGATTTGGAAATTTAATATCAATTCTTCTATAAAAACTTGGACCAAATTTTTCTTTAATTTGATCTAAAGTTTCATATAAATATTTTGATTTTTCCGCGATTCCATTTAATAAAATCATAGCTGCATATATAGCATCTCTCTCCGGCATGAAGTCTCCGAAACCTACCCCTCCTGATTCCTCTCCTCCAATAAATATTTTTTCTTTAATCATTTTTTTTGCAATATATTTAAAACCAACCGGTAGTTCGACGACCTCTCTATTTTGATTTTTTGCGATATTACTAATTATGTCTGAACCACTTACAGTTTTAAGTACTGGATATAAATTCTTATTCTTTTCTCCCAAATAACTAATAAAGAAAGGTAATAAAACTTGAGTACTACAAAATCTTCCTTTTTCATCAATTACAGCAATCCTATCGCCATCACCATCAAAAATTATACCTAGACTTTTAATACCTTTTTTAGAAGTTCTTGTTAATATTGCACTTAAATTATCTAAATACTTTAGTAGTGGCTCTGGAGGATTTCCACCAAATAAAGGATCATAATCTGCTCTAATTTCAGTAACAATTTTTGAATCATAACCTTCAAAGATCTGACTAAGGCAATTTGCTGCTGAACCATGCATAGAATCAACAAAAATATGCAAATTCATTTTCTTTAAATTACTTGCAATAAAATCAATATTAAAATTAGATTTTATCTGATCTAAGTGAAACGCCTTAATGTCAACTTTTTCATATACATCTTCCAATCGTTCAATTGGGTTTCCCAGAAGCAACCTTTTTTCAACTTCCTTTGTAAAAGATTCATCAACAGAACATCCTTTAAAACTTTTAATCTTTAAACCCAACCAATTATAAGGATTATGACTTGCAGTAATAACTAAACAACCTAAAAACATAAATTTTTTGGCGTATAAGCTACAGGAGGGTGTTGGAGCATAACTAGTAGAAAGGATGGGTTCAAAACCACATCCTTTCACAAAAGATGCTATTTCCTTTGCAAACTCATTTGCCATAAATCTACGATCGTAACCTATAAGAATTTTTTTAGAATTAGTTTCTTCGAAGTATTGATAATATAATTCCTGACAAGAAGCGACTACTACTCTTGATAGATTTGATAGATTGAAATCAAGACCAATTATTCCTCTCCAGCCATCAGTTCCAAATTTTATTTCATCTAGTTCATTTGAAGACAAAGTTAAATAGTTCCTTAATTTCCAATAATTATCTATATTAATTTATAGAAGTATGAATTTAAACCGCCTTTGCAAAAAAATTTGAATAATCTTTATTTAAAAAGTTTTATAAGATGCAAAAGAAAAGCTTGGCTCGATTATCAAGGCAATAAGTCTCAAAGAATTTGGTCACCACATCAATCTATAGAAATAATTAAACGATACAAAACCTTTTATAAACTAAGTGATGGAGATTTATATTCTGGGGAAAAAGCCTGTAAGAGGGGTAAAAATGGGGTAATCGGATTAAAAGCAAGATCTAAAGTAATCAATAATATTAATACAGAAATGCAACCTCAATTACTTAAAAAAGTAGGTGGTCATAGCAAATGGGGCGAATATAAATATATACCTGTTGTATATAAGTTAGGTCATAGAACAACAAAAGAGCATCTATTCGATTTAGCTTTTTGTTCGATGTTATTAGAGCCCTTTCAAGAAGCAAAAATTGAAAAAGGATTGGTAATTTCAAATTTTTCAAATCGAATTAATATTGAAAAAATTGATTTAAATCCACGATTAAGAAAGAAAGTAACAAATACCTTTTTAAATTTAAATGACTATCTAAAAAGATCTATTCCAGATATTACTGAAGACAGGAAAAAATGTACGATATGTTCATGGCAAAAGTTTTGTGATACAGAAGCAAAAGATAATGGATATCTAACTGATATAGATGGTATTGGTTCTAAAACAGCCTTGTTTCTACAAAAAAATGGGATATCTAATATTAAAAAGCTAGCTGCTACAAAGAAAATCGATTTAGGAGAAAAACTTTTTCAATTCAAGGAGCAAAGATTTGAAAAAGCTGCAAAAATTATAAAGCAATCAAAAGCATATTTATCAGGAATACCAATTCGAATTTTGGGAAATAAAGACTTATCTTATCTTTTAATAAATAAAGATTCGGGATTCTTTATTTTTGATATCGAGTCAAATCCAGATGATAAACATGATTTTTTATATGGATTTTTAAAAGTAAATAATTTGTTTGAAAATATTGAAGATGATTTTTATGATCCAATATTAAATCTTAAAAATAATACTAAAACATCAAATCAAGAAATTATTCAAAAACTTTTTTCTCAAAAATACTGGCCAGTTTTGCATTATGGAGAGACTGAGAAAATTGCAATTTTAAATTTAGCTAGGCAATCAGATCTCGATGTAAAAGAAATTGAAATCCTAAATTCCAGATTTATAGACTTACACTTAATTATAAGAAGATCGTGGATATTACCTATTAGAAACTATAGTTTAAAAACAGTTGCTAATTGGATGGGCTTCGAATGGGAGCAAAAAAATATAAGTGGATCAAAAGCTTTATATTGGTGGATTCAATATAAAAGTAGTTTAAATGATATTTTCCTAAAAAAAATAATTAAATATAATCGAGATGACTGTTTGGCTACACTTCAAATCGCAAAGTGGTTAATCAAAAAACATGAAAAGACTAATTAAAGGAAAGTTGAACCCACAGATTTATCTATTGAAATTTGGCCAAAATTATCAGTAAAAAAACAATTTTCCTTATCTATATATTTCCTCTTTATCATTGCCAATCCTTTTATTATTTGAGAATCTAATTTATGAGTACTGGTGATGTAACCAACCGATTTTTCTTTATTCGGATTATTATAAATGATCTTATTTTCAGATTCTAAACTGAAATCTTTATCTTTATCCTTAGCCGTCCATATTCTTATCTCTTGCTTTAGAGAAGAAACATTCCTGATTTTTGACATTGTTTCTTGACCCAAATAACAACCTTTATTGAAATCTATAAGATCTGCGAGTCCTAATTCAAGTGGATTATTTTTTCCATTAATTTCACTTTCTAAAGTTGGTATAGCCTGATTAATCTTCCACAATTGCAAGTCATTAGTATTTATTGAATTTAGATTATTTTTGTAAAAATCATATTTTTTATCTTCATTTTTAAAAAATATAGGTTGATTGATTCTCCATGAGTTAAAATCATCAACTTGCTGAAGTCTATTTATTAAAAAAGTATCACTTAAGGAAACATCATCGGAGGGAAAAATAATGTCATGAAAGTATTTTCTAATCTCATTAGTATTCCCTACTAAGACAATTACTTCTAATTTATTTTCTAAGAAATTAATTTCAAGTAATGACTTTAAAATTCCATTTGGGGATAACCAGCAAGTTTTTAAAACCTTATTATTTAAATCAATAATATTTCCTGTCGTTATTCCATTTAAAAATCTTTTACTATCTTTTCCAGTAATAGAAAAGCAATCAAATTTTTCAAGCCAAATTTGTTCTTTATTTTCTTTAATTTTGGACATTATTTAGAGAAAGTCTTCTATTGAAAATAAGCTTTTTAATTGTATATTTTGTTCTCTTAAGGCCTCATATCCTCCTTCTCTTCTATCAACTATAGACAAAACTTCTTTAACGATGAGATTATTTTCTCTTAACTTATTAATTGCTTTAATAGCTGATCCAGCAGTAGTGACAACATCTTCCAAGACAGTTACTACAGTTCCTTCTTTTAATGTAGGCCCCTCTAATCCAGCCTTTGTTCCATATTCTTTTATTTCTTTCCTGATTATTAAAGCATCTAGTAACAATCCTTTAGAAGCTGCCATTACGATTAAACCACTAACCAAAGGATCGGCACCTAAAGTTAACCCAGCCACCGCTTTTGAACTTGGATCCATTAACTCTAAAAACAAATTACTAATTAACTGCAACCCTGTGCCATTTAAGGATACAGGTTTACAATTTAGATAATGAGCACTTTGTTTACCAGATGCCAAAATAAAGTTTCCTTTCTTATAAGATTTTTCAATTAAAAGTTTTAATAAATTCTCCTTATTTAGATTATTCTTCTGAGAAAAATTGTTCATTAATAGAAGGTCACCTTATATTTCAAGATTAGGAGAAAAAAAAGAAATCTCACAAAAACTTACTAAGTTGGTGCTTTTTGAAATATTATTTTTTATATTGTATGTAAATTGAATGTAATTAATTATTTCTACAAAAAACCTGGGGGTGTAGCAATCTGGTGAATGCACCAAACTCATAATTTGGCTTAGGCGAGTTCGATCCTCGCCACCCCCATCACAAATTTGTTATTGAATGAAAATAACTTTGCTATTCTTCCTTTTGATATTTCCAGCTTTTTTTGCTGCGAGTGAACTTTCATTTTTATTAATAAGGCCAAGTAAAGTTTTAAGACTGATAGAAGAGAAAAAGAAAGGAGCAAACTCTATTTTAAAAATTCAAAAAAGATTCAGATCTTCTTTAATAGCATCTCAATTTGGCGTGACAATTTCTCTTATAGCTATTGGCTGGTTAAGTAAAGGTTTGGCTAATGATTTTTGGAACTTAAATAAATTTTCAAATCGAATATATGATCTCTTATTCTTTTTTTTTATTGTACTTGTAGTCACCCTTATATCTGGTCTTATTCCTAAAGCATTAGTAATTAATAATCCAGAGTCAGCCGCTTTGAGATTAACTACAATATTCGATGCGGTTCGGAAAGGAATGCAACCTATTGTTTCTGTAATTGAATTTTTTGCAAGTGCTTGTTTAAGATTATTTAATCTAAACAACAAATGGGATTCATTAAATTCAGTATTATCGGCAGGTGAATTAGAAACATTAATAGAAACAGATAATGTCACAGGATTAAAACCTGATGAAAAAAATATCTTAGAAGGAGTTTTTGCTTTAAAAGATACTCAAGTCAAAGAAGTAATGATTCCAAGATCTGAAATGGTAACTTTGCCAAAAAATATTACTTTTGCTGAACTTATGAAACAGGTTGATAAAACAAGGCATGCTCGTTTTTTTGTAATTGGTGAGTCACTAGATGATGTTTTAGGAGTTTTAGATTTACGTTATTTAGCAAAACCAATATCTAGAAGTGAAATGGGAGCAAATACATTACTAGAGCCATTCCTTTTGCCAGTAACAAAAGTAATAGAGACATGCTCATTAGCAGAAATATTACCTATCGTTAGAGATTACAATCCATTTTTGCTAGTTGTTGATGAACATGGTGGGACTGAGGGCCTTATCACTGCAGCTGATCTTACTGGTGAAATTGTTGGGGAAGAAATGCTAACTAGCAGAGTATATTCTGATATGAAAATGTTAGATAATTTTTCTCAGAAGTGGTCAATTGCTGGTAAAGCAGAAATAATAGAAATCAACAAAAAGTTAGGATGTTTTCTGCCAGAAGGAGCTGATTATCATACCCTCGCAGGATTTCTTCTTGAAAAATTTCAAATGGTCCCAAAAATAGGAGATAGTTTAGATTTTAAAAATATTAAATTTGAAATAATTTCAATGTCAGGTCCCAAAATTGATCGTGTAAAAATAATTCTGCCAAAAAGTTAAAATTGACATCCAATGAAGGATAATAACTAAATATACATGGAATATAAGATATGAAACCAACCTCATCCTCAGTAAAGGTTGGAGTAATCGGTATAGGAAATATGGGATGGCATCATGCTCGAGTGCTTAGTTTGCTAAAAGATGCAGATTTAGTTGGAGTTGCCGATCCAGACGAAAGCAGAGGTAAATTAGCAGTAGAGCAATTTCAATGCGAGTGGTTTAAAGATTATCATGATCTTATTTCTAAAGTTGATGCAATTTGTATTGCTGTCCCTACACTTCTCCATCACAAAGTAGGTCTAGATTGTCTTAAAGCAGGTGTTAATGTTCTTATTGAAAAACCTATTGCAGCTACTGAGCTAGAGGCTAAATCTTTAATAAATGCCTCTAAAGTTAGTAACTGTCTTTTACAAGTTGGACATATTGAAAGATTTAACCCTGCTTTTAGAGAGTTAAATAAAATAGTTCAAAATGAAGAAATTGTTGTTTTAGAAGCAAGAAGGCATAGCCCTCATGCTGATAGAGCAAATGACGTATCAGTAGTCATGGATTTAATGATTCATGATATTGATCTAGTGCTTGAATTAGTTAATTCAAAGATACAGAAATTAGCCGCCGTCGGAGGAAGAAATAGTGATGGCTTAATAGATTATGTAAATGCTACTTTGGTTTTCAAGAATAATATTATTGCAAGCTTAACTGCCAGCAAAATGAGTCATAAAAAAATTAGGAATTTAAGCGCACACTGCCAAAATGGTCTAGTTGAAACGGACTTCTTAAATCATTCTCTACAAATCCATAGAAAAGCGCATGAATCCTATACAGCAGAGCATGGAGAATTAGTTTATCGAAATGATGGTTATGTTGAAGAAGTAAGCACAACCTCTATAGAACCTTTATATGCAGAATTAGAACATTTTCTTAAGTGCGTACAAGGTAAAGAGTTACCCGAAGTGGACGGAGAACAAGCCTCAAGAGCTTTAAAAATTGCAGATTTTATTGAATGTGCAGTAGAAAACTCTGGTGATGCAATTTCCCTTGAAATACCCTTCTAATTCATAAATAGATTTTATTTAAACCCAACTGCAGCTTGCCAAACAAAAACTAATAAAAAGAAAAATAATGGTATTAAAGGAAGAACGTCAACGGTTGGAGCGAAAGCCTTATATGCTTCAGGCAGTTCAGCGAATGTATTTAAAAGAGTGAGCACCTTCTTAATAAATTAATTAATTATGTTAAGACGTTACCACGTATGGTGAGCAATAGAGGATCTTTTCCATGGAGCGAAATCTATTGTAAAACAATTATCTTTTATTGCAGCAGAAATTGCATTTGTAAATCGAATTAGATGAGAAATATTATGCATACTAATAAGAGTGAGACCTAATATTTCATCATTTCTAACTAAATGATGTAAGTAAGCACGAGAGTAAGATTTACAAGTTTCACATTTACAAGTTTTATCTATTGGAGAAAAATCATTTTTAAAACGGGCATTACGTATATTCAATCTTTCATCATTAAAAAATGCTGTACCGTGTCGTCCTAACCTTGTTGGCAAAACACAGTCAAATATATCGAACCCCTTCGCAATAGCTAAAGAAATTTCTCTTAAAGAGCCAATTCCCATTAAATATCTTGGTTTATTTATTGGTAAGAATTTCGGGATGTAATTAATTACACTATGTATTTCTTCGACTGCCTCTCCAACACTGACACCTCCTACCGCTATTCCAGGAAGATCAAAAGAACTCGTAAATTTAGCGCTATGTTCTCTTAATCTTGGATACTTACCACCTTGAACTATTCCAAATAATGCTTGATTTGATTTCTTATGAGTCTCAACACATTTTTGCAACCATGAATGAGTTCTTTGCAAAGATTCCTCAATATCATTTTCGTTAGCTGTGTGTGGAGGACAATGATCAAAAGCCATCGCAACATCCGAACCAAGATCCATTTGAATCTGCATTACTTTTTCAGGTGATAAAAATACATGACTACCATCTCTTGGATTTTTAAATTCCACACCTTTATCAGAAATATTATTTAATTTGGCCAAACTAAAAACTTGATATCCACCTGAATCAGTAAGAATAGGTTTATCCCAATTCATAAACTTATGTATTCCTCCAGATTCTTTAACTAGTTTTTCTCCAGGTTGCAGATGAAGATGGAAGGTATTTGAAAGAATCATTTCTGATCCTGTAGAGATTAACTGCTTAGATGAAATTCCTTTAACCGTTGCCAAAGTACCCACAGGCATAAATCTTGGAGTGTTTACCTGACCATTTGGAGTATGAAATGTACCAGTTCTTGCCTCTGTATTACTACAATTCGATTTAATTTCAAATTCAAACACGATAATTTATAAAATTTTTTAATCGTTTTTTTATTAATCTACCCTATTATTTAGTTTTGAATCTATTTTTATCTCATCAAAAAATTTTTAATAAAAAATTTGGCCGGATCTTGGATTTTCTATACGACATTTCCAAAGATACCTTTAATTAATCCCGAATTCAAAAATATTGCACAATTTGCGCCGCCTTTGGGATTTTTTATTGGAACAATACAGAGTTATATTTTTATATTTTTTAGCGTAAACTCTTGGTCCATTTTTGCGTCTGCTTTAATTTGTTTGGCTTCAGGATATTTAATTACTGGGGGTCTACACCTCGATGGTTTAATGGATACTTTCGATGGTCTTTTTGCGGGTAAAAAGAAACGTTTAAAAGCCATGAAAGACAGTAAAGTTGGATCTTTTGGCGTTCAATCTTTAGTTTTTATTACTTTAATTCAGATTGCTTGCATACTCAAAATTCAAAACCAAATAATTTTTGTTTTGCCAATTTGCTTATTTTGGGGAAGATTTTCAAATTTATTTTTTATAGAAAAGTTTAAATATACGAGTTATAAGAAAAAATCTATTAGTCACAAAAAGTTTTGGAACGGATTTAAAAAAGAATCTTTGATTTCCATTGTTTTTCTTTTAATTTTCATCGTATACCAATTTGTTTCAATAACATCCCAAGCTATATTAATTAAATTTTTATTTCTAATTTTGATTGGTATTTTTTTTAGTTATTCTATTCCAAACATACTTGGGAATAAAATTGGAGGCTTCAATGGAGATGCCTGTGGTGCGAGTGTCGTGCTAGTCGAAACTGCAATGTTATTTATGAATGCAATTCTTTTATAGGAAGTTCTAAATAGAAAATATTTTTCTTCTTAAGATTTTTTAATTCCTGAACATCATTAATTGAGGAGTTTTCAAGCAATCTCAACTCTCCTCCGATTTGTTTTGCTAATTTCCTCGCTAAAAAAAGTCCAACACCAGTGCCATCCTTCTTCTTAGCCGCAGATCCTCGAAAACCTTTTTGAAAAATTTTCTCATTTTCAATTTTGGTTATTTTTTTACCATCATCAAAAATACACAGACCTTTACTCATAATGGTGAGTCCAATCTCAGCATCTTTTTGGGCGTATTTAAACGCATTTTCTAATAAATTTGCCACAATTTCAGTAATTACAGCATATTTAGCCTTTAATGGCGATAAAGTCCAATCTGGCCAAAGAGAAGGTTCAGTCCAACCTCTATTCTCTAAGTTCGCATTAGCTTTACCCCTTTCTAAAATTGGCCTCAATAAACTCTGAACAGTTATTAGCTTTTTATTATCTAAGTTTGGTGGTAATAATAATCTTTCCTCTCCAATTTCTAGAGGAAGTTGAATAGGTGAATTTAATTGCGCAAAAGAGTCCACATAATTATTAATTTGCTTTTGCTCTATTATCATGCGTTCTACTATTTCAATAGAGTCATCATCTGAACCAAGTCTTTTTATTAGTAATTTTGCATATGTCCTAAGAGCAGCCAATGGATTCCTCAATTGATGGATTATGACATTGACCTGATTTTTTAAATAATTAATTTCTTCATTTTTATTTTGACGTTCTAATTCGATAGAAACGCATTTAGCTAAAGATAGTGAAAGTGCTTTTAATCTAGAGTCAAGAGATACTGGCCAATCCCCCTCTTTTAAATCAGTTTCCACCCTAAGGACACCAAGTAGAATATCGTTTTCTTGAAGCGGGTACCATCTTCTACTAGGAGAAGAAACTTTTAGTGAAGGATCATCTTCTACTGATATTAGAAGCCTATCAATTTGTGGCCATTGACCAATCATTTCAAAAGATGCTTTAGTTCCTTGCTCAGTTGAAGCAAGATAGATAACTAAATGAGTCACTCCCATTGAGCAACCAAAACTCTCTAACTGTTTAATTATTAGTTCTTCAAATTTTTTTGAGAGCTTCATAATTAGTGAAATATTAAAAAAAAATTTGAAAAAGGACTTGTAAAATATGAAAAAAGTATTAAGATATATAAAGAGGTCTGACTTAAGCCAGCCTTAAATATGAATAATTAATCATATTTTAAGCTACATCAGGGGTTGATGGGTCCTCTATGTAATTTAAGTGAATTTAAAATCACAGATATAAGATTAGTAAAAATAAATAAGGCTAATCTCATTAATAATTTCAGGAGTACCAATCAATGTCAAAAAAGAGAAAAAGAATCAGTAGAAGAAGGTTGGCTGGCCAAAGAGTAATGGCACATGTACCTATTTATCATATCGAAACTGGCAAACATAAACCAGTTACAGCTGCAAGAAGATTTATAGCTGAAAATGCTTTATCTGCCCCTTCAGTTTTCAATGTTCGAAGAAATGAACATACCACTGATAGGTTTTTTTGGGGTGAAAAAGGTTTGTTTAGCGCCCAATATGCTGAAGAAAATCATTTTCTATTTCCATCACTGAAATTCGTAGTTGAGGGAATTGGTGAAGAAAAAATATTTGAAGGTCTAGAACTTACTGCAGATGATTGGGAAGAGATTGAAGAATATGAATACGCTTTCGTTTAAAAAATATTATTTATATTTGAACTTATAAAATCAATTAAATTTGAATCAATTTGATGGGATCCATCAAATTCTAATAATTCACAAAATTTAGAAGACTTACTTTTTACCGTTTCATGAATAATTCTTGAAGCATCTATAGGCACAACGTCATCAAATAAACCATGACTAATAATTAATGGTGGGCATTTTTCTCCTGGAGCCCAGTTTGGGTGGGGATAACCACTACAAGCAATAATTAGTCCTAATTTTAATTTAAATCCTGCATCAATTGCCATAGCTGCTCCCTGAGAAAAACCAAACAAAATTGTTTTTTCTATTGAAATCTGATCAGTATCAAATTTTTTTAATGTACCTAAAAGTTTATTTACTTCAACCTCAGCCCCCTCCCAATCATGAGGGTATAATTGATACCATTGTCTTCCCTGACCACTTGGATGTAATCCAGAAGCCCTCAAAGAAATTAGCTCAAAATCAAGATTTATTTTTTCTATAATCTCCTTTCCAAGTGTTAAAAGGTCATCTGCATCGGCTCCCCAGCCATGTAGCAAAATTATTCTATGAGTTGCGGTTTGAGAACTAATCCCGACAAATTCATGATCAATATCATATTTCATGTTTATATTCTTAAGTAAGTAAACTTTTCAATAATGTCACCATTTGCTCTTGTAAGTGTCTCTGATAAAAAAAATATAATCCCATTTTGTAAAGAATTGGTAGAAAAATTTAATTATAAAATTCTATCAAGTGGAGGCACTGCTAAACATCTAATGGAGGCAAAAATTCCAGTTATTAAAGTCGCAGATTTTACTAATTCTCCAGAAATACTTGGAGGAAGAGTTAAAACATTACATCCAAAAATTCACGGAGGAATATTAGCTAAAAGAACAGATGAGGAACATAAAAAAGATATAGAGGCTCACGATCTTGAACTAATTGAATTAGTAGTTGTAAATTTATATCCTTTTAAGAAAACTGTTGAGAAGGGATCTAAATGGGAAGATGCTATTGAAAATATTGATATCGGAGGACCATCAATGATTCGTTCTGCGGCTAAAAATCATAAAGACGTTTCAGTTTTAGTTGATCCTAGTCAGTATCAAGAATTTCTTGAAGAGAGTAAAAAAGGGGAGTTAAAAGAAACATACAAAGCAAAATTAGCACTTGAAGCTTTTCAACATACAGCTGACTATGACACTGCGATATCTAATTGGATAAGAAAAGAAAGAGATTTACAACCTTCCAAATATATTGAATCTTATCCACTAATCAAAACCTTAAGATATGGGGAGAATCCTCATCAAAAAGCTTTTTGGTATGGTTTAAAAAATATTGGATGGAACTCAGCAGAACAGTTACAAGGGAAAGAGTTAAGTTATAACAATCTATTGGATCTTGAGTCGGCACTTTCAACAGTTTTAGAATTTGGCTATGAAGAAAAAGATAAACCAACAACAGAGACTATTGCATCTGTAATTTTAAAACACAATAATCCTTGTGGTGCTTCTATAGGTAATTCAGCCTCTCAAGCATTTTTGAATGCTCTGAAATGTGACTCAGTTAGCGCATTTGGAGGAATAGTTGCTTTTAATTCAAATGTGAATAGTGAAACCGCAATTAACCTCAAAGATATTTTCTTAGAATGTGTAGTAGCTCCATCTTTTGATGCGGAGGCTTTAGAAATTTTAAAAATCAAAAAGAATTTAAGAATTTTAAAGTTACCAAAAGATCAAATCTCAAAAAAGAAGCAGACTTCTACTAAATCAATAATGGGAGGATTACTCGTTCAAGACACTGATAATAGTGAAGAAAAAACTGAAAGTTGGATTTCAGTTACTAAAAAAATTCCAAGTTCTCAGGATTATTTAGATTTGAGTTTTGCCTGGAAAATTTGCAAACACGTTAAATCAAATGCCATTGTAATTGCAAAAGATCAACAAACTCTTGGTATCGGAGCAGGACAAATGAACAGGGTTGGAGCTTCAAAAATAGCTTTACAAGCTGCTAAAGAAAATGGTTATGGAGGCGTTTTAGCAAGCGATGGTTTCTTCCCATTTGCAGATACAGTAGAGCTTGCTAATGAATATGGAATAAGCTCAATTATTCAACCAGGGGGAAGTATTAGGGATGAAGAAAGTATTGAAATGTGTAATCTAAAAGGTATTTCTATGGTATTTACAAAGAAGAGACATTTTCTACACTAAATTAATTTGATTTTGGATAATAAGTGATTTTGTTTGTCTTACGAAGAAGTGCTAATCTTCCTGGTCCTGCACATAAGAAATAAAGAGAGATAGCCCCGTAAATGAATGAAAGTTCAAAAGCATAATTATGACCTTCAACTACTGCTAATGGAAACCCCTCTAAACCTGTATCTAAAAGGTGAAAATAAACAGCAAATGCCATCGTAGAGAAAAGTCCAAGAGAGCTAAGTCTTGCAAAAATTCCTAATGCTAATCCTAATGGGCAAACTAATTGAGTAATAGCGGCTCCATAGGTCCAAAGAACAGGGTCGCCTGGTAAAAATGGGAAATATTTACCTACAACAAATTCTCCAAAGCCTTGCGGATCTTGAAGCTTTTCCAAACCATGATGAATCATCAAAACACTAAAACCAATCCTTAAAATAAATATAGATAATTCTCCTAATATGTTGACTTCTGAATTTGTGGAGGGATTAGCCACAACAACCTCGACCTTTTGAGGAGCCTTGGAAGCATTCATTTTGGCTGTTTGATCTTGATTAGATTGTCTTGTGTCTTCCATACATCAAATAATTTTTAATTATTCTAGATAATAACGTAGATCTTTAGGTGATATGTATTTAATAAAGTTAGAAATTAAGCAGAAAAATTAATATTTATTTAGTAATGGCAATTAACTTTTCAATAACATCAGCGACTACCTTGTCAGGGGTTGAGGCTCCCGATGTAATACCTACTTTAACTTCACCATCTGGAATAAAATTCTTTTTCAAAATCAATTCAGATTCTAAAGGTTTATGACAAATTGAATTATTCTCAACGGATATTCTATCTGATATATCAATATGAAAAGATTCAATATTATTAGTTATTGCAATTTCTTGTAAGTGAGTCGTATTTGAAGAATTAAAACCTCCAATGACTACAAGAATATCCAAGTCTTCATCGACTAGAGAAAACATCGCATCTTGTCTTTCTTCTGTCGCATCACAAATAGTATTAAAAGCTAAGAAATGATCATTAATTTTTGCTGGACCATATTTAGTTAATAAAGTTTTTTCAAAAAGTTTACCAATTGCCTCTGTCTCACTTTTGAGCATTGTCGTTTGATTTGCAACTCCTAGTCTCTCAAGATGAATATCTGGATCAAATCCATTTGAACAAGCTTTAGCAAACTTATTCATGAATTTATTTTTATCCCCATTTCCTTTAATATAGTTCGATACATATTCAGCCTCAGCTAAGTCAAAAACCACCAAGTAATCTCCTGCAAATGATCTAGTGGCAAGAGTTTCTTCATGTTTATATTTACCATGAATAATAGAAGTAAAAGTATGCTTTTTATGCTTCTCAACAGTATGCCAAACTTTGGAAACCCAAGGGCACGTAGTATCAATTATCTGACATTTTTTCTCATGAAGTAATTGCATCTCTTGAACTGTAGCTCCAAAAGCAGGGAGAATTACAACGTCGCCTTTTGAGACTGAGGAAAAATCCTTTATCCCATTTTTGGTAGAAATTATTTTAACATTCATCCTGTTTAGATGATTATTAACGGATGGATTATGAATAATTTCATTTGTCATCCAAATCCCCTCGTTAGGATAATGTCTTCTCGTTTCATAGGCCATTGCTACTGCTCTCTCAACCCCCCAACAAAAGCCAAAGGATTTAGCAAGTTTTATTTTTAACCTACCCTCTTCAAAACTAAAATCATTTTCCCTTATTGACCCTATTAAATCACTCTGATAAGAATCTCCTAAGGCCTTGGCTCGTTTGGTAGGGGATTCAAACCCTTTACGGTTATACCTCCCCGAATGTTGTACGGCATGTTTTACGGCTTGAGTATCCATAACTAAATATTACATCATTTAAATTAATTTTTTGCAAAAAAAAGAAACCTGACATAAGTCAGATTTCTTAAATTTAGTTTAATTTAGTTTATTTTGCAGATGCAAAGTCTGGATATGCTTCCATTCCGTGCTCTCCAATATCTAAACCTTGAGTCTCTTCTTCTTCAGATACACGAATTCCTCCGAATAATCCTCCGATAACAGACCAAGCGATCCAGCAAGTAACTAGTGTCCAGATAGCATAAGCTGCTGCACCAAGAGCTTGAACAAGTAGTAGGTTAATACCACCACCATTGAACAATCCCATACCTGCTCCATCTCCTTGAACTGCTGTTCCCCAAAGACCAATAACCAGGGTTCCCCATACACCACAAACTCCGTGAACGGAGAATGCACCTACAGGATCGTCAATTTCAGCTGCATCAACTGCTGCAACAGAGAATACAACGATAATACCGCCAACTAGTCCAGCGAACCAAGCTCCTGCAAGAGTCATATCACCACAACCTGCAGTAATACTTACCAAACCAGCAAGAATACCGTTAATGATCATTGTGAGATCTGGCTTTCCTGAAGTTAAAGTAGAAACAATAGTTGCTCCAATAGCACCAGCTGCGGCTGCAAGAGTAGTTGTTACAGCAACATATGGCACCCATTGATCCATAGCAAGTTGAGAACCAGGATTAAATCCATACCAACCTATCCATAGAACTAAAGCACCTAAAGTAGCAATAGCCATATTGTGACCAGGCATAGCTTGTGGCTTTCCATCGGAATATTTACCGATTCTTGGTCCTAGAAGCATAGCTCCTACTAAACCTGCCCATGCTCCAACTGAGTGAACAATTGAAGAACCTGCAAAGTCAACGAAACCAAGAGAATCAAGCCAACCGCCATTCCATTTCCAGCTACCAGCAATTGGATAAATAAATGCTGTTAATACAATCGCAAAAACAACAAATTCACCAAATTTAACTCTTTCAGCAACAAGACCAGAAACGATAGTTGCCGCAGTACCTGCAAAAGCAGACTGGAATAAGAAATCAACTGTTGGAACTAATCCAGCATCAGTAACCATATCGGCTGTTACTGTGGGATCAAAAAATAGGCCTCCAAAATATAGCCATCCGTCAGCAACACTTCCTCCGTACATTAATGAATAGCCAATAAACCAATAAGAGGTTACAGCTAAAGCAAATACGAAAAGGTTTTTAGCAAGAATGTTGACGGCGTTTTTAGACCGACACATACCCGCTTCAACCATAGCGAAACCGGCGTTCATGAAGATCACTAAAATAGTAGCGATCAAAAGCCATAAATTGTTAGCAAGAAAAGCTGCATTCAACTCAGGTAAATCAGCTGCATGAGCTGAAAGATTAAAAATACCTAAACCAAACAAAGCTAGAGGGACAGTTGCAAGCCACAACATTGAGCGGTTTGAACTGAACCCACGAATACTCCTCAAAAGGAGCATAGGTCCATTAACAAGACTTGCATCTTGAAGCTTGGACCTAGAGCGCCTTTGAGGCGTTTGCAAAGCAGTGGTCATAAATAAAAAATTAGTCTGCAAAAAAACAGGAGGTCCTGTTTCCTTTCATATATAATTTTGCTCAGAAAACTTATGTATGTCTAGTAGTCGTTTATACCAATTTAATAGTTGCATACCAAAAAATATTTGTTAAATTGAGGTATTTTTTTCTAAATCAAATTAAAAACACACAAAAATTAATTTAATTTTAAGGGTTTAAATCCTTTCCAAGCTACATGATCTGAATGAAACTCAAAACAGCATGGCACCAATAACATACCTGCACTAATTGATTCTCTAAAAAGCTCTCCGTACAATGGATCTGATTCATCTCCAGGGGCAAAATAATCTATATCTTTTCTTGTAATACAAGGAACTAAAACACTTTTACTTTCAGGAATTAAGTCTTTTAATTCTATTAAATGTTTTTGTCCTCTTTTCGTCTCCGTATCAGGGAAAAGAGCTACATTATTTTTTGTCCAAGTAGTATTTTTAACCTCAACATAAATGTTACGATTATCAGGATTTGAAGATTTTGGAGTTAAAAGAAAATCAATTCTACTTTTTTTATCTTTGCCATAAGGTACTTCAGACTTAATTTTAGCTATCTCACCGAGTTTATCTTTAAGTAAGTTTTGTTCAATAACTTTTCTAATCAATTTATTTGCAAATAATGTATTTATTCCAACCCAAACCTCTTTGTTATCAATTCCTATTACTTTTACTTGTTCCCAAGTCCAGGGTAGTTTTCTTGTAGTTGATGAAGAAAAGCTAATTCTTACTTTAGCTCCTTCGTTTAAAAGACCCTTCATCGGGCCTGTATTAGCGCAATGGGCAGTAACTATTTCTCCACTATCAATCTGAATATCTGCGAGAAATCTTTTGTATCTTTTAATTAAAATGCCTTCAATCAATGGTTCAAATTCAATTATTCGATCATTCATAAAGTGTGAAGTAGATTAAAAACAAAATATAATGGAATCTAAATCTTCTTGAAAAGATTTAAATCAATATCAAATGCATTCATATCTTAAAAATAATGTGGCTTCAATTTCGTTTGCTACATCTCTAAGTAAAGTTGCGGGTTTTATAAGGCAAATATTCATAGCTGCAGCCTTTGGAATTGGAATTACATACGATGCCTATAACTACGCATACATAATCCCAGGTTTTTTACTTATTATTATTGGTGGAATTAATGGCCCATTACATAATGCAGTTGTAGCGGTGCTAACTCCACTTAAGAGGAGAAAGGGGGGACTTGTTTTAACAAAAGTAAGTATTAAGCTAACTTTGTTATTTTTTATTCTAGGAGCTGTTGTATATTTTAATTCAGGTTTTCTAATAAACTTTATAGCTCCAAATTTAAGTGATGAAGTTAAATCTATAGCAACTTATCAATTAAAAATCTTAACTCCTTGTATTCCTCTTTCTGCTTTTATAGGGTTGAGTTTTGGAGCTTTAAATTCAAGAAATAAATTTTTTATATCAAGCATAAGTCCAGCTTTAACAAGTCTGACAACAATTTTTTTTATTTCAGCTAATTGGATCTTTAGTCATCAGAATACAAATTCTAATTATTTGTTTTATTCAGGATTACTAGCCAAAGCAACCTTAACAGGTACTTGTATACAATTTGCTGTTCAGTGCTGGGAAATCAATAAAATAGGCTTATTTAGATTTAATTCGGCTTGGCATTTATTTAAAATTGAAGAGAAAAGAATCTTGAAATTAATCGCTCCTGCAACAATTTCATCAGGTTTAGGACAAATTAATGTTTTTATCGATATGTTTTTTGCTTCAGGCTTTCGAGGTGCGGCATCGGGATTAGCCTACGGCAATTTTCTTATACAAGCTCCACTTGGAGTCTTATCAAACGCTTTGATCTTGCCACTACTTCCAAAGTTTTCAAAATTCAATAGTAATAAAGATAATAGAAATTTAGAAAAAAGTTTAATCTCAGGAATAGAATACTGTTTTTTAACAACTATTTTTTTTACTGGTTTTTTTATCACATTTAATAATCAAGTAGTGCAATTTGTTTTTCAAAGAGGGGCTTTTAATTCCGAAGCCGTATTTTTAGTAAAAAATATTTTAATTGCCTATGCTGTTGCAATTCCCTTTTATCTGTACAGAGATTTATTAGTTAGAACTTATTATGCAATTGAGAACCCAAAGTTACCCTTTCAATTGTCTTTTGCAGGAATAATACTAAATGTTTTTTTCGATTGGTTTCTAGTAGGAGCTCCAATTATTAATTATGGAAACTTATCTCCTTATAATTTTGGTGTTATTGGGATAATCCTTTCTTCAGGAATAGTTAACTTAATTATTTGTATTTTTCTTACTACAAACTTTAATACTTATGGAATCAATATCCCTAAAATTATTTTATTAAAAAAATTTGTTCTTATTTCATTAGCCTGCTTTATTACAAGCACAATTTGCTATTCAGTTATCAAGGATATAAATGGATTAAATTCGAACATTTGGGAGTTATTTACATTAGTTATAGGATTATTTGCTTTTTTGATAATTTATTTTTCTATAACCAAGTTATTCGGTGTTAATAAATTAAATCCACTAATCAAAATATGATTAAGATTCATAAATTATCAAGTATTTCTTCTAAATCAAAAATTTGTGATGCAGTTACCAACTTAGACAAAAGAATTGTTTGATTTCCATCTCCAATTTTTACCTTAATAGCTTCTAAGCTTAATTTTGCAGCCTGCTGGCTACCTTTATCTAAATTGCTAATACATTCTAAAGCAAGATTTCTAGCTAAACCAGCATCTCCAAGATACAGATTCCATTTTTCTATTTTTATAAAAATTTTTTCTGAAATAATATTTGCCAGATCACTGATTTGCATCTGAGAATTCATAATAAAAACTTAAGTTGATTGTTTTTTATAATCCTTAGGTTTTTTTATAAATACAAAAAGTAAATGCGATGAGAGAATAACTGCCCATGCAATTGCAAAATTATTAAAAAAAGCTAAGTCATGTTTGATCTCTTTAAAAAGCCAAATACCACTTACGATTGCAGTAAATACCATGCAATGAATCACAAAATTTACTATTCTGGAAAAATGTTTGTAAATAGGGTCTTCTGAATCACCATTGCCATACCATTTTATCGGCATAATTATAATTTTAGATTGTTAATATTAGGTAGTTTAACTGAAATCTAGTTGACTAAGAGACCCAGTAACAGAGATATTACATAAATATGCGCCTGTAGCTCAGTGGATTAGAGCACCTGACTACGGATCAGGGTGTCGGGAGTTCGAATCTCTCCAGGCGCGTTAAAAATTATGAAATATTTTTTTTACATTTTCTTTCAAAATATCGTCTATATTTAATTTAAAGTCTCCTTTATTTTAATGAATATTCTTCAAAATCTTAAAGAAAGTGATCCGATCATATCTAATTTAATTAATTCCGAAAAAAATAGACAAGAAACGCATCTTGAATTGATCGCTAGTGAGAATTTTGCATCAATGGCTGTAATGCAAGCTCAGGGTTCGGTTTTAACAAATAAATACGCTGAAGGTCTCCCACAAAAAAGATATTACGGTGGTTGTGAATTTGTAGATGAGATAGAGGAACTAGCAATCAAAAGAGCAAAAGAACTTTTTAATGCAGACTGGGCGAATGTTCAACCCCATAGTGGCGCACAAGCAAATGCAGCCGTTTTTCTAAGTTTACTTAAACCTGGTGACACAATATTAGGAATGGATCTATCGCATGGAGGACATTTAACCCACGGATCTCCAGTCAATATGAGCGGAAAGTGGTTCAATGCCGTTCACTATGGAGTTGATAAAGAAACTAATAAATTAAATTTTAATGAAATTAGAGATATTGCATTAGCTACAAAACCAAAACTAATTATTTGTGGATATTCTGCCTATCCAAGAAAAATTGATTTCGAGTCATTCAGAAGAATCGCTGATGAAGTTGGAGCTTTTTTAATGGCTGATATTGCTCATATAGCAGGACTAGTAGCAACTAAACTCCACCCTAATCCAATTCCGTATTGTGATGTGGTAACTACGACAACACATAAGACCTTGAGAGGTCCAAGAGGAGGATTGATTTTATGTAAAGATAAGGAATTTGGAAAGAAATTTGATAAATCTGTGTTCCCTGGAACTCAGGGTGGGCCTTTAGAACATATTATCGCAGCAAAAGCTGTTGCATTTGGAGAAGCTTTACAGCCCAACTTTATTAGTTACTCAAAGCAGGTTATCAATAATGCAAAAGTTCTGTCTTCAACTTTAATTGAAAGAGGAATAGATATTGTTAGTGGAGGTACTGATAATCATATTGTTTTGCTTGACTTAAGAAGTATTAATATGACTGGTAAAGTTGCTGATTTACTTGTAAGTGAAGTTAACATAACAGCAAATAAAAATACTGTCCCGTTTGATCCTGAATCACCTTTTGTGACAAGTGGATTGAGATTGGGAACTGCAGCTTTAACTACTAGAGGCTTTAATGATAATGCTTTTGTTGAAGTTGGTGAAATTATTGCTGATAGATTACTCAATCCAGATGATTTATTAATCGAAAAAAAATGCAAGGATAGTGTATTAACTTTATGTAATCGTTTTCCTCTTTATGAATTCAAACTTGAAGCATCAATCAAATGATCCTGATTGTAAAGGGGTTGAAATTCTCTCTATAGGAACCGAGTTACTTTTAGGAAATATAGTAAATACTAATGCTCAATGGATTTCTGAGGAGTTATCAATTTTAGGACTTAACCATTTTAGACAGTCAACTATTGGAGATAATTCTGAAAGGATTACTAACCTAATTAAAGAAATATCTTTAAGAAGTAATTTATTAATTACTACAGGTGGTCTTGGTCCTACTCCAGATGACTTAACTACTGAGGCAATAGCTAAATCCTTTAATGCAACTCTTTCTGAAAGAGATTATTTATGGGATCAAATAAAAAAAAAGCTTTCAATTTCAGGTTCAACTTTCAACCGATCTAGTTTAAAAAAACAATGTTTTTTTCCAAAAGATGCTCAAATAATTAATAATCCTAGAGGTACTGCTCCTGGCATGATATGGAAACCAATTGAGGGATTTACAATCCTGACTTTTCCTGGAGTACCGAGTGAAATGAAAGAAATGTGGAAAGAGACTGCAGTAAATTATATTAAAAATAATTTTTCAGATGGGTATATATTTTTCTCAAATACTCTTAAATTTTCTGGAATTGGAGAGTCTACTATTTCAGAAAAGATTGATAATCTTCTAAAACTAAAAAATCCTACTGTCGCGCCATACGCTAACTTAGGAGAAGTTAAACTCAGACTAACAGCAAGAGCTGAAAATGAATTAGAAGCAAGAAATATAATTAACCCAGTTAAAGAAAAATTAAAAAAAGAGTTTTCCAAATTTATTTTTGGTGAAAACGATGATAATTTAT
>CACLUD010000005.1 GCA_902609995.1 uncultured Prochlorococcus sp. | reverse complement strand
CTCTACAAACTTCACAAGTTTCTAAATGAGGTATATTTATTTCTCTTTGTTGTCCAAAAATAGCATCTTTAAAATTAATATTTAAGTCATACCTTAAGTCATCACCTTGTTGAGGACCTCTTCTTTGTGATCTCCCTCCCTGTGCAGATTGTCCACCAAAGCCATTAAAAAAAGTTTCAAATAAGTCTCCAAAGCCACCCATATCACCCATATCTGGCATACCAGCAGCTCCTCCTATTCCGGCCTCTCCAAACTGATCATATCTAGCTCTAGTTTCGGGGTCAGCTAAAGCCTCATAAGCCTTACCTATCTCTTTGAATTTATCTTCAGCGCCTGGATCTTTATTAACGTCAGGATGATATTGTCTTGCTAATTTTCGATAAGCGCTTTTCAAAGTATTAGCATCAGCATCTCTTGAAACACCAAGTATTTGATAAAAGTCGGACATTAAATAATACTCAACTATTCATAAAAAGGATTTAATTTTCTTCAGAGATTGGATTCTCTAAATCAATATCTTCTTCAACTTTATCCTTTTCTTCAAGCTCTTGTGAATTTTGTTGGCCAGGACCCATTGAAACTTTAACTAATGCATGTCTTAACACCTTACCTTCTAAATGATATCCACGCTGTAATTCTTCAATAATTATATCCTCATTAAACTCCTGACTTGGTTCCCTTAAAACCGCTTCATGTAACTTAGGATCAAATTGTTGTGCAACTACCCTCATTGGAGAAACTCCTTGTTGTTTTAACACTTCCACTAATTGTTTATATAGTCCTTGATAACTTCTGTGCAATGTTTGAGCCTCATCACTTTCGGGTTTTAGTTGTTGTCTTGCTCTTTCAAAATTATCAACAATGGGCAATATTGCTGTTAAAGCTTTGGAAACAAGTAGCACTTTTAAATCATCTTGATCTCGAGACTGTCTTTTTCTAAAGTTATCAAAATCGGCAGCAATTCTTACATACTGACTTTTTAAAGTTTCATGCTCTTTTTCTAATTGTTCTAATCTTGCGTCATTATTAGTTATAGTATTTTTTAAATCTTCTGCATAAATATTTTCATCATCTACGTCAAGTGACTGTTCATCATTGCTAGTTTGATTTTCAATCACAGAAGAATCTTCATTTTTATTAACCTCTTCAGAAACATCCTCTTCTAGGTTTTCGACATTATCTGATTGTTTTTCAATCATTACCCTAAATTTTTATTAAAACCATTGTGAATGAAATTGACGCACAAAACAAGTTGCGGAAGGCCGCACTAATTAATTATTCGGCTATAAACTTTAAAGCAAGACCGTTATTACAATATCTTTTACCTGTTGGCAAAGGACCGTCATTAAAAACATGACCTTGATGTCCGCCGCATCTTGAGCAATGATATTCTGTTCTTGGAACAATTAATTTAAAATCTACCTTCGTTTCTACAGAACCTTGAATTGGATCCCAAAAGCTAGGCCAACCAGTACCACTATCAAATTTAGTATCAGAAGTAAAAAGAGGTTGATTACAACCTGCACAATAAAATGTACCTTTCCGCTTCTCATTATTTAGCTGACTACTAAATGCTCTTTCAGTACCTTCTTCACGCAAAATATAATAAGATTCAGGACTAAGTTTTTTTTTCCAATCCTCTTTTGATAAATTCCAGTCTTCATCGGAAGCAGGAGATGAAGCTAATACTTTCTTTGGTTTAAGAATAAATTTCAAAATTGACATGATAGGAATTAAAATAAAAGATCTTCTAGATAAAAATTGATTCATATTTTCAAATATATCGAATAAAATTTCATGAAAAGTTATCAGATTAATACTATAAACAATCTACATAAAATAAGTGTTGCTCCAATGATGGATTGTACAGACAAACACTTTAGGATGATAATTAGAAAAATAAGCTCTAAAGCGCTCTTATATACTGAAATGATAGTAGCTCAGAGTTTAATTTATACAAATAAAAAAGAGCGGTTTTTAGACTTTAATTCAGAAGAACATCCCTTATCAATTCAGTTTGGAGGAGACAACCCAAAAATGCTTGAAGAGGCTGCAAAAATGGCTCAAGATTGGGGATACGATGAAATTAACTTCAATGTAGGATGTCCAAGCCCAAGAGTATGTTCCGGAAACTTTGGCGCTTCACTAATGAAAGAACCTACCAAAGTAGCCAAATGTATAGAATCCCTAAAAAATAATTGTAGTATCCCCGTTACCATCAAACATAGAATTGGAGTTGATGAAGAAGATAGTTTTGATAAATTAGATAATTTTGTAAAAGAAGTTGCAAATGCTGGGGCGGACAGATTTATTGTTCATGCAAGAAAGGCAATATTAAAAGGCCTAAATCCCAAGCAAAATAGAACCATACCGCCGCTTCAATATGATGTAGTTCAGAAATTAAAGAGAAACAATCCTAAGTTAATTATAGAGATAAATGGAGGTTTTACGAATATTGATCAATGCATAAAAGCACTGAATGATTTAGATGGTGTAATGATAGGAAGATCAGCTTACAAATATCCCTTAAGATGGTCAGAAATTGATCAAAAAATTTATGGAGAAAATAGTAAAAACAAAAAAGCGTCAGAAATTATATTTTTATTAATTCCTTATATTGAAAAACATTTAAAAAATAAAGGCAAAACTTGGGATATATGTAAACATCTTATAAATCTCGTGGAAGGAATCCCATACGCAAAAGTTTGGAGAAATGAAATTTCCACCAAATCAATTAAACAAGAATTAAATATTGATTACTTATATAAAAAAGCTTCAGAGTTACAACAAATGGGTTTTTAATTCCCTTCTTGAGATATCTCAGAATTACTTGCAACACTTCTTTTTCTTCGACTTCTGCCATTTTCGAAGTCAGAATTTTCGGAAGAATTTCCATAACTTCTATCTTCCCAACCTTCTGCTCCAGAAGATTTATTAACGTAAGAAGCAGGTTCAGAATAATTACCACCGCCATTACCGCCACCGCCGTAACCGCCTCTACCACCGCCACCGCCTCTGCGTGGACCACCGCCGCCACCTCTTGGCTCGGCTTTGTTGATTCTTAAAGGCCTTCCCATAAGCTCAGTTCCTTGAAGACCATCAATAGCTGATGTCTCAAGTGCTTCATCTGCCATTTCGACAAAAGCAAACCCTCTTTTTCTACCTGTATCTCTTTCTAAGGGAAGAGAACAATTCATAACTTCACCGTAAGGTGTAAATAATTCTAAGATGTCTTCTCGCTCTGCGCGAAAAGGCAAATTGCCAACAAAAATACTCACTTGAAACTCAACTTTAAAATAATTACCAAGATAAAAACTACTGATTAGGCAGCTCATATACATTACTATATTATTCTACTTCAATACATACCTTGTTGTAGAAAATTACTCGAGATTTAGGCGAATAATTTTTTCTTCCAATTATTTAATTCAAGTTTGACTTGATCAAATCCTGTTCCACCTAAACTATTTCTAGACTTGACAACGTTCATAGGATTGAGATTTTCAAAAATATCTTCTTTAAATTCATTATGAAATGTTTGAAATTCTTCTAATTTTAAATCTTTAAATAAGATATTTTTTCTTAAACAATACTTCACAATATCTCCAACCACTTGATATGCCTCTCTGAAAGGAACCTTCTTGAATACTAAATAATCTGCCAAATCAGTTGCATTAGAAAAATCGTTATGAACAGAATCCATTAACTTTTCAACATTAAACTCTATTCCTTCATTAAGTAAAATTGTCATCGCTTTTAGACAAGAAGAAATAGTATCTACTGTGTCAAAAATTGGCTCTTTATCCTCTTGGAAGTCTTTATTATATGAAAGAGGCACTCCCTTTATCATTGTTAATAAAGATTGAAGATGGCCATAAACTCGACCCGTTTTACCCCTTATTAATTCAGGAACATCTGGATTCTTCTTCTGAGGCATTAAGCTACTTCCAGTCGCGCACTTATCAGTTAATTTTGCAAAAGAAAACTCATCAGTAACCCACAAAATTATTTCTTCGGAAATTCTACTCAAATGAGACATTATTAAAGATGAACTTGAAGCAAATTCAATACAAAAATCTCTGTCACTTACAGCATCAATACTATTTTTATAAATATTTTCAAATCCTAATTCTTCAGCCGTAAAATATCTATCTATTTTAATTTTAGTACCCGCTAAAGCTGCTGCGCCTAAGGGCGAAATATTAACCCTAGCTCTAACTTCTTTAAGCCTTTCACGGTCTCTTTGAAACATTTCAAGATAAGCTAAAAGATGATGAGCAAGAGATAGAGGTTGCGCTCTTTGCATATGGGTATAACCAGGTATTAAAGTATAAATATTTGATTCAGCAATCGAAAATAAAGAATTTTGTAATTCGCCCAATAAGATATCAATATTATCAATTTTTTTTCTCAACCATAATCTAATATCTGTTCCTACCTGATCATTTCTACTTCTACCAGTATGTAATTTTTTCCCAGTTTCACCAATTAAATTAATTAGTTTTTCTTCAATACAATAATGTATATCCTCCGATGGAGCTCCAGGGCAAAATTTTCCTTCAATAAAATCATCTTTTATAGTTTCTAAACCCTCGATAATTTTTAAAGACTCATCAGTCGACAAAACCTTGGTTTTACTAAGCATTTTTGCATGAGCTATAGAACACTTTATATCTTCTAAAATTAGTGTTTTATCAAAACTGATTGAAGCGTTAAACTCTTCAATAAAAGGATTCAAACTACCATCAAACCTATTACTCCAAGCTTTGGACATATTAATTAAACTTTAGTTACTTCTAATAAAGCATTATTTTATATATGTGACAAAAAATCTAATCTAACTGAAAGACTACGATAGAAGCATCATCTTGCAATTGTCTATTTTTACCAGTAAATTCATCTAATATCCTATAAATCTTATCTAAAATATCTTTAGATTTAAGTGATTGCTGACATAATTTTGAAAAGGATTTAATTAAACGTTCTTCATCAAATCTTTCGCCTAAAGCATTAGAAGTTTCAGTTACTCCATCTGTATAATAAAGAATTGCATCCTTTTTATTAAGTTGTATTTGACCACATTGATATTCAGCATCATTTTGCAAACCAAGAACAAAGCCTTCTGAATCTAATTTTATAATTCTTTGCTCAGAGCTTTTCCAAAGTAAAGGGGGATTATGTGCAGCATTTGCATACCTTAATTTTTTTGTTCTAGGGTCATAATCAGAATAAAATAAAGTTATAAATCTATGCGATTGATCCAAATCATAAATAGCTAACTGATTTAAATCATGTAATATTCTATCTGGAGGCAAACCAGTCAAAACCTCTGCTCTTAGCATTCCCCTTAACATGGTCATCAAAAGACCTGCAGGAAGGCCCTTCCCCATAACATCTCCAATAACTAAAGCCCACCTTGCCTTTTCCCGTCTCTTTTCAGAAATATTTGTTTTCAAAGACATGAAATCGTAATAATCTCCTCCTAACTGAAGAGCTGGTCTACAGTGCGCAGCTAAATCCACACCATAAATTTTGGGACAAAAATCGGGTAAAAGTTGCGATTGGATTTCTGCTCCAATAGAAATTTCTCTATCTACGTTTTCATGCTTCTTTTTTGTTTTAATTAACGAATAATTTTCTAAACCAATTGCCAAACAACTAATAATAAAGTTTAGTTTAAGCTCATATTTTAAAGAATCATTTAAAGTATTTTTTTTAAAGGTATATACAAATCCTCTACATTTTCCACGAGACAAAACTTTATAAGACTTAATTACATATTCTTTAAATGTATTACTTAAATCTTTTTCAAAAGAAGTTCCTTCATTCTGTCTAAAATTTTTAGAAAAATCAAAATTATTAAAATAACTTTTAATTTCACCATCCATTTTTAAATTTTTTGTTGCCCCAGCAAACTTAATATTTTCTTTCCATATTTCTCCCTTTTCGTTCAAAGGAATAACAAGACTTAATTGTTGATTAAAAGTATGTTTTAAAATTAAAGAAATATAATCCAGAAATCTTTTAATATTTGAAAAAGATTTTATGTAATAGGATAATGAAGATACTGTTTCTATAAATTTATCATTCTCATCAAGAGGAAGTTTATGATCCTTTTCTAAAAATTGTTGAATTATGTCATTAGACAATAATTTTTCTTTTTGAATTTTAGACAAAACAAATATAAACCATAGGTATGTTTTAACACTAAAAATACGTTTTTAAAAAAAATTAATTAAATTTTTATCTATCAGCTAGCAAAGCCTCAACAAACTCAAAGCTATTGAAAGGTCTTAAATCTTTTATACCCTCACCAGCACCGATAAATCTTATTGGCAAATTGACTTCTGCAGAAACAGCAAGAGAAACCCCACCTCTTGAAGTGCCATCTAATTTAGTAATAATTGCACCACTTAAATTTGCAGATTTTGCAAAACTTTTTGCCTGCTTTAATCCATTTTGTCCTTGACTAGCGTCTAAAACTAATAAAGATTCAATGATTGCATCAGGAACTTTTTTGTCAATGATTTTCTTTATTTTTGATAATTCATCCATCAAATTATTTTTATTTTGGAGCCTTCCTGCAGTATCTACAAGTAACAGGTCACTTTTGCGCTTCTTTGCAGCGATAATAGCATCAAAAACTACTGCTGCAGGATCTGCATTCTTTGATTGATTTGAAATAACATCTACTTTACTTCTATCACCCCATACCTGTAATTGTTCTACGGCTGCTGCTCTAAAAGTATCTGCTGCTGCAATTAAGGTTTTGTAGTTACTTTTTGATGACAGATAAGCGAGTTTTCCCAAAGTTGTTGTTTTACCAACTCCATTTACTCCCACTATTAGCCAAACATTCAACTTCCCTTTCTGTGGAGCAAGAATATTTGTTCCAGAATTTTTTATTGGTTTTTCAATGATTGCTCGCAATTCATCTTTTAAGAATTTTATTCCTTCTTCTCCTCCAACAACTTCTTCGTTTAATTTTTTCCTAAGTGAATTAATTACTTTATCTGTTGAATCAATACCAACATCCGCTCTTATTAATAACGTTTCTAGATCATCTAAAGATTCTGGCGTAAGTGGATCATCTCCTAATTTATCCAATAATTCTGATACAAAACCTTTTCTTGTTTCTTCTAATCCTCTTCGTAATTTACTTAACCAATCTATTTCATCTATTGATATTTGATTTACTTTTTTACCCTGCGCAGCCAAGACCATTGCTGACCAAGTGAAATCATCATCAAATTCTCCTAATTTAACTTCTGTATCATCTTGCAAATTAGAATAATTCTTTTTATTAACTTCTGCTTTTACTTGTTCTTCTGCTTTTACTTGTTCTTCTGCTTTTACTTGTTCTTCTGCTTTTAGTTCTTCTGCTTTTACTTGTTCTTGTTTTTTTAATTCTTGTTTTTGTTTTAACAAAGCATAAGCTTGCGAAGCCCATTCACGAGAACTATCAGATTCATTATTAGTCATAAATATTTTTAAATCGGATTTAACTAAATTATAAAAAATTATTGATTTATATCAAATAATTACTTCGCCTTAACTCTTTGCAATCTCCTTAAAACCCCATTTATCATTTTTCTACCTTGTGTGTCACAATATTTATTTGCTAAATTTACAGCCTCATCACATGCTACTGCAACAGGAGTATCTAAAAAATTAATATCAACATAAGCTAAGCGTAAAATATCACGATCAACCCTAGGCAATCTTTTTAATCTCCATCCATCCATTACTTGGTCAATTTCAGAATCTATAGATTGTAAGTTGTTAATTATAATTAAAATTCTATGATTTACATCTTCTCTAATATCATTTTGATTACTTGATACAATCAATTTTGGAAAATCTAAAGTAACTGAAAGTGAATTCATTACTGATTCCATTTTATAAAAAGCTTTTTTGAGTTCATCTCGTACATTTACAAAAGAAGAAGAATTACTACCTTCCTTTAATTCACTATCTAAAATGTGTTGCGTTACATTTTCTAAATCTGCTTCACAGTTATCTAATTCATCTCTGCAGAGATTTATTAAAGAATCTAAAGCGGATTCAAAAATTTCATCAATTTGATTTTTATTTAATTCTAAATCTCCAGTATCTTTAATAAGACCTAATGAAAGTAAAGACAATTCTCGTGATAGCGATCTATTATGCATCAATTAAGTAGATGAGGTATTTGTAGATGCTCTTAATTGGGAAAATAATTTCGAAAAAGTAGGATTTGAAGAATTATCTTTTTCATCAGGATTAACAATACCAACAGAAATAATTGTTCTAAAAGCATCTTCTACCGAAATAGCAAGATCTTTAACAGACGCTTCAGGAACTAATGTATACCAACCTGTCGTTGGGTTAGGAGCAGTAGGTATAAAAACACTTAATAATTTCTCATCTAATTCTGATTGAAGTGATGGGCCGACATCCCCAGTTACAAATCCAACACTGAATAAACCTTCGCGTGGATACTCGACTAAAACAACTCTTCTAAATTTATTGGATTTATTACTTAAAAAAGTTTCAAGTAATTGTTTAAGAGTTTTATAAACTGCTCCTGCAACTGGAATCTTTGATAAGGTACCTTCTCCAAATTCTAACAACCACCTCCCAACAAAATTTCTCGCCATCAAACCAATAAGCAAAATCGCCAATAAAGGTACTGTTAAACCTAAGGTTAAATTAATTAAATCTTGTAATAAAGGATTTAATGTAATAAATGGATTTAATTGTTTAGGGACTGAAGTAACTAATGTGAGAACAAATTTACTAACAATAGAAGAAAGCCATATAGTGGTTGCCAATGGAATAACAACTAACAACCCTGCTATCAAATCATTTTTTAAATCCTGTTGGAGCCTAGTTCCTAAGTTCGAATCTTGACTTTGAGTAGATTCAACCAAAATTAAAGTTCCTAATTTTATTCATTTTACTAATAATTTAGCTAGTTTTCCTTGATAGGGATATATTTATTTTTAATAAATTAAAATTATTTATTAGTTTCTTAGTTTAAAACACCATTTTTTTTAAATCTAATTCATAATATAAATATGGGAAACATGATTCAAAATAAAAAAGAATTCAGTGATAGGCTAAAAAAAAGAGCAATATTAGAAGGTTTTGCCATATCCGGAATAGCATCAATACCAGGAAGTTCTCGCCTAAAACTAAGAACTAAAGCATTACAAAGATGGTTAGCAAATAATTATCATTCTGAAATGAAATGGATGGAAACCGAAAAAAGACAAAGTATAGAGTCTCTCTTTAATGGAGCGAAAAGTGTTTTAACTGTAGGTTTTAATTATTTAAGTGAAGAACACAAAGAAAGATCACAATTCAAAATTGGGAAATTCGGCCAAGGAGAAGATTATCACAAACTTATTAATAAAAAGTTGAAAAAAATAGGTAAATGGATTAATACTGAAGTTCCAAAATGCAAGTGGAAAATTTGCGTTGACACATCTCCTCTTCTAGAAAAGGCATGGGCAGAAGAAGCAGGCCTTGGGTGGATAGGCAAAAATAGTAATCTTATTAATAAAGACTTTGGTTCATGGCTAACCTTAGGTTTTTTGATTCTTTCAGAAGATTTTGTACCTGACAATTCATCCCAATCTCTATGTGGGGTATGTGAAAAATGTATTGAAAAATGTCCAACAAATGCAATAACAGAACCTTTTGTTATTAATTCTGAACTATGTATTGCTTACCATACTATAGAAAATAGAAATGAAACTTTTCCAAAACATGTTGAAAAACATTTGAATGGTTGGATTGCTGGTTGTGATATTTGCCAAGATGTATGTCCTTGGAATAAAACAGTACCTTTCAATAAAAACATTGAAGCTTATCCAAAATCATGGGTTAAAAATCTAAATATTGAATCGTTAAGTTGGGATGAAAAAAAATGGAAAAATAATCTTCAAGGATCTACATTTAAAAGAATAAAACCATGGATGTGGAAAAGAAATATAAAAGCAGTGCTAAAAAATACATAAAAATATGAAAAAATCTCTTTTAAAAATATTATTTTTTTCAATAATTAGTAGCCATGTTTTTATCGCTGAAAGTTTAAAAGCTTTAATACCATATTATTATTTCCCACAAACAAAAAGCTTACAAAAACAAAGCTTAATAATTGGAAAAGAAGCTTATCAACTTCTATATTTTGGACAAATCGAAGATAGTCTCAATTTGGCAAAATTAGCTGTAAAAATGAATAATAAAAATGAAACCTTATGGTCGATTCTAGCTGAAACACAAATTGCAAACGAATTATATAATGATGCATTGACTTCGCTAGATAATGCTCAGAAGATAAACCCCACAATGGGTGAAATATATTTTGCAAAAGGTAATATATATTTAAGGCAATCAAAAATAAAAAAAGCAAAAATTTCTTTACTATCAGGAATTAAAATCCTTCCTAAAAACTTTAAAGCAATTTTTCAATTAGGAAATATATATTTAATGGAAAATAATTATGAAAAAGCCATAGAAGAATTTGATAAAGCAATAAAAATTAAAAAAGATTTTTGGCAAGCAATTAACAACAAAGGCTTAGCATATTTTGAACTAAATAAAATTAATCTTTCTATTATCTCTTTTAAAAAAGCTATTGAGCTAGAGGAAAACGCAGAACCACTTTTAGCACTTGCTTCATGTTTAAAAAATAAGGACATAAATAAAGCAATAGTTTTGGCAAAAAAAGCTTTAAATAAAAACCCAAATTATGTCGACTTTAATTATAGAAAAGAACAGCTTTGGGGTGAAAAACTACAAATTTCAACTGAAAAACTTTTTGAAAATCCTCAAATTAAAAAAGATATATTAGTTGCAAAAACACAAATTAAATAATTTTTCCAGCTATTAATACTGGTAAATATTTTTTTACCTATTAATCTTAATTTAGTTTATGAAAGCTGTCTGTAAATTTCCTACTAAATGACTAAGGAAAAATTCACTTCTATATCGTTGCAGGAAGAAATGCAACGTTCCTATTTGGAATACGCAATGAGTGTGATAGTAGGACGTGCTTTACCTGATGCAAGAGATGGACTGAAACCAGTCCAACGAAGAATTCTTTTCGCAATGCATGAATTAGGACTTACTCCAGATAGACCATTCAGAAAATGTGCCAGAGTTGTTGGCGATGTACTAGGGAAATACCATCCTCATGGAGATCAAGCAGTCTACGAGGCACTGGTTAGATTAGTTCAAGATTTTTCTACAAAATATCCAACTCTTGATGGTCATGGGAATTTCGGATCTGTTGATAATGATCCGCCAGCTGCAATGAGATACACAGAAACACGTTTAGCGCCAATAGCTCATGAATGTTTCCTTCAAGAAATTGGATCTGAAACAGTAAGTTACTCAAATAATTTTGACGGTTCACAACAAGAACCAGACATATTACCGGCACAATTACCATTTTTATTATTAAATGGCTCCTCAGGAATCGCAGTAGGTATGGCAACGAATATTCCCCCGCACAATCTTGGTGAAATAGTTGATGGTTTGATTGCTCTAATAAACGATAAAGAAATAAGCGACTTAAGATTGTCGAAAATTATATTAGGACCTGATTTTCCAACTGGAGGAGAATTAATCTGCAATAATGCAATGAATGAAGTATACCAACAAGGAAGAGGATCTATAACGGTTAGGGGAGTTATTAGAAATGAAGAGATTAATTTAGGAAAAGGAAAACATAAAAGAAATGCACTTATAATTTCAGAACTGCCTTATCAAATTAGTAAAGCAGGATGGATCGAAAAGCTTGCAGAATTAGTAAATCTAGGAAAAATTGATGGAATATCTGATATTAGAGATGAGAGTGATAGAGAAGGGATGAGGATAGTTATTGAATTAAAGAAAGATTCAAATTCAGAAATTGTAGTATCAAATTTATTCAAAAAAACAGCATTACAATCTAATTTTGGTGCGATATTTTTAGCTTTAGTTAACGGTAAACCTATTCAACTTACGCTAAGAAAGTATCTAAATTATTTTCTAGAATTTAGAGAAGAAACAATTAGAAAAAGAACAAATTATTTTTTAAGAATTGCAACAGAAAAATTTGCAATATTGGAGGGGTTTTCAATAGCAACAAAAAATATAAAAAATATTATTGAAATTATTCAAGACTCAGAAAATACAACTGAAGCCAAATCAATATTAATATTCAAACTTAAACTAAGTGAAAAACAAGCAGATGCGGTATTAAGCATGCCTCTAAAAAAATTAACAAACTTAGAAAGGAAGCAAATAGAAATTGATATGAAAGAATTACTTGAAAAGAAAAAATATCTTAGTAATCTTTTAAATAATAGAAGTTTATTGCTTGACACTTTAATTAAAGAACTGAAGAGTTTAAAAAAGAAATTTAATGTAAAAAGAAAAACAAAAATTTTGAAAGATATTAATCAAGAAGAAGAAATAGATACTATAAATAATCAAATATTAGAGGATCTTATAAACAAAGAAACAAAAATATTAGTTGATAATAGATTTTATTTTAAAAAGATAATTTATAATAGCTATAAAAAGTTATTAGATCATGAAAATAAATTTATAGATAATAAAAATGTTCAAAAGTTTATATGTAAAATTTATAAAAGTTTAAAAATTATTGGAATTACATCTTCAGGAAAAATTCTTCAAATCGATTGGAAATCAAACATTAATACTGAATATAAACTGGATAAAAAAGTTTTAGGAAATATAGACCCAATAGAAATAATAAATTTTCATTATCTAGATAGTAAATTAAAAAATTATTTATGTATTTTAAGTTCTGATGGAAGATTTAAAAAAGTTTTATTTGATGAAGATATGATAAAAAGTAATAGGATCTTTTCAATTACTAAATTAAAAGATTCTACAAATATTATTGATTCATTTATTTTCAGTAAAGAACAAAAATTAGTAATATTAACTTCAATTGGTAGGCTTTTTAAATTTGATTTATCTAATGAATTCTTAAACCCAAGTACAAAACAATCGCTAGGACTATTATTAGTTAATCTCTTACCTAAAGAGCAAATAGTTTCTTGTTGTAAAAGTAAGGATAATGATATCCTTTATTTAGTTTCTAAAAAAGGGAAGTTTTTTAAACTGAAAATTGATGAGATTTATAATTCTTATAATTCTAAATTAGGTTATGTAAATGAGAAGATTCAACTTAAAGATGACCATTTTATAACAGTTTTATCTAGCAACCAATATATTGATATTGAGACTAATAAAAATAAATCTGCAAGATTAAACTTAAAAAAATTAGATATTAATCCTAACAAAAATATTCTTAAAATAGATTTTTTGAATCTAGAGAAAGATGAATATCTTGAAAATTGTTATCGACTAGAAAATTATATCAATTAAGATTTATATTCATTTTCAACCCATTTTAAATATTCTTGATTTACTGTCCCGGTAACATAAGAACCAGTAAAACAACTCATTTCTAATTCTTGAATAGGAGAATCATTAATTATAGATTTTCTCAAGTTATCAACACTTTGATATACAAGATGATCAATTTCTAGCTTTTCTGCTATTTCAATTATTGATCTATCATGAGCAATTAATTCATCTCTATTAGGCATATTAATACCATAAACATGAGGATATCTAACTGGGGGGGCTGCTGAAGTAAAAAAGACTTTATTTGCACCAGCGTCTTTTGCCATTTGCACTATTTGTTTTGATGTAGTGCCTCTCACTATAGAATCATCAACTATTAATACATTTTTGTTTTTAAATTCTGCGCTCATAGCATTCAACTTTTGCCTTACAGATTGTTTACGTTTTTGTTGGCCAGGCATTATGAAAGTTCTTCCAACATATCTATTTTTAAAAAAACCTTCTCTATACTCTATCCCTAACTGCCTAGCAACTTGCATTGCAGCAGGGCGTGAAGAATCAGGAATAGGCATTACCACATCAACGTCCCCATACTTTATTGTCTGCTTAATTGTTTCAGCTAAATAATCACCCATTTTCAAACGTGCTTGATAAACTGAGATTCCGTTCATTACTGAATCTGGTCTTGCTAAATAAACATATTCAAAAGCACAAGGAAATAACCTTGGATTTTCTGAGCATTGCTTTGAAAAGAATTCACCATTATGTGTTATGAAAATTGCCTCGCCAGGATCAACATCTCTAACAACTTGATAATCATTATTTTCTAATACTAAAGACTCACTTGCTACCATCCACTCTTCCTTTTGAGTAGTCAAAGAAATTCTTTTTCCAAGTACTAAAGGTCTTATACCAAAAGGATCTCTAAAAGCTAATAAGCCATGCCCTGAAATTAATGCAATTGAAGCATATGAACCTTGAATTCTTTTATGTAAGTTTTTAACTGCATTAAAAATAATATCTGGCTGTAAATCTTGATTATGAATCTGTTCTTGTAATTCCGTTGCGAATATGTTTAACAACATTTCAGTATCACTTGAAGAATTGGTATGGCGTTTATCTACATTAAATAGTTGTTTCTCTAAATCTCTTGTATTAGTAAGGTTTCCATTATGAATCAAAACTATTCCATAAGGAGCATTAACATAAAAAGGTTGTGCTTCTTCAACACTTTCTGCTGAACCTTTAGTTGCATATCGTACATGCCCTAAGCCAATTTTTCCTATTAAATTCCTCATATCTCTTGTTCTATAAGCAGTATTTACTTGTCCTTTAGCTTTATGTATATGAAAAACAGTATTTTCCATTGTTGCTATTCCAGTAGAATCTTGACCTCTATGCTGAAGTAGCAAAAGACTGTCATAAATCTGTTGATTTACATCATCAAAAGAAACGATTCCAACAATTCCACACATATTTAATTTCCGAAATTTGTAAATAATTCCATATTTTTATTCATTATTAAAAACAATTAGAAATACTATTATTAAATTTTTCGGTTAATTCTTCAACCCTTAAATTGCAAAGTGTTTGACCTTTGTGAGTTATATCAAGATTTTGTTCAGTAACAAATCCAATTTTTTTGACGTATACGTCTCTACTAAAATCTTTGCTCTTAATTTCAAGAAAATTCAAAAAGTTTTGTTCTTCTTTTTTATTGAGTGAAAATATTATTCTTGATCCTCCCTCGCTAAACAATAAATTATCTAAGCGTGCACTTTTATCCTCTAATTGAATATTAGCTCCCTTAGAAGACAGAATACAACATTCTGATAAAGCTACAGCTAAACCTCCATCGCTAACATCATGAGACGAAGCAATATAATTTTTTTGAATTAAATCCCTTAAAAAACCTTGACAGTATTTTTCATCTTGTAGATGAATCTTAGGAGGTCTTCCTGTTACTAAATTATGAAAATATTCTAAATAAGAACTTGCGCCTATTGAAGATTCAGAAGCATTTGAACCAATTATCCAAATTTGATCATTTATATTTTTCCATCCTGAATTGATAGCTTTATCTACATTTTCAATTGTACCTACCATTCCAATAACAGGAGTAGGATTAATAGGAGTTACTTGATTGTTTGTATTTTTTGATTCGTTATATAAAGAAACGTTTCCTCCTGTTACAGGTGTCTCTAAAGCAATACAAGCCTCGGAAATCCCATCACATGCTGATGAAAGCTGCCAATATCCTATTTGAGTTTCGGGTGATGAAAAATTTAAATTATTTGTTATGGCTATTGGCTGCGCGCCAACACAACTTACATTTCTTGCAGATTCTGCAACTGCTGCAATACTTCCTCTATATGGGTCTAATAAAACCCATCTACTATTACAATCTACGGAAGCAGCAACACCAGAAAATTGATTATTTTTATTTTTCTCGTCTTGCCTTCTAAGTCTTATTAAAGCTGCATCTGCCTCTCCTGGCTTAAATACAGTGTTTGATTGTACTTGAGAATCATATTGTCGATACACCCAACTTTTAGAAGCAATTGAAGGATTTGATAAAAGTTTTAAAATAATTTCAGAAAAAGAATATTTTTTTTGGTTTTTTAAAGAAAAAATTTTATTTTCACTGATAACCGGCAATTCTTCCTCTGTCCATTCCCATTTCTTTAATAAATGATTAGGAGGCTCCTTAATAATATTATGAATACTAATTGGAGTTTCATCAGATAAAGCAGAAGTAGGAATTTGAGCAACTATTTGATTTTTTTGAGAAATAATAACCTCTTTTTTAGATATTACTTCACCAATAACATTTGCAAAAAGTCCCCACTTTTTAAATTGATTAATAAGAGTATTTAACTTTTCTTTTTTTACAACCATCAACATTCTCTCTTGAGATTCAGATAACAAGTATTGATAAGCAGACATATCATTCTCTCTTGCAGGAACCAAATCTAAATTAATTGAAATACCTAAACTACCATTTGCAGCCATTTCAGCACTACTACATGTTAATCCCGCAGCTCCCATATCTTGAGCAGCAAGTACATCCCCTGTTTTAAAAGCATCTAAACAAGCTTCAATAAGACTTTTTTCAATAAATGGATCACCTACTTGTACTGCGGGTCTATTATCCAAAGAATTAGTAGTTAATTCTGAACTTGCAAAACTAGCACCTCCTACTCCATCCTTTCCTGTGGTATTTCCTACATATAAAACAGGAGAACCTACTTCTTTTGCTCCTGAACAAACAATTTCATCAGTTTCTAATAAACCTAAAGCCATAACATTAACTAATGGGTTTCCAGAATAACTATCATCAAATTCTATTTCTCCACCGACAGTAGGGACCCCAACGCAATTACCATAATGAGAAATCCCAGAAACTACTCCTCGAAGTAAAGAAATATTTGATGATTTATCAAGATTACCAAATCTTAAAGAATTTAAAACTGCTATAGGTCTCGCACCCATAGTAAAAATATCTCTTAGTATGCCACCCACACCTGTTGCAGCTCCTTGAAAAGGTTCGATAGCAGAAGGATGATTGTGACTTTCTATTTTAAAAACAAGTTTCTGATCATTTCCTACGTCAATTACGCCTGCATTCTCTCCAGGACCGACCAATACGTTTTTACCAGTCGTAGGGAAATTTGCTAATAATGGTTTTGAATTTCTATAACAGCAATGCTCTGACCACATTACTCCAAACATTCCCAATTCTGTTCTATTAGGTTTTCTGCCTAATCTCTTACATATTTCTTCATAGTCATCACAAGTTAAGTTTTCAACTTTGAGTATTTCATTAACATCATAGGTATCGTTGTTTAAAGAATTTATCATTAGTCAAATCCAAGGGTCATCTTCTCTTTTATTTCTGAAAAGTCTTGCTTGTTCTTCCTCATTATAAAAACTATTCTGATTAAATTCTGATTTTTGGTTTATATCTTCATCTTCTTCAAGCCAATCTTCTAATCTGCTTGTTGCGGTATTTTTCATATCATCAAAACGATCGATTATTTTCTTTCCTTTTTTAAAAAATTCATATTTAATACTTGATTTTATTAAAGGAAAATCATCTAAAGAAACGCAAGAACAAAAAACTAAACCAGGTTGCTGGTCAACAATATTCTCTATATTTAATTTCCATCTACTTGAACCTGGAATCTTTGGGTTAGAACGAGAAATTAAATAAAACTTTATATTGCCAGTTTTCATTTCGAATAAGAAATCTGCTATGACTCCTATCTTTGAACCTTCTGAATTAACTAAACTAGCTTCTATTAAATTAGGAAATCTATTTAATGTAGCAAGGTCTGAAATTGCAGGATCACCTTTTACGAAAATATCATTATCTATTATTTGACTAATTTGATTTAATTTCCATACATTTCTTTTCAAATCCAAATTCGAGGGGCGAGAATACCAACCTAAAATTCTGTGAACAGGAGGATGCATCCAAACATTTTCACCATTACCATAATTTAAGGTGGCATTACCTTTTACGTTATGTCTTAATAATTCACTTAATAAAAATTCTTTTGGTAATTTCAAATTAAGAACGAACTTGAACGGGCATAACTAAATAAGTAAAAGAATTCATATTATCTTCTGGAACTAAAACAGCTGGAGTAGTGGGAAGATTACATTTAAAAATTACATTTTCACTTGATATAACTTTTAAACCTTCTAGCAAATACCTTACATTAAAAGCTATATCAAATTGATCAAAATCAAAAGTTACAGGAACTAATTCACTGGCATTTCCTATATCTTGAGCATCTGCACTGACCAATGCTAAATCCTTTTCATTTAGTTTAATCTTCACGACACTACTTTGTTGATCGGCTAAAACTGCTATTCTTTCAAGTGATTCGATTATTTTTTTTGTATTAAATGTAAAAAGTTTCGTAAAATTATCAGGTATTAATTGAGAATAATTTGGATAAGAACCTTCAAGAGTTCTAGTAGTAATTATTTGATTCGAGGAGATAAATACAACTTGACCTTTGTCATAGAAAAGCTTAATTGAATTTTCAGAACTTCTAAGGCTAACAAGCTTTTCAATTTCTCTTAAAGATCTTGTTGGAATAGTAACTGATAAGTTTTCTTCATTAGAAACAATATCTTCTTGTTCATCAGAATTTTCTTTATTATCAACCAAAACAACAGCCAATCTATGCCCATCTGTTGCCGCTGACTCTAAATATTTTAAATTAAATATAAAATTTACTCCTGTAAGCAATTGCTTTGAATCATCATTACTACTAGCGAATATAGTAAATTTTAAAGCTTTTAAGAAAGAACTTGGATCAATATTCAAGGATGTACCACTTTCTACAAAAGGTAGACTAGGGTAATCGTCTGAAGAAATACCTTTAATATTAAAAGAACCCCTATCACTTTTAATTAAAATATTGTCAGAGCTCTCATCAACATCAAGAGAGACAGGAGTTTCACTCGGTAATTTATTAACTATTTCAGATAAAAGTTTGGATGGAACAGTAATTGCTCCACTTTTGTTTACAGTCGCATCAAATGAAGTTTGTATTCCTAGATTCAAATCAAAACCAGTTAAACTAATTTTATTTGTGCCTTCATCAGCGGTGAGAAGTAAATTTGCGAGAATTGGATGAGTAGGTCTTGAAGCAACTGCCTTACTAACTAATTGAATAGCGTAATTAAATTCATTTTGATTACAGACAATCTCCATTTGAATTCATAACTTTATTTACATATTAGAGCTATTTTCTTGATTATTGCAATTAAATATTTTTCTTTAAAATCTTCAATCTTTCTAATAGATATTTCTCTAATTAAAGAATTTATATAGTAATAGTAGTATTTGTGGAAACTGTGGAAAATAGACAAAATTGATTCTCTTACTTGATTACTAACAAAAATATTGTGGTGGAAAAAAAATCTTGAATGTTAATAAATTTTAATCAATACAATAAATTTTTCAAATTATCAACAATCTTGTTTTTATTTTGATGGTTATTCAACAGTTTCTTATGGGTTTTAAATTATTTCCACAGTCACTTTTATTGCCGGTTCAGTTAGTATCCCAAAATTTTTGTTATGTTTATTAATGAAGGCTCAATATTTTTCTGAAATATAGCATCATTATTTTTAATCGCACAATCAGGATCCTTTAATCCGTTCCCTGTTAGTACACAAACTATTGTTGACTCTTTTTTTATTCTGTTTTTATTTTTAATAAGTCCCGCCACTGAAGCCGCACTTGCTGGTTCGCAAAAAATACCTTCTTTTGCAAGCATTTTATAAGCTTCAATAATCTCTTCGTCACTTACAGATTGAAAATCCCCTTTACTTTCTTTTTTAACAATTTTTGCTTTATCTCTATTTACAGGATTACCAATTCGAATTGCTGTCGCAATTGTTTCAGGATTTTCAACTATAATGTTTTTTACTAAAGGTGCAGATCCTTCAGATTGAAATCCCATCATTAGTGGTAATTTTAAATTTTTCTTAATTTTTGCATATTCTTTAAAACCCAACCAATAAGCGGTTATATTACCCGCATTACCCATTGGTATACATAACCAATCAGGAGCAATACCTAAGTCATCTATTATCTCAAATGCTGCAGTCTTTTGACCTTGTATTCTGTAAGGATTAACAGAATTTACAAGGTTTATCGGATATTCGGAAGATAACTTCCTGACAATTTCTAAAGCTTTATCAAAATTACCTTTTATGGATATAATTTCTGCTCCATACATTAAAGCTTGAGCAAGTTTTCCTTGAGCTACATATCCATCTGGAATTAATACATAAGATTTTAAACCTCCTCTTGAAGCATAAGCAGCTGCAGCTGCAGAGGTATTTCCTGTGCTAGCGCATATTACTGCTTTACGTCCTTCTTCCTTTGCTTTACTTATTGCCATCGTCATTCCTCTGTCTTTGAAAGATCCAGTAGGGTTAAGACCATCATATTTTAAATAAACTTTAGTATCGTTACCAATTAAATCACTAATAGATTTGCTGAAAATAAGAGGAGTATTCCCTTCATTTAAGGATATGATAGGAGTTTTAGAGGAAACCGGTAAATAATGTTTATATGCATTGATTAATCCTGGCCATCTTTTTTTTCTGTAATTGAAAGAAAATTTATTTTTAATTTTATTTACTATTGACATATTTTTTTTAATTGTTTTTGATTTTTTCTAAGGGCTTGCTCGTGAAGAAATCTAATAATTCCGTTATTGATTTTACTTTATTCATAACTTTACTTAAAGTGTTTACATCTAAAATAACAGTTTTAGTTGGATAACTTTCAAAAAAACTCACAAGATTTATTTTTCCGTTCCCAGTATATAAACCTTTTATAACACTCGATCTTAGCGCTAACATACCTGTTCTTTCATCATCTGTATTTGGAGTGCGAAGTATAGTCGAAAGTCTATTTAAAAAGATATTACCTATTTCGGAATATACTAATTTACTTGCAATAGTTATAGGTATTTCAAAATTATTATTTAATATTGATTGAATTTCTTTATCTGAAGAACCAGTTGCATTTAAAATTTTTCTTAATGAATTTGATGAAGAACCGTTTTCAGCGAAATTTTTTAAAGAATCGACAGTTATTGTTCTTGAAAAAATACTGTATACAATTTTGATTTTTTCTGCAGATTGAGCTTTGGGAGCATTAAAAAAAATTTGATTAATAAATGATATTAAAAAAATTCTAAGAATTAAACTTTTTAAAAATTTCATTTAAATTGTTTCGCCAGCAGCAATTTTTACAAGTCTGACTACACTTTTTTCTGTTACTTTTTTCGCTATTTTAAAACTCATTTCTCTTGTATATGGCTCATTCATAAGTCTTGGCACTCTTTTTAAAAAAATATCAATTGAATATCCTGGTATCTTTTGTATGATTTCTAAAAAGTTTTTGAACGGTTCAATGGTTAATATTAAATCATTTATATTATTCTTGTCTTTAGCGAAATCTAATTTTATTGACTTCGGAAGGTAATTATTGACGCTTTTTAATAAATTTAAATTTATCAAGTCTATTTGACTAGTCAAACCATTAATAATTTCATCTCTTAAAAAGCCACCTTTTGTAGAAAATAGGAGATTTATAACTTCATCAAGAAGTTTTTCTAAATCGAGATTGGTTTGTTTTGCAGCATTAGAAAGTAAATCTTCTAATCGGTCCCATTTAAATTGTTTGTTATCAAAAAGCATTTCTTTTAAACTCTCTCTCAATTGGGGATCAGGGTCTTCCATTAATCTTCTTGCAAAATAGGGATAAGCCGCACCAAGTATTTTAAAATCAGGATCTACACTTAAAGCAATTCCTTCTAAAGTTAGTAGAGATCTAATTATAAGAGCATAATATGGTGGTAACTGAAAGGGAAATTTATACATAACTCCTGACATGTCGTCAGTTACACTTTTGAAATCCATTTTTGATACCCCAAGCTCTACTGCATTTACAAATACATCTTGAAAAGCTGGAACAATAGGTTCAAGATTAACTTCTTTTGAAAGGAAACCTAACTTAACAAAATCTTGGGATAATTTATCAAAATTTTTATTTACAAGATGGACTACTGCTTGAATTAAACCAGATCTGGAGCTTCTAGTTACTTCACTCATCATCCCGAAATCTAAATAACATAATCTTCCATCTTCCAAAGCTAATAAATTTCCCGGATGTGGGTCAGCATGAAAAAAACCATGCTCTAATAATTGCTCTAAACTACACTGCACTCCAATTTCAATCATTTCATCAGGATCAATACCTAAATTTTTAACGCTCTCAAGATCAGTTAGCTTTGTTCCATCTATCCATTCCATGGTTAATACTCTTCGTGATGTGGTTTCTTTATAGATTTTTGGTACAGCAATTTTTGAGTTATGGAGATGCAGGTTTCTAAATTTTTCAGCATTTTCAGCTTCATTTAAATAATCCATTTCTTCAAAAACTCTCTTTCCTAATTCATCAATTAAAGCAACAAGATCACTTCTTATAAGTCCAATATTGTTTTTTAACCAATTAGCAATATTCCTAACTATGTATAAGTCAAGTGTGATTTGTTCTCTTAAACCTGGCCTTTGAACTTTTACAGCAACAATTTCCTTGTTTTTGAGGACAGCTTTATGAACTTGTCCTAAAGATGCTGCAGAAATAGGTTTTTTATCAATAGTTAAAAAAATCTCATCAATTTTTTTGTTTAAATCTTCTTCTATTAATTCCATTGCCTTATTTCCATCAAATCCAGGTAATTGATCTTGAAGTTCAGATAGCTCTTCAAGAAGAACAACAGGAATAATATCTGGTCTGGTTGATAAAGCTTGCCCTGCTTTAACGAATGCAGGGCCTAATTCTACTAGTAAATTCGTTAGTTGTTTTGCCCTAAATCTTGCCTTCGATTCTTTTTTTAATTGTCCTGTTAATTTATCCCATCCAACTGAAATTATATATACAAGTATTGGTATTAAGGTCTGCCAAAGTCTTTTGAATAGTCGACTAGGATTTTTTTGATAAATTTTTGAAATTATTTCAGGATCATATTTTAGTAATCCTGATGCTTCAATAAAATCTGTATAATCTTCATTCATAACTTTATTTATTTAAACCCTTTTATTTTCTTCAAAAAGAAGTTAATTTTTCTGTATGAAAGAATTATCATGTTAATTCAATTAAGTTTAAAAAATATTGCCTTAATAGAAATTATAGAAATTAATTTCGAAAAAGGTTTGAATATATTCACTGGAGATTCAGGATCAGGAAAATCCCTGATTTTAGATTCCTTAAATGTTTTATTCGGTGGATCTAATATACCTTTAAATCGCTTAATTCGTCCAGGAAAAGAAGAATGTTTGATTGAGGCGAAATTTTCAAATTCTTCTCAAGTCACTGATTGGCTCTCGAGAGTTGGTTTTTACAAAATTTCGGGAGAAATCTTCGTAAAAAGAAAATCTTATATAAAACATAATAAAATACTTACAAAATTTACGATAAATAATTTTTCTATTAGTAAAAAACTTCTGCAAGAGTTAGGTTTATTGTTAGTAGATTTCGCTGGTCAATCTGATAGCGTTTTATATGATAATCAAGACTACAGAAGATCAATAATTGATGATTTAGGTTCTAAAAAATTAAAGACGATAAATTTTCAAATTAAGAATACATGGCAAGAATTTCAGAATCTTAGAAAAAAGAGAGAAGACATGATGCAATCATATAAACAGAAAGAAGAAAATAATTTTGCAATTAAAGAGATGTATAAATTATTGGAAGAAGCTAATTTAAATTCAGGTGATGAAATTTTTGAATTACAATCAAAGGAATTGCGACTTTCGAATAATTTTGACATCAATAACTCTATTCAATTATCACTTGATAATTTAAATAGTTTTAATAATGATTTTCCATCAATAAGTCATTTAATTGCTCAATCAATTAAACAATTAAGTAAAGTTATTCAATTTGATTCTAAGATTAAAGATTTATATGAAAATTTAATAAATATTCAAAGTGATGTAGAAAATTTAATTTTTGCTTTAACAGAATATTCGGATGAACTTGAAAATGAGGATATTAGTTTGGAAGAAGTTCAAAAAAGGTTATTTTATTTGCAAAATTTAGAGCGAACTTTTTCTTTAGAACTTCCAAAATTGATTTTGAAGAAAGACGAATTAAAAACATTTATAGATACAAATTTATTTGAGGAAGAGATTAAGAAGTTGGATATTCAAATTAATAATTTGCAATCTAACTTAAATACCCTTTTTAAGATTCAGTCTTTTCAAAGAAGAGAAACTGCTAATAAGCTTCAAGATTCTGTAATTTCTATTTTGAAAAATTTAGGATTAGAAAATGCTGATTTTTCAATTGACTTCTCAAAAGTTACACCTTCTTCAGAAGGCAACGAAAATATAGACTTCCTTTTTTCCGCAAATCCTGATCAAAAGTTAGCTTCATTATCTAAAGTTATTTCTGGTGGAGAAATGTCAAGATTTTTATTAGCTATAAAATCTAGCATTTCTCAAAAACCTAACACTTTTTTCTTAGATGAAATCGATAATGGTTTAAGTGGAAAATCATTACATTCTTTAGTGGATTTAATAAAACTGACTGCAAAAGAAAGGCAGGTTTTGTGTATTACTCATCAGCCTTCTTTAGCGGCAACTGCAAATACTCATTTTAAAGTAAAGAAAAATTTTATAAATGGTATAACTTTTACTTCTATTTCGAAATTAATAACAAAAAAAGAAAGACAAAATGAGTTAATTGAACTCATAGGAGGTGGTTTTAGTGAAGCAAATAATTATGCATCGACACTTATAGACAGAGCAGCCGCATAAATTAAAAAAATTGCACTATACTAGGTGTTCTTTAAATCATTTTAAGATTTAAGCATGGTTAAAAAAAATATTGGTATTAATGAAGATAATTCAATAAAGATTCGAGGTGCTCGACAGCATAATTTAAAAAATATAGATTTAACTCTTCCAAGAAATAAATTTATTGTTTTTACAGGTGTAAGTGGTAGTGGCAAGAGCTCTTTAGCTTTTGACACTATTTTTGCTGAAGGTCAAAGAAGATATGTAGAAAGCCTGTCTGCTTATGCAAGACAATTTTTAGGTCAAGTTGATAAACCAGATGTAGACAATATTGAGGGATTATCACCTGCTATATCCATAGATCAAAAATCAACGAGTCATAATCCACGATCAACTGTTGGAACTGTAACTGAGATACAAGATTATTTAAGATTATTATTTGGGCGAGCTGGAGAACCTCATTGTCACCATTGTGGTTTACCTATAGCTCCACAAACAATTGATGAAATGGTTGATCAAATAGTTTTACTACCTGAAGGAACAAGATATCAATTACTTGCACCTGTTGTAAGAGGTAAAAAAGGAACTCATGCAAAATTACTTAGTGGATTAGCAGCAGAAGGTTTTGCTCGAGTAAGAATTAATGGTGAGGTAAGGGAACTTGCAGATAGTATTGAATTAGACAAAAATCATACTCATAATATCGAGGTAGTAGTTGATCGATTGATTGCGAGAGAGGGAATCCAGGAAAGATTAAATGATTCTTTACAAACTTGTCTTAAAAGAGGGGATGGGCTTTCTATCGTAGAAGTTGTTCCAAAAAAAGGCGAAACTTTACCTCCGAATTTAGATAAAGAAAAGTTATATTCAGAGAATTATGCATGTCCAATTCACGGATCTATTGTTGAAGAGTTGTCTCCAAGACTATTTTCTTTTAATAGTCCCTACGGTGCCTGCTCTGATTGCCATGGTATTGGATATTTAAAAAAATTTACAGCAGATAGAGTAATACCTGACCCTTCTTTACCTGTTTACGCGGCTATAGCTCCCTGGAGTGAAAAAGATAATACTTATTATTTTTCATTACTTTATTCAGTTGGCCAAGCTTATGGTTTTGAATTAAAAACCCCATGGAAAGATTTGAGTGATTTACAAAAAAATGTCTTACTTTCTGGATCTGATAAGCCAATTGTAATTCAAGCTGATAGTCGCTTTAACGGTTCTAGTGGTTTTGAAAGACCTTTTGAAGGAATCTTGCCAATTTTAGAAAGGCAATTAATCGAAACTAATGGAGAATCAGTTAAACAAAAGCTTGAAAAATATTTAGACTTAGTTCCTTGTAAAACATGTTCTGGTAAAAGATTAAAACCAGAAGCACTTGCCGTTAAGGTTGGACCTTACAGTATTACTGATTTGACCTCTATTAGTGTTTCAGAAACTTTATGTCATATTGAGAAGATAATGGGGCTAAGTAAAAATATAAAAGAAAATATTTCTTTATCTGAGAAACAAAAGCAAATAGGTGAATTAGTTTTAAAAGAAATTCGACTGCGCTTAAAGTTTCTAATTAATGTTGGTTTAGATTATTTAACTTTAGATAGACCAGCTATGACTCTATCGGGAGGAGAAGCACAACGTATAAGATTAGCAACTCAAATTGGAGCTGGCTTAACTGGTGTTTTATATGTATTGGATGAACCCAGTATAGGTTTACACCAAAGGGATAATGATAGATTGCTGGAAACTTTAAAAGATCTCAGAGATTTGGGAAACACTCTTGTTGTTGTTGAACATGATGAAGATACTATGAAATCAGCTGATTACTTAGTGGATATTGGACCAGGTGCAGGAGTTTATGGAGGGGAAATTATTGCAAAAGGTTCATTTGAAGATGTTTTAAACTCAAACAAGTCATTAACTGGAGCATATCTCAGTGGAAGAAAATCGATTCCTACTCCAAAAGAACGTAGATCTTCGGTCAAGAAAAGTTTAATTTTAAATAACTGCGTTAAAAATAATTTAAAAGATATATCAGTTGAATTTCCTTTGGGGAGATTAGTCTCCGTAACCGGAGTGAGTGGAAGTGGAAAAAGTACATTAGTTAATGAATTATTACATCCTGCGCTTAGTCATTCACTTGGTTTAAAAGTACCTTTCCCTAAAGGTGTTAAAGAGTTAAAAGGGATAAAAGCTATAGATAAGGTAATTGTTATTGATCAATCTCCTATTGGAAGAACGCCTAGATCAAACCCTGCAACTTATACAGGGGCTTTTGATCCAATTAGACAGTTATTTACTGCGACTGTAGAAGCTAAAGCCAGAGGTTATCAAGCTGGGCAATTCAGTTTTAATGTAAAAGGTGGTAGATGTGAAGCTTGTCGAGGACAAGGAGTAAATGTAATTGAAATGAATTTTTTACCTGATGTCTATGTTCAATGCGATGTGTGTAAGGGAGCTCGTTTTAATAGAGAAACTCTTCAAGTGAAATACAAAGGCTTTAATATTTCTGATGTTTTAGAAATGACTGTTGAGCAGGCTGCAGAAACTTTTTCCGCGATCCCGCAAGCAGCTGATAGATTATCTACATTAGTAGATGTAGGTCTTGGTTACGTGAAGTTAGGCCAGCCAGCTCCAACATTATCTGGTGGTGAAGCACAAAGAGTAAAATTAGCAACTGAATTATCTAAAAGAGCTACTGGAAAAACTTTGTATTTAATTGATGAGCCAACAACTGGGTTAAGTTTTTATGATGTTCATAAATTAATGGATGTTATTCAACGTTTAGTAGATAAAGGTAATTCCGTAGTTGTAATTGAGCATAATTTAGACGTTATTAGATGTTCAGACTGGATAATTGATCTTGGACCTGATGGAGGTGATAAAGGCGGAGAGATTATAGTCGAGGGTACACCAGAAGATGTTGCAAAGCATTCAACAAGTTATACAGCTAAATATTTAAAAGAAGCTCTAAATTAAGCTTTTAATCAGTTATATTTCTTCGTATTGTTAATATATAATTTGTATATTCATTTTATTATTAAATTGTAAAAAATTAACCATAGCTTGACTTTTGGTAGTTATAACTTTTTCAAAATAATAAATCATAATGCTTTCTTAATATTTCTACGTTTAAATGCACCTTAATAGTAATAAGGTAATTTGAAATGCTAAATTAGTTTGAAATTTTTATATTTACATTTGCATGGTTTAATACGTTCTAATAGCCTTGAATTAGGTAGAGATTCAGACACTGGTGGTCAAACGCAATATGTTTTGGAATTGGTAAAAAGCTTGGCTAATACTTCTGAGGTTGATCAAGTTGATTTAGTTACTCGTCTCATTAAAGATAATAAAATTGATAGTTCTTATTCAAAAGAGCATGAATTTATTGCACCGGGAGCACGAATTTTAAGATTTCAATTTGGACCCAATAAGTACTTAAGAAAAGAATTATTTTGGCCTTACTTAGACGAACTAACTCAAAATCTTATTCAGTATTATCAAAAACGCGAAAATAAGCCAAGCTTTATCCATGCTCATTATTCAGATGCTGGTTATGTGGGAGTTAGATTAAGTCAAGCTTTAAAAGTACCTTTTATCTTCACAGGTCATTCTTTAGGAAGAGAGAAAAAAAGAAAATTACTTGAGGCTGGTTTAAAAATTAATCAAATTGAAAAGCTTTACTGTATTAGCGAAAGAATAAATGCAGAAGAAGAGTCTTTAAAACATGCGGATATCGTTGTGACAAGCACTAAACAAGAATCTGTATATCAATATTCTCAATATCACTCTTTTTCATCTGAAAAATCAAAAGTTATTGCTCCTGGAGTTGATCATACTAAATTTCATCATATTCATTCAACAACCGAGACCTCTGAAATTGATAATATGATGCTTCCCTTTTTGAAAGACTTAAGAAAGCCTCCTATATTGTCTATTTCTAGAGCAGTAAGAAGAAAAAATATTCCTTCTTTAGTTGAAGCTTATGGACGATCAGAAAAATTAAAAAGAAAAACTAACTTAATTTTAGTTTTAGGTTGTAGAGATAACACATCTAAACTTGATTCTCAACAAAGAGATGTCTTTCAAAAGATTTTTGAAATGATAGACAAATATAATTTATATGGAAAAGTGGCTTATCCTAAAAAACATTCTCCAACAAATATTCCTTCTTTATATAGATGGGCAGCTAGTAAGGGAGGATTATTTGTCAATCCTGCCCTTACAGAACCTTTTGGCTTAACATTGCTTGAAGCTTCTTCATCTGGTTTACCGATTATTGCTACAGATGATGGAGGTCCTAAAGAAATTCATGCAAAATGTGAAAATGGTCTATTAGTAGATGTAACTGACATTAATAAGTTAAAAATTGCTCTTGAAAAAGGTATTTCAAACAGTTCTCAATGGAAATTATGGAGTAGAAATGGAATCGAAGGAGTTCATAGACATTTTAGTTGGAATACTCATGTCAGAAAGTATTTATCAATCTTGCAAGGTCAATATCAAAAATCGACTATGGTGTCATCATCTGGAATCAAAGAAAGTTGTTTGAAAGGTAGTTCCTCACTTATAAAACCCCATTGATTAAAAATTTGTGGATCAGAATGAATGATTAATTGATTTTTTTGCGTTTTTTTTAATTTAAAGCCTTTTTCAGATAATTTTTTTATTAACTTAGCTGTCTCTTCAAATCGAGAAGCCATTGCATCAAGACTGACACAGTCACTTGTTAAGCCGTCATCCTTCCAAGTAAAGAAACTCATACTGAATAATTCAAAGATTTATTTTTAAAACTATACCGAAAACAACGAGTAATATGTTTACTTTCCAGAAGTTTTCAACTATTTTTTCTTCCTTGATACCCTTTAGTTCAAAATGATGATGAATTGGTGTCATTAAAAAGATTCTTTTCCCAGTTTTAAGAACTTTTTTGGTGATTTTAAAAAAACCTACCTGAATTATTACTGATATAACTTCAATAACAAATATTCCTGAGATAATAAATAATGTAAAAAAACTATTTGTTAATATTGAAATTGATCCTAACGCTGCACCAATTGTTAATGATCCAGTATCTCCCATAAATATCTTTGCGGGATATTTGTTGTATTTTAGAAAACCTATGCAGAATCCTGACATTGCATAGGAAATAAGACTATAAACTACTAAATCTTTTTGACCTTTAATCAATATTTCTGTACCAAGTCCAAAAAAAACTATTGTGCTACATCCAGCAGCTAATCCGTCCAGGCCGTCAGTCAAATTTACTGCATTACTTAAACCTACTAAAGTTAAAAAACAGATAGGGTAAATTACTATATTAGTATCTATACTCCAATTATTAGATATAGTAATCAAAGGGTTAATATAATTGCTTTGACTTGCAAATATGATAAATAGAACTGCAATTAAAGCTTGTAATGTAAATTTTTCATTAGATTTTAAACCTGTATTTTTTTTGTTTGCAATACTTAAATAATCGTCTAAAAATCCTATAACAAAAAAACTTATAGTACAAAAAAATAACAATAATATACCTATAGATTCAAAGCTATTATTAACTATTAATAGTAGTAATAAAAATGGCAAAATAATAAATATTCCACCCATCGTAGGAGTATTTGTCTTATTAAAATGAAGAGATGGACCTTCAAATCTTATATTTTGTAATAAATTTAATTGTCTAATTATCTTTAAACCGTATTTTGTTAGTACAAAGGAAATTAAACTAGATATCAGAAAAATATTTATTATTAGTAAACTATTGAAAATATAGGAATTTACTATTAATGAAATTACAATTAAAAAAAATAATGATGTAAAAGTTAGTGATCTAGTCTTCCCAATCATCATTTGAAACGTCTTCTTCGGTTTTATAATCTTCTTTTTCTCCCATTAAGGCTGAAAGTTCTTCTTCTTCAATTGTACTTATCTCTTGAGAATCTCCATCTTTTTCAGTTACAAGTCTGCCTGTTTTTTCTAGCCAAGAAAGTAAATCAGGTTCTTCTCTCAATGGCAATACGGGAGCAGGGTCTTCCCTGTGATAGCAAGTTAAGGCTGGATTTACTTCAGCAATTTCATTTAATCTAATTTTGAGTTTATTAGGATTCATTTAAAAAAATCTTTATTTATATACCATAATACATAAACATGTATTTGAAAAATTTTGTTTGATAAAGAAAATTTAAAATATTTTCTAATTTGGCCAATGTCAGTTTTGCTAGCCATTTTTTTTAAATCCTATGGCTTTTTAAAGCCAGATATTTTATTAATTAATAATTATCTTGTACTTTTATTAGTTTTTGGTCCTGCACTTGTAGTTACAATACTATTAGTTCTTAATAAAATTCAGAAAGCTGAGAGTAATTAGGATTTCAGCTTTCTTTACTGGAGGTAAATTTTGATGCAGCAGGTAAAAAAAGTTGTTCTTGCATATTCTGGAGGGGTTGATACGAGTGTCTGCATTCCATATTTAAAAAATGAATACGGTATTTCAGAAGTTGTAACTTTTGTAGCTGATCTTGGCCAAGGAGACGATTTAGAGATTGTTAGACAAAAAGCCTTAAACTCAGGCGCGACAAAATCTGTGATTGGTAATTTAGTAGATAATTTTGTAGAAAAGTATGCTTTTCCTGCTATTAGAGCGAATGCATTATATGGTGAAAAGTATCCTTTATCAACCGCTTTGGCTAGACCACTGATAGCTGAAAATCTCGTAAATTTGGCAAGAGAACTTAATGCTGATGCAGTGGCGCATGGCTGTACAGGAAAAGGAAATGACCAAGTGAGATTTGATTTGGCTATTCATGCTTTAGGACCTGATTTACAGATAATTACACCTGCTAGAGAATGGAAGATGAGTAGAGAAGAAGCTATTTTATATGGTGAAAAATTTGGAATTCCAGCTCCTGTTTCTAAGAAGTCTCCTTATTCGATTGACGTAAATCTTCTTGGCCGTAGTATCGAAGCTGGTTTATTGGAAGATCCAATGCAAGAACCAAATGAAGATGTTTTTGATATGACTTCATCTATTAATGACGCACCAAATGCTTCAAAAGACATAGAAATTTTATTTCAAAATGGATTTCCTATTGCAATAGGAAATGAATTTTTAAGTCCTGTAGAGATCATTCAAAAGGCTAATTCCCTGGCAGGAGAACATGGCTTTGGAAGAATAGATATGATTGAAGATAGAGTTGTCGGTATTAAAAGCAGAGAAATCTATGAGGCGCCTGGCCTTTTACTTCTTATAAAAGCTCACAAAGAATTGGAAAGCATAACATTAAATCCAGATGTATTAGATTTTAAAAATCTAGTAGAAAAAAAATGGGGTCAATTAGTTTATCAGGGATTTTGGTTTGGTCCTCTTAAGCAAGCATTAGATGGGTTTATTGATTCCACTCAATCATCTGTTAATGGTAAGGTCAAAATAAGATTACATAAAGGAAATGCAATAGTAATCGGTCGTTCTTCAGAAAATAACTCTCTCTACAGGGAAGATCTGGCAACTTATAGTAAAGATGATATTTTTAATCACAACCAAGCTGAAGGATTTATTTATATGTGGGGGATGTCTAATAAAATATGGGCAGAATTAAATTCAAAAAAATGAATAATTAGCGATCAAGACTCTTGAGACTCTTTAACTTGAGGAGATGGAGATTCAGAAATTGTTGTCTTTTTATCATTATTTTTGTCTTCTTTAGGTTCTGATTTATTAGTTGAGTCAATATTCTCAATTTCTTTTTTTTCTGATTGATTGGATCCTTTACTTGATGATCTTGGGGTTGGTAAAGGTCCTTCTTGTTTTACTGTCAAATATCTAATAACATCTTCACTTAAACGCATAGCTTTTTCTATTTTGTAGATATGTTGTCCATCACCTTGATGACTTAATTGCACATAAATACCTTCTCTATGTTTGGCTATTTGATAGGCTAATCTCCTTTTACCTCTCATTTGACTATCAAGAATTTTACCCCCTAATTCTTCAAGAAGCTTATTATATTTATCTATGTGATTAGTAACTTCTTCCTCCGCTATATCGGGACGAAGAATGTACATGGTTTCGTAAAAAATTTGATTGGTCATAATTTCAGACAAGGTCTTTGGCTCAAAATTTGTTTTATGAGCGTCTGTTCATTACTTACGATACATTATCAAGGTCAAATTATTTATTATAATTATTATTAATCTAGTTGATTAAAGATATTTTTTTAATGCCTCATGCATAACCTCAAAAGGCACTTCTAATCCATTTGTCCAATATGATAATGATTTTGCTCCTTGAGCAATTAGCATTTGTGTGCCATCAATAGTCATGCATCCTTTTTTTTCGCAATATTTTAAGAAAGGAGTAGGAGAGGGATTATAAATTAAGTCATAAACAATTGTTTTTGAGTTTATAGAATTCCAAAAACTTTCACCAAATGGTATATCAACATCATTTGTGGTATTAATCATTCCGACTGGAGTTGTATTGATTATTAAATCAGCTTCTTTAATTAGATTATCAATTTCGGTATTAGTACTCAGTAAACCTTTTATTTTAATGTCATTTTTAAAATTGCTAATTAATTCATCTAAACAATTCTTTTTTCGTGAAATGATTGTAATTTTTGATAATTTTAATTCTATAAGACCTTGGATTACTGATCTTGCTGCTCCTCCAGACCCTAAAATTATTGAACTCTTTTTTACTAAATTAAAATTTTTTAAAGGATAGATAAATCCATCAATATCAGTATTTGTTCCAACCCACTCTTTATTATCGGTCAATTTCAGGGTATTAATAGCTTTTACTTTCTTTGCAACTGGAGATATTTCACTACACATATCAAATACTTTTTGTTTAAAAGGAATTGTAATGTTCAATCCTTTACAATTCATTTTTTTTATAGAATTAACAACTATTTTCAAGTCTTCATTTTTACAAGGTATAGCGATATAAATTAAATCAAGGCCTAAATATTTAATAGCTGCATTCTGCATAATTGGAGACAAAGAATGACTTACTGGGTTTCCAATTAAAGCAAGAAATGATGTTTTACTTGTAATCATTTTTAAGAGAAATTTTGCAGGAAAATTGTGATCTGTTCGGGAACCACACCCCGTTTCAGAGTAACAATAATGTCGTCGATGACCGATTATGGAGAATATTAAATAAAGTATCTACCCATGGGGAAGGTTGTTGGAATCGATTTAGGGACAACAAATAGCTGTGTAGCTGTTATGGAAGGTGGTAAACCTACTGTAATAGCAAATGCAGAGGGTTTCAGAACAACACCATCTGTTGTTGCATATACAAAGAATCAAGATCAGCTTGTTGGTCAGATCGCAAAGCGACAAGCTGTTATGAATCCTGAAAATACTTTTTATTCGGCCAAGCGTTTCGTCGGTAGAAGAGTAGATGAGGTTAATGAGGAATCAAAAGATGTCAGTTATGGTATTGAAAAGGCTGGTTCAAATGTAAAATTAAAATGCCCAGTATTAGATAAACAATTTTCTCCTGAAGAGGTAAGTGCTCAGGTTTTAAGAAAACTTTCTGAAGATGCAGGTAAATATTTAGGCGAAAATATAACCCAAGCTGTTATAACTGTTCCAGCTTATTTTAATGATTCACAAAGACAGGCTACAAAAGATGCAGGTAAGATAGCAGGGCTTGAAGTCTTAAGGATAATAAATGAGCCTACAGCTGCTGCTTTAGCTTATGGATTAGATAAAAAAAGTAATGAAAGAATACTTGTTTTTGATCTAGGCGGTGGAACTTTTGATGTATCAGTTTTAGAGGTTGGAGATGGAGTTTTCGAAGTTTTATCAACTTCTGGAGACACTCATTTGGGAGGTGATGATTTTGATAGATGTATTGTTGACCATTTAGCAAGCATTTTTAAAAGTAATGAAGGAATTGACTTAAGACAGGATAAACAAGCTTTGCAACGTCTTACTGAAGCGGCTGAAAAGGCAAAAATTGAACTTTCAAATGCTACTCAAAGTGAAATCAACTTACCATTCATAACAGCTACTCCAGAAGGCCCAAAACATCTTGATTTAAACTTGACTAGAGCTAATTTTGAAGAGCTTGCTTCTAAATTAATCGATAGATGTAGAGTCCCAGTAGAGCAAGCTCTAAAGGATGCGAAGCTATCTACAGGAGAGATTGATGAAATAGTAATGGTTGGTGGATCAACTAGAATGCCTGCTGTTCAAGAATTAGTTAAGAGAGTCACTGGTAAAGATCCTAATCAAACTGTTAACCCAGACGAAGTTGTAGCTGTAGGTGCAGCTATTCAAGGGGGAGTTCTAGCAGGTGAAGTTAAAGACATCTTATTGTTAGATGTAACTCCGTTATCTCTTGGCGTAGAAACATTGGGAGGAGTAATGACAAAAATGATTACACGAAATACAACAGTGCCAACAAAAAAATCTGAGACTTATTCAACTGCTGTAGATGGTCAAACTAACGTAGAGATTCATGTTTTGCAGGGAGAAAGAGAAATGGCTTCAGACAATAAAAGCTTAGGAACTTTTAGACTTGATGGTATTCCATCTGCTCCAAGAGGTGTTCCACAAATAGAAGTAACGTTTGATATTGATGCAAATGGAATTTTAAGTGTCACTGCTAAAGATAAAGGAAGTGGTAAGGAACAATCCATTTCTATAACAGGTGCTTCAACTCTTTCAGATAATGAAGTTGATAAAATGGTCAAAGATGCAGAATCAAACGCTTCTGTCGACAAGGAAAAAAGAGAGAAAATTGACTTAAAGAATCAAGCGGAAACTCTTGTTTATCAAACAGAAAAACAGTTGGGAGAACTTGGTGATAAAGTTGATTCCTCTGCTAAAGCTAAGGTAGAAGAAAAAAGTAAAGCATTAAAAGAAGCGACAACCAAAGAAGATTATGAGTCTATGAAGAAATTGTTAGAAGAACTTCAACAAGAACTTTATGCAATTGGTTCCTCTGTATATCAACAGCCAGGCAATCAACCTCCATCACCAGGAAGTCCAGATTCATCTGAATCAAATGAAAAAGGCGGGGATGATGATGTTATAGATGCAGATTTTACAGAGACAAAAGATTAAAGGAGATGTTTTTTAATTTCTTTTAAAACCCAATCTGAACAAGCAGGTGCAAGTAATATTCCATTTTTATAAAAACCACTACATAAAATTAACCCTTTCTCTATGCTTTTTAATATTGGGGATGGTTTACCTTCTGGGCGAGATCTTATACCAAACCATTTACTTGTAATATTATTTTTATTTAGCCATGGTGGTTTATTTTCTAAAAAATCTGTAAGTTCTTCAAATATGTTTTCACTAGGTTTAATTTCATATTCGTCGCTAGAACCAATAATTATTCTGTTTTTATCTTTTGGAAGAAAATTTTTACTATTTATGCTGAAATGTTTAGGAAGAGATAGTAAATTAATTTCTTTTTCATTGATGGAAATTTCTATGGCCTGACCTAAAACAGGTTTTAATTTTATGTTATGTCTATTTAAGTCGATTAATTTATTAGCATCAAGTGAGTTGCATAATATAACTACATCACTTTTAATTTCAAGTGCATTGCTGCAAGTAGAAATCCATTGATTATTTAATTTTTTTATTTTTAAAACTTTTTCATTTATATAATTTATACTTTTATTTTTAAGGTGAATATTTAAGGTATTTAGTAATAAAATAGGATCTACTTTACCATCTTGATAAGAAATGACTCCTCTCAGGGTATTCATGTTAAATATATTATTAATGTTTTGAATAATGGTGGAATTCTTTTCTAAAACTCTTAAACCACGCATTGGATGATGTGAAATAAACTTACTTAGTTTTTCAAATTTTGATTGGTCTGTAGTTAGTTGGATTAACGGTTTTTCAATCTTTAAATTTTTATTGTACTGTTGAAGGAATTTTATCCATTTTGGCCATAATTCATTACTTTTTTCTCTTAGTTCCCAACTTCTGCCTTTATTTTTTTGATACATATGACTTATTAGGAGACCTAATGCTGAGTTACTACTATTTTTATTTTCTTGTGGATCTGCAATAGTTATTTGAAAACCTTGTTCAGATAGTTCTAAGGCGTTAAATTTGCCTATAATTCCTGATCCAATGATTAATATATGAAATTTCTTATAATTCTTTTTTGATCTATCCATTGGTATATTATAAGTAATTACTCAAAAGATTAAATTATTTAGATTTTTTGGAACAACCATCAATCATTTTTAGAACTGTATGTCCTGATCGTCCCGGATTAGTGAGTCAATTAACTAGTTGGATTTCCAATTATGGCGGCAATATAAAACATTCAGACCATCACACAGATCAAGATGCAGGATTATTCTTGAGTAGAATTGAATGGGATAGAAATGATTTATCTATTAATAAATCTGAAATTTATGAGCAATTTGAAAAAATTGCATTAGATATAAATGGTAAATTTAATATTAATTATTCAGATGAGATTCCAAATGTAGGGATTTTTGTAAGTAAGCAAAACCACTGTTTAATTGACTTGCTTTGGCGAGTAAGAAATGGTGAATTACAAATGAATGTGCCATTAATAATTTCTAATCATCCTGATCTTGAAAATATTGCTAAGGATTTTAAAGCACAATTTGTTTGTATTGATACTACTAATTCATCTAAATCTAGTGTAGAGAAACAGATTCTAAATTTGTTAAAAGATTTTGATATTGAACTTGTTGTATTAGCTAAATATATGCAAATTTTAAGTGATTCTTTTCTGGAAAATTTTTCTTCAATTATTAATATACATCATTCTTTTTTGCCTGCATTTAAAGGTGCGCAACCTTATCATCGGGCATGGAAGAGAGGGGTAAAATTAATTGGAGCGACTGCACATTATGTTACTCAAGATTTAGATGAAGGGCCAATAATTGAGCAATGTACTGTCAATGTAAGTCATAGAGATGAGGTTACTGATTTGATTAGAAAAGGACGAGATATTGAGAGGATAGCTCTTGCAAGAGCAGTTAGATTACATTTAAATCATCAGATTTTTGTATACGATAGTAAAACTGCTGTTTTTAATTAAATATCAATTTTTTTAGTCTTCTATTTCAATTTGTATTTGTCTTTCATAAATTGATTTTTCATTAAAAGCTCTTGCTATTAAAAAACTTGTAATACAACTAATAAGAACAGGTTTCATTATTAATAAATTTTTTGTTAGTGCAAAAGCCAAAAACATAGCTGTTATTGGAGTTCTAGAACATCCTGCAACAAATGCCCCCATCCCAGCAAAGATATATGTACTTGGGGCATGACCTGTAGCAATTTCCACCCAGCTTCCCATTATCAAACCTATGGCTCCACCCAAAGTGAGCATTGGATAAAATAATCCTCCAGGTGCCCCTGAAGCGGCAGCTAATCCAGTTGTTATAAAAAGTATAAATACAGCTAAAAGAGCTATTTCAATACTGGTATTTTTTTCAGCTATTATCTTTTGTAATTCATCTAAATTGTGAAAAGAGCTTGGTAAAAAAGAATAAATGCTTCCAAGTAAAAGTCCGCAAATACTCATTTTCATAATAAATTTGTTTTTATACCATTTTTTCCCAAGATTTTGCATAGCAAGAACATACTTGCTATAAAGTTCTGCAAATAATCCAATAATAACTCCTAGTAAAACAAGATAAATAAAATCTATGGGCAAGAAAAAGACAGAAGGATCATATTCTTTTTGGATTAAAAACCCTAGATTGAAGTCAAAACCTCCAGCCTTTGGGTCTAACCCTAAAGCTTGAATAATATCTGCAGAAGAATCTGCTATGAAAGTTGTTATTACAACTAATAATAAGATTACTGGTCTTGCAGAATTTAATAATTCTTCAATCGCGTAAATGAATCCCCCCAAAGGAGCGCTAAATACTGCAGCTATACCAGCACCGCCTCCTGCCGCAACAAGTACTCTTCTAAATGCTAGAGGTGCTTTTAGCCATCGTGCCATTTGCCAAGCAACTGACCCTCCCATTTGAACTGATGGTCCTTCAGGACCCAAGGGGAAACCACTACCAATTGCAATTATTCCAGATACTAATTTAACTAATCCAACTTTAAGATTCATAGGTACTTTTTTATGCCTCAAGAATCCCATGATTTGACTTACTCCAGAACCTTTTGCAGCTGGAGCAATATTTTTAATTAAAAATCCCGCTATTGCTCCACCAAAAGCACCAAATGCTGGCAAGACTGCAATGGATGGAAATTGATCTAAAAGTTCTAATCTCCAATTATTTATAAAATAAATACCACTTTTGAAAAAAATACTAGTTATTGATGCTCCTAATCCTGTAAATAGAATTGATATGACGACAACAAAAGATCTTTGTTTAAGTAATTTTTTAATGCTACGAGAAGAGTTAGTACTGGTTTTCTGAATATTTTCTTTTATTAGCTTTTGCATAGTTTAATATCATTTTGACAAACTAAAGTTTTCTATTTCGTCAAATTGAAGATAACGATAAAGTTCATCAGAGTATGGATTTATTTTGTTTTTAGTAATATCTTGATACTCATTTACTGTAGGTATTTTTCCTAGAAGAGCACAAACTGCTGCCAATTCAGCACTTCCTAAAAATACTTGAGCATTTTTGCCAAGTCTATTATCAAAATTTCGGGTGCTGGTTGAGAAAACAACAGAACCTTCATCTACTCTTGCTTGATTTCCCATACATAATGAACAACCTGGTAACTCTAATCTTGCTCCACATTTTTCAAATATTTCATAGTATCCCTCTGCTTTTAGTGTTTCCTCATCCATTTTTGTCGGAGGACAGATCCATAGTTTTGCGTTTAATTTTTCTATACCCTCAAGAACCTTTGCAGCAGCTCTGTAGTGTCCGATATTAGTCATGCAGGATCCTATAAATACTTCATCGATCTTAGTATTTTCTACATCTTTAATTTCTTTGACATTATCTGGATCATTTGGGCAAGCTACTATTGGTTGTGTAACTTTAGATAGATTAATTTCTATTATCTCTTCATAAGATGCATTTTCATCTGGTTGAATTAATTCAGGCTTTTTTAGCCAAGTTTTCATATCACTAATTCTTCTTGCTATCGATTTAGCATCTTCATAATTGCTTTCAATCATTTTCTCTAAGAGGCAAATGTTACTTTTTAAATATTCTTCTACAGTTTTATGTGATAAGAGTATTGTGCTTCCAGCGCATGATCGTTCAGCTGTCGCATCAGTCAATTCAAATGCTTGTTCAAGTTTTAAATCAGGTAAACCCTCTATTTCCATAATTTTACCGTTAAATATATTTCGTTTATTTTCTTTGGCAACAGTTAGTAGACCTTGTTTTATTGCAAAGAGTGGAATTGCATTTACAAGATCTCGTAGCGTTATTCCTGGCAGTAAATTTCCTGTAAATTTTACTAATATTGATTCCGGCATATTTAATGGCATTGACCCTATAGCTGCAGCAAAAGCAACAATACCTGAGCCTCCAGGGAAGGAAATTCCAAGGGGGAATCTTGTATGACTATCCCCACCTGTTCCTACAGTGTCAGGAAGTAGCATTCTATTAAGCCAACTATGGATTATGCCGTCTCCAGGTTTAAGAGCTACACCACCTCTTTGTGAAATGAAATCAGGCAATTCTTGATGAGTAACTAAATCAACTGGTTTAGGATATGCAGCAGTATGACAAAAACTTTGCATTACTAAATCTGCAGTGAAACCTAAACAAGCTAGCTCTTTAAGTTCATCTCTAGTCATTGGACCAGTAGTATCTTGGCTACCAACAGTTGTCATAATTGGTTCACATGTCATACCAGGAAGAACTCCTTTTAATCCGCATGCTTTACCT
>CACLUD010000004.1 GCA_902609995.1 uncultured Prochlorococcus sp. | reverse complement strand
TTTCTTTTTAACCCAATAAAACTAATGGATTCTAATTATTTCTGAGATTTCATAACTAAATGAATACAGCTTAGGATTATTTATTTTTAATTGTCATTATTTTAGCTTTTTTTGGATTTAGGTTTTTTCCTTTTTAACTTTGCTTCTACTAACTCTTCTTTAACTTCAATTTCCTCTGCTTCCTCTGACTTTGCTTCTACTAACTCTTCTTTAACTTCAATTTCCTCTTTATTACTTAGAAGAAACTTTAATAAACGTTGGAATAACAACCAACCTTTTTCTACTCTTTTTGGGCCCAAAATTATAAGAACAATAACTGATAATACAAAAATTGCAGGAGAATTTAATCCTAAAAAATTCATCAATTTCAAATATTCTGAATTTACTTTAGTACATCATAAAAATTAAGGCTAATTATTTTCAAAAGTAGGTAAATAAAGCTCTCTATTTGAAGCAATAATACCTTCCTCTTTAAAGAAAATTTCTAATTCTTTTAAATCGCTTATATTAATTTTATCTCCACAGTTATCTAAAATGTTATTAGAAGTAAACTCCCATAGGTCATCTAAATATTGATCATCATCGGGAAAAGCTACAAATTTTAGATATGTATTATTTAAAGCATATTCACTTGCAAATTCAGAGTCTAATTCCTCATTTTTAGCATCACAAAAAACTTTAGCAAACCTTTTACCTACTGAAGTTTGAGCACTGGACAAATCAAGACTTCCTTGAATTGCATAAACATTATTAGGAGCAATAAAAAGAAATATTGGAAGAAAAATTGATAATAAAAGGATCAAAAATACAGCACCTAAAAAATTTTAATCTTATATAATTTAGCAAAAATAGTAACTAATTAAGACAATAAAAAGAAATCTAATTAAATTTTTAAGAATAAAAAACAAAATCAAATGAATGTTAATTATTCAATCTATAGTGAATATATCAGAAGTGAATTTTTACATAATGTCTTCAATTATAAAATTAAGAGGCAAAGGTGTGTCGAGAATAATAAATAGTAAAGTAATGTTGTCTCCTCTCGCAGGAGTTACCGATAAAATATTTAGAAAATTAGTAAGAAAATGGGCTCCAGAATCTTTACTATTTACAGAAATGATTAATGCGACAAGTCTTAAACATGGATATGGCACTCAGAAAATAAAACAACTTGAATTAGAAAAAGGTCCTATAGGTGTGCAGATATTTGATAATAGGCCCTTTGCTGTTTCAGAGGCTGCAAAATTGGCAGAGGATTCAGGTGCATTTCTAATTGATATAAATATGGGCTGTCCAGTAAAAAAAATCTCAAGAAAAGGGGGTGGAAGTGCCTTAATTAATGATCGCTTATTAGCTATTGAATTAGTAAAAAGAGTTTCAAATGCTGTAAAAGTCCCTGTTACAGTCAAAACAAGGCTTGGTTGGGAAAATAAAGATGAGAATATAGAGGAATTTCTATTAAGTCTTCAAGATGCAGGAGCTGAAATGATAACCTTACATGGGAGAACTCGAAAAGAAGGCTTTTCAGGTAAGGCAGACTGGGAAATGATTGGAAAAATTAAAGATCTTTTAGAAATACCAGTAATTGCAAATGGAGATATCAAGAATCCTAAGGACGCATTTAATTGCTTCAAAAAAACAAATGCTGATGGTTTAATGATTGGGGGAGGTATACTTGGTTCTCCATGGAAAATAGGAGAAATAGATTATGCAGTTAAAGAAATTAAAGGTTTTAAAGAACCAAATATTGAAGATAAATTGTTATTGATCATTGAACATTTGGATGAACTTATAAAAGAAAAGGGCAGTCATGGTTTATTAATAGCCAGAAAACATATTTCATGGACTTGTAAGAATTTTCCAGGAGCCACAAGTCTTCGAAATAAATTAGTAAGTGCAATAGACGCAAATGAGGTTAAAGAATTAATAAATAAAGCGATTAAGACTTTAAATTATGAAAAAAAAATATTAACCTGAAAATAATTAAATTTTAAAATGAAAATAATTAGTTCAAAGACGAGTCAAAGAGTTTGTAAACATATGAATAAAGATCACATTGGATCTGTACATAAATATCTAAAATATTATGGAAAGATTTCAGAATTTAAGGAAGCTTATTTGGAAGAAATTTCCAGTCAATTCATGAAAATTAAATATGATGATAAGTTTGCAATTATAAATTTTGAAAATGAAATCTCAGAAGATGAAATTCATAGCACATTAGTTTCTATGATAAAAGAAATTGAATAAATTTATTATTCCATCTTCGTAAAAAAAGAACATCTAAGAATTTTTCTCATAGTAATCCGTAATTTTTTTACATTCTTCAAACGTAAGCATACTCAATCTTGAACTTGCATTAAATTTTAAGATTGCACAAACAGCTAACAGATCTGAGCTATCTACATTAAGTGCTTCAGAAAGCTCAATAACTCTAAGACCTTTCAATATTTTTACTTAAAAATGGATTAAAAAAAACATAGTACTTTGAATTAATGTGCAGCATTTTTTCCTAAACCAGCTATGAATGGGAAAGCTTGTTCATCACCAAAGATATCCTCATTAGAAGTTATGGGAATATCACCTTTATCCTTAATATCATTTTTAGCATCACTAGATTTTGATTCCATAGATAAATAGACTCATAGAAGAAAATAAATACAATCTATTGGAGGAAAGAATTAGATTAAAAGTTATTGATGCTTATGGTAACGAAGACTTGAAAAAGTGGATTGGTAATCCCCCCCTCGATGAAAAATTAATTGAGAAAAGCATCAATAATGAATCAAAAAGGTTAAAAGAAGGTATTCCATACTTTTGGGAAAAAGTCATTTTAAGAGAATTTTCAGGTCCAGACATTTTTTTTGAAAAATGGAAAGCTTATCGCAAGATTAATCCAATTATTAATGATGAAATTATTGGTGAGAGTAGAGTTTTGGAGAATGAAGACTGGTTTATATTCATAGCAAGTCAAATAGAAAAAACTTGTTTAAATTTAATAGAAAATAATACATCGAGGAATAGTAATCAAAACTATAAAAAAGGAATTATATTTGAAAATCAATGTATGGAAATTCTCAAAAAGAATGGGTGGAAAGTGAAAGAAACACCTATTACCGGAGACCAAGGAGTTGATTTGATTGCCTCCATCGAAAATTTAAGGATTTGTATTCAATGTAAAAATCATAAAAAAGCAGTAGGCAACAATGCTGTTCAAGAAATTTCTGCTGGTAAATTATATTGGAAAGGAACTCATGCGGTATTAGTATCAAAATCTGGCTTTACTAAATCTGCACAAAAACTAGCTAAAGCTAATAAAGTGAAACTAATAAATGATTTTGAATTAAAAGATTTAGAAAATCTACTAATTTAGTTAAATTAAATAAGTTGAGATATCCCTTCCTTATATAAAACAAGTGTCGTAAAAATTCCAGAAGCCCATATTAAACCTCTCGCAATAGGAAAATTTAAAACGTAAGCGCCAATATACAAGAAACGTAAAAGAGGGTGCATCCAAGCAGCTATTAACGAGAGGGTTGAATCAGGTAAAGTAATTAAACAAAGTATACAAGCTGGAGCATGAATAGAAATGCTTTCCCAGCAATTCTGATGACACCAAACTGCTCTTTTACCAAAGTCTGGCAATTGATCAAATAATGCTCTTGGTGCAGACATATTCTCCACAGAATAACCAGCTTTGATTCTTCCTAGAGTCAAAGGAATTGTCGATAGTAATACAACCACAACAGACAGGCAAAGGCTCCAAGCGAAGACTATTGACATATATTTTAAATATTTAATTTAGCTTAGTAAATTAGTACTTATTAATGCGGAATAATATTTAATATTTAAAAACTAATGTTTTAATTTATATTCATAAGCTATATTAAGATCCTTATGGAGATTTCAAAAATATTAACAATACTACTTGGTAGTATTTTAATATATCTTACTTTTTTATTTTTAGGATTTTATTTAAGAAATAAAAATTTAAAGGCACAAAATCTAACTAAAAAAGACAAGTAATTGTTTTCCACGAACTATTTTCATTATTTTTTTTTGATCATATTTTATGGAAATACAAAAGAGTATTAATTATATTAAAATTGAAGAATTTTTAAAAAAATCTATTCTGTTTTAGATAGAATTAATGAAAAAAATCTATAAATTTATAAAAAGTTTTTTATTCATATCATTATGGCTAATAATCTCTTCTTATTTACAAAAAAAATATTGGAATACATTCCACTGGGAATATATATATCTTAATTTAAGAACAATTTTTGATAAAGAGTTTTGGTTCGTTTTGGAAAGATACCTATTTGGACTTGACCTAGGTTATTGGATAGAGGAATTATTAAAATTTTTGTCATATGAAATACCCAAAGAGACCTTTAAATATGTGCCAATATTCTTTTTTTTAAAATATATTTGGATTAAAAGATAAAAATAATTTAGAGAGACTCAATAAATTCTTGAAATCTTTCAAATAAGGTATTGTCTTTAATTCTTCTGAGAATAAATAAAGTTCCTTTATCACCCCTGCAAATTCTAAGATTTTTGCTTAAAAAAGTAATTTCTAACCATCCTTTTTGTTCTTTTTTAATCTTAGTTAAAGCGTTTATTTTCCTTATTCCAATATAAGGTCCAATTATTCCAGCATGAGTAAAACTAACTCCAATTTTCTTTTCATTTAAAGAACTCAATTTTGCTACTATTCCTGTTCCAACAATTGAATTAATCCCTCTGGGCTTGAGTAAATTCAAACCATTTAGATTTAACGGATCAAGAATTTGTAGATTATCAACTAGAGGAGAGTAATTTAGAAATGGAGCTTTTGAACTGCTCCATCTAAGCTCCCATACTCCTTTTAACTTCTCAATATCCATGTTGAGAGTAAATTTTGATTCCTTTTCTAGTTCTTCAGCCATATTTTTAATCTTTTTTGTTTTAGGACTTGAAAGGATTAAGTCCAACAATTCTTGTTCTAAATTCATTTAAAAAGATTTACAAAATAACCTGAGCAAAAATACTTACGTTTATGTGCTATATTCTACTGAAAATGTTTTGATTCCATGACAAAGAGTTACTGGCTTAAGAAAATATCAATACCAAATGCTGATTTGTTTCTCGAATACATAAGGACAGTCTTGCCATGGATAAGATCTGTAGGTGGGGTAGTAGTAAAAAAAGATATTACCCAAGATTCCAACTCACACAAGTGGGATGGGGGCCAACTAGGAATGGTAATTGAATTTGAATCTAAGATAGCTGCAAAAAGAGCTTTTTATTCAGATGTATTTCAAAACTATTTGAAATCTAGAGATTTAATGGAACTAGTGACAATAAGTACTCTTTAGTATTAAAAATAAATCTCGCATAATAATATCTGCCAACAAAAAATAAAAAATTAATTTTCGCAAATTAAGTATTTATTACTAGTAATCATTTTTTGTAATGGTTATAACTTCATTAATTATGAAATATTTAGCAAAATCTAAGGTAATAATCAAAATTAAATTAAATGAATTACTCCACGGAACAAGAAGATTATTTAATGACAACCCCATATACAAAAAAAATTCAAAAAAAATTTAAGGAAGTTAAAAATTTTCTTGAGAAAAACGGATTTAACTCATCTTCTCAAGGACTAATGCAGGATATTATTAGTTCTCAAGAATATATTTCCAAAAATGATTTATGAAAAAATGTTTTTTCATAGATTTTTAAAATAATAAATCCCACCTATTAAAAAAGGTAATAATATCCCTAAGAATAAGAGAAATGATTTCTTATACTCGCCCTGTGTTATTGGATTTATTTCTGGTTCAATTGCAAATCCATTTTGTCTTCCACCGCTTTCTGTTGTATAACCTTTTTTATTCATAACTAAAAAATTTCATACGATTATCGCATGTATATTTTTTTTTATAAGAAAATTTTACATTTAGAAAATTTTTAAATTTTCTAATAATTATTAGTTAATTTCAATTTTGGATTTTAATTTAGCAGCTTTTTTAAGTAAACCAACAATTTCTTTTCTACCATTAGCTTGTTCTGCTCTATTAATTAAATCACTATATCTTTTTGTAATTTCTCTATGGTTCATTAAAATAAATTTATTAATTAAATAATAAGAATAGAATTAAAAATTTTTTGTATAAAAGATATCAAAATCCTTTTTAAATTCCCTTAAATTATTTACCTAAACCAACCTTTCTTTTTAGGTTCTTCTACAACTTTTACTGGTTCTACTTTTTTACCAAATAATCCCTTTTTCTTTGGTTTCACATCCTCAGTTATTAGTTCTTTTTTTCTACCAAATAATCCTTTCTTCTTAGGTCTATCCTTTAAATCTTTTTTCTGATTTACTTTTTTAACAGTAGATTTAGATTGATTCTGTATTGGTTTTTTACCATCTGATAAAAGCTGATAGACAAAATATCCAAAAACACCAAAAAATCCTATTGCTTGGACTAAGGCGGTACCGATATTATCAAACATTGGCAATTCTAGTTTTTTTAATGAAGTAATCTACTAATTATGGAAAAATATTTTTATAAATGCGGAATAAAAGAATTCAGATTTATAAATTAAAAATAAAGATATGAATTTTTTTTAAATAAAACTATTTATAGTAATTAACTAGATCGATTATTAAAATCATAAGGAGTGAAATTCCCAAGATGTATGGAGCAAAAGGATATTTATTCAATATTTGATTTAAATTACTTTTTGAATCCTTTTTTGCTACTTTCTTCTCTCTAGGCGGCAATCCTAATTCTTCTCTTCTTTTAGCTTCTCCCATGTTTTAAGGTGTGTACTTTAAAACAAATATAGTACAGATATATATCTTTAAACAATACTTAGATCTTTGCTAAATTCGATCACAAGTTTAATTAGAAATTTAGTTAATATATTCCTATAAAAGAAAACAAAATGATAGAAATAGTTTGGTCAGTAAATATAATGGTTGCAATTTTAATTAGTGGAGTTGGCTGGGTCTTATATTATATTTTCACTTACGACCAGAAATATACATCTTAATATCAAAATGGCTGAAAAAGATTTAGTTAATTTCCTAAAAAAAATAGAACAATTAAACAAGATATCGGAATTAATTAAAAATAACCCTATAAAAAAGAAAGAGTTGTCGGATTGTAAAAATCATGAAGAAGTAATTTGCTTAACTACCAAATGGGGTTTTGAGATTGGCAAAAGATGGGGAGAATATTAAACAAATTAATATCCAACCAATAAAAAAACATCTAAGTAGCACCAATGCTCATAAAATAAATTAATATTAAATTTGTTATGTCTTATTATGATTGAAATTGAGGAGATAAAAAAGAAAATATATCAAATAGCAGCTATTTCTGACAGAGGGCAAAGACTGAACGAATTAATTGCACCTATGTATCAAGAAAAATCGAAAGAGATGGAAAAACTTATAAAGAGTCTTGAAAATTTTAATATGGAAGTTTCTGAAGAAAAATTATCTGGAGAGTGGGAATTAATTTATTCAACAGTTGAACTATTTAGAAGTTCACCGTTCTTTTTAGCTATAGAAAAAGCATTAAATGATGAATTTAAAAGTAATCTTTTTTTTAAACTACATCAATTACAAGTTGGATCATTTGGTCTTTCTACCATTGGAAGAATTGCTCAAAATATTGATTTTGATAAAAAAGAATTTTTATCAACATTTGATACCACAATATTTGGGCTTACAACAATTCCAATTTTTGGTTGGTTTAAGCTTCTTCCTACCTTTGGAGGAAGAGTAATAACGCTCGCTGATGATTTAATTTTAGAAGATAAGGTACTTAAAATGAATTTGAAGAAAACCAAAGTCTCCAAAGTTGATGGACTTAATAAGATTCCATTGTTTAGTACGCTATTAATGGAAAGGTGGTATCCAGTTAAAGAAGTATGGAAAAAATTGCCTTGGAATAAAGAATCACCCTCTTGCGAAGTATCCATAATTTATTTGGATGACGAGTTAAGAGTAATGAAAGATATTTATGGATCAACTTTTGTTTATATCAGACCAACAATATCCTTACTTAATTCTAAATAAAAAATTTCTTGTGATATATCTAAGTGTTTATTACTAAAAAACTAGAAATTAAAATCAGAATAAAGTAAATATACTTAAGGGGATGTCTCAGGATTGGAATAAATGAGTTATGTACAGAATGAACATTTTAAAAATTAAGCTAAAAAATAAAGAAGAAAATTCTGTTGTAAGTGGAATATTCTTAATTGGAGGTTGAGGTTTAGGTTTAGATTGATTTTACGAAGGAGATAAAAAAGGTGGAGTTTTATCAATTATTGGATGGAGTATTACATTTTTTACTTTCCTTTACCTAAAATTTTAGGATATGAATATGTTGATGGTGTAAAGAATTATTCAGATTATTCACCAAATCCTTTAATTGTCTTACCTTTACTAGCTTGAACATATGGAGGGTTTCTCATTATCAAAAAGGCTTTCAGGTTAGCTAAACAATTTGAAAACGCTGAGTAATCATCTCAACAAAATTTAAGATAATAAACCTGATCCTTTCAGATAAAATTTAAATAAAATAATAACTAGTAAATTAACAATTGCTAAAGCAACTATTCCATTTCTGTTTTTTACATCTAGCTTTTTAATTAAATTAGAAAGATAAACGACAGGATTTTCAGGTTCTTTATTTTTCAATATTGATAAAATAAAATTTAGATCAAATTATCATGGATTCTTTTAAAACCTAATAATGTAAAGTTTAAACTTTAAACAGATATATTTAAGCTATTACATTATTCCTGTAGATCTCAAGAAAGCTTTACCTACATTTCCAATAACAAAAAATAAAGACAAATTAATCAAAAGAATTATTAATAGAGCTAACATTTTGTAGTTAGGATTTGATGAAATTCCATCAAATCCATCATTGAGAATTCTTTTTAAAAGAGAATTATCTTTAAATTCTGGTTTTTTTTCTGTTAAATCAGAGTTTGATTTTTCTTCTTTAATGTTTTGATTACTTGCTTCTTCAAGAAATTCAGTAAATGCTTTAACATTCTCCTCTTTATTACTTTCTTTCTTTATCTCAAAAGATGATTTAATTGAATTTTCCTCAGGGATTTGCTTTGATTCTTCCAAATTTTAAATGTACGCTAGGGACATATTACACCATAAAAAAAACCCACTCGATCAAATGAAGAGAAGGTTAGCTAAGATTAAAGTTCCTAACTTATAATAATTAATTTTGATGAGTTTTGCGATTAGAAATTTTTTTACTAAACCAACAGAATTTTAAAGTAATTATTAAAATAAATCATGCTTGATTCACAAACTTTAAAAACTTGCAAGGAGAATCCAACAATAAGAGACATTAAGATAACAAATATTGAGCATGCTATTGATCAAGCAGAAATGATGATCAAAGAATCAAAAATGAATCAAGAAGAATTAAGTTTTTTGAAAAGGAAAATATCTGATTCAAGGCAGGATCTGGAGATTCTTTATTTGATGAAAATTTAAATAAATAAATGTTTTTCAAAATTAAGTTTTAGTATATTTTGAGACTTAAGAATATATTGAATAATGATTATATAAAAAAAAATAAAATTATGTCAAAGAAAAGTATCTATATACCTATAAAAGTAGTTCCATATATATTAGTCTCAATTGTTGCAATTACTATTGCTGCTACTACAAATATAATTATTTAATACTTAAGAACATTGTTTATGAATAACATATAAAATAATTCAATAGAACATATTAATTAATCAAAAAAATAGATAAAAACAATAAATACATGAAAAATTTAAGGATAACTCTCGCTGTGATTTTTTTATCTATAATATTTCTTTTTAGTTTAAAAACATATCGTGATTTTGTTATTTCTAGTGATTTAAAAAATGAAGAAAAAAATAAATTAAAAAAATCAGCTGAAATCTTGAATGAATGTTTTGATCTTAAAAACAAAAGTAAGAGAACTAAGAATGAGTCGTTGAAATTGATTGAATATTGTTTAGAAGAATTTGGATCTGAAAAATAATTTAATTAGCATATCCTCAACTACTTATATCTTTTTAAATAACTCACTTAGGATATATAAAAATGTTTATGGATAAAAAAAATATTAATAGATGGGAACCAACAAAACTGCAAATCGATAATATCATTCTTCCTGCCTATACCGATCTTTCTAAGAGGTGTGTTGTTTATATCAATGAACTTAAATGTCCACCGCAATACATAGCTGATATGTTGAGAGATTTAGCTGATGCAATAATGACTTCATATCCTGAAGTTAAAAACAATAGTTCTAATTTATAGTTTTTAAATGAGTAAAATAACATGTTCTTATTTAGGGGACTTAAAATGCGAAGCTAAACATCTCCAATCTGGGAATCTAATCACAACTGATGCACCAATAGATCATTGCGGGAAAGGTGAAAACTTCTCACCAACTGATTTACTCGCAACCTCTCTAGGCTCTTGCCTTCTAACGATAATGTCTATCAAAGCGAGATCAAATGGTTGGGAATTAAAAAATATTTATTTAGATATTGAGAAAATAATGACTAAGAATAAAGAAAGGAAAATAGCACAACTAAAAATAGATATTTATATTCCTGATGACTTATCAAAAGAAAAAATTGATTTTATAAAAAATGCTTCTGAAGATTGTCCTGTCACTAGAAATCTTTCTGAATCGCTTGATATTAAAGTAAATTGGCATAACCAATAAACTTTACAAAAATAATTTTAATTTTTAATAGTAGGATTATATGAAATACTTCATCGGAATAATTATTCTTGTACTTGGAATATTTATAATTACTGATTTAGCATTTAAAACTAGATATACCAGAAAAAGACTGTCCGATAAAAACAAGAATGAATAAGATTCTTGTTCGTATAAATCCATATATTAGAAATTATTTAGGATACTTTTCTGGACTTTCTATTATTTTTTTCAACCCATGATTTTTGCCTTTTGTTTAAATCTGAGATGTATGCTCGAGATTTTCTAGCTAATTGAATTTTTTTTTCTCTTTGCCTAAGTTGATTTAACTCTTGAATAGAATAGATTTTAGTATCTTTTTTATGCTTAAAAACACTTAAAAAATTAAGAAAATATTTTTCCATAGACTTAATCTACTGTCTTTTGTCATTTTGCCAATAGAGAAAAATTACTTTTATTAAAAAATAAATTTAAAATAATTTTTGAATTATTTATATTTATCAATTTTTTTATCAATCAAATCGATTAAAGGAATCATGAAATTAACATTTATGCCTACAGTGCACCATACGTATGTAAGACAAAATATCAACTTTATATATAAGTTAGAGGGTAAAGTAAGAAACAATTTAAAAAAGCCACCAATAAATAATATTAGTATTCCAATTTGCAATAATCCCTTAGCTATCCATAGAAAACCTCGTTTCCTTATGTTCTTGTAGAACCAAAAAAATAAAGCTCCAAAAATAAATAATAAAATTAGATTTATTATCATTTAAATTCTTTAATAACACTTGTTAATAATAATGCTTTGGTTACAGGAGAGGATAAATATTAAATTTTTAAAATCAGTTAATATTAAAGATATTAATTTATTATCTATAAATATTTTTGAAAAACTATCGATCTAAATAAATTTAAAACAACTTCGATTTTAATAAATCAACCCTCTTTTGATTCACACCTAGATCACCTTCACCCACTCTAGATTCAGACCTAACAAGTAATTTACGAGATTCAGGAACAAAAGATACTTCTAAATCATCAACGTATTTCATCCATTTACTTGTTACTTCAGCATGAAGATAGTCTCCATCAAGTTCAACTATTACTGATCTTGGGGTATTCTGGATAATTTCTTTAACTTCTTTAAAAGGTTGTTCGATTGAGTCTACTTCCCATTCTTCTCTGACACAATGCGCTATTTCAACACACTCACTCAATTCAATGTGAGAAGCAAATGAAGCTGAGGGAAATATAAATCCTATGAATATAAAAAAACTTACAAAAAAGATTTTCATTAAAACAAGCATGAACTTTTCTTAATCTAACCAACAAAAATAAAAATTTGGTGGAATAATATTTAGTAAAATTTATATCTTATAGAAGAACTTAAAACTTCTAAGATTTAGACTTAAGTTTCAATAAATCTAAATATTGTGGAATTAACTGAACTAATACAAGATTATATAGCCACAGAATTATTATCTAGTATTGAACTTGACTTTCTAGAAGGAGAATTATGGGAAACCATTCAACATATTTCTGAGATAAATACATTAACAATAGCTCCAAAGGATATATGCAATAAATTAGAACTTAAGGAAAAATCTTGCTGGCAATTATGTTGTGCTGCAGTACTTGATTTTTCAAGACCTTTAAATAAGAAAAATGAAAGAGTTGAAAATTTCAACAAATTATTAAATAAATATAACCTTCACAACATATAAAAAAGACCCCTAAAGGGGTCTAAATTGGTTTTAACAAATCAAGTGTTTCCTTGTTTCCACTGATTTAATAAAACCTCTCCTACACACAATTTAAAATTCACACAATTTTTTTAAATAGTAAATACTGATTGGGCAAGAAGATTAACTGTCACAAAGCTAAAAACAAAAAAGTACTTAAACTATTGTTCGAGTACTTATTACTATCAGAAAAATGTGTGTGAGGCGTTTCTGATTGAATTAATCTACACTTCTTCGAATTGAAAAAGCTACGGTTTTAATCCCTATTTATATTTATTTACTTATTAAAAAATAAAACTAGAATACTTTAATTGGTACAAGATATTTTCAAATGAAAAAAAGGTACAAGAAAGTAATTTACATTTTTTCCACAATTATCCTTATTTCAATTATTGGAGGAGTTGTAAAATATTCATTTAGATACATTGACGAGAATCCTGATAAATATATTCCTAAAACAAAGCAACTAATAATTTAAATCTTTTTTGATTAAAATTTTTTTCAAATATTTTTTTAAATTCCTTATTTCTTTGATAAACATAGATTCTTAATACTAAAAAAACTAAGTATAAAAAAATTATTTGAGTATAAATCCACTTTCCAAAATATTTAATCTGTCTTATAAACTTCTCAATGATTGGAGGACTTTATGAAAAGAAAAAATACCTTTTTTAAAAATAAAGACAATAATCTTGAGGGCTTTAAAGTAAAGCATAATTATCAAATAGTTGAAGAATACTGGAGGAAAAGAAGAAAAGAATGTGAAAAGAATCTCTCTAAATTTTGCTAACCAAAAATTATGAATTTTATTATTTCTATTTTGCTAGCTTCTGTTATGTGGGTTCAAGTTCCTCAATGGGAGGCTGATTGGTCAAAGTGTGCCGTAGATGTTCCGGATACTTCGTGTCATTGGTATGTAGCTGCACCAGATAATACCTTTGGAGAAGGATTTGATTGGGAAAGTGCTCCTTGGTTTGATGCTAACGGACTTCAAGATGTCGCAAAAATTGAGAAAGAAAGTGTAGTAGAAAAGCTTCAAAATAATTAAAATTCAATTTATAAATTAAATTTTTTGCAATATAGTATTTATTTTCTTTCTAATAATATTTAAGATAGAAATGACTTTTTAATATTTAAATGCGCTTCAAAGTAAGCTTAAAAAAAGACGGTAAAGAGTTTGATGAGGTTGTTATAGCAAACAATAAGAAAGATGCTATTGAAGTGGCTTTAAGAAACAATCCAGAAGCGGAGGTCCTTAATTCTGATTGGACATTTAAACTTTGAAAAAAGTTTTAGAATTTAGTTCCAATTTTTGGAATTATTAACGAAACAACGCAAATAACACTTATTGCAGGACCAGGAGATAAGTTAAAAACAATTGAAAGAATAAAACCCAATAGAGAAATACAAAGTCCAAAGAATGAAGATCTCATCATTGCAATCCTAAGACTTTGTGCTTTGTCAAGTCCTAATAAAGTAGGTGTTGAGAGTAATGCAATTACTAAAATTACTCCAACAGCTGACATTGAACTAACGATTACTAGTGCCGTCGTGAAACTTAGAGCTAGGTTTAACAAAGACACATTTATTCCACTAGCTGAGGCGCCCTCTGGATCTAATCCGACATATACAACTTTTTCATATCCGAACGTTACTAATAAAATGAATGTTAGAAAAGCAATAATTGTTCTTAACAAATCGCCAAGGTTTGCGGTTAATAAATCCCCAAATAATACTGCCTCTAAATCAATTCTTATCCCAAGAAGTGGAATTAGTAAAACCCCAAAACCAAGCATGCCAGCAAGAATTGTATTCATAACTGCTTCATAATTTTCACTTTTTTTATTAGTTAAACTCTCCGCAACAATTGCACCAACAAGACCACTTATAACTCCTCCAATTGAGGGATGAATACCTAGAGCTAGGGCTAGAGCTAGTCCTGGTAAAACACAATGAGAAATTAAATTTACTTGTAATAGTCTTCTATGAGTAATCAATACTGTTCCCATAGCTGGGCATAAGATTCCAGAGAAAATAGTAATTATTAAAGGAATTAACCACCAGTTGTTTAAAAAAGACATTAATCGTATGATTCGTTATGATCAAAAAAACAGGACATTAAAAGATCTTGAAAATCATGGTAACCAAGCCTGACATTACCAAAAGACAAGAACAACTTCTTGAAGAACTTAAAAAATGTGATGATGAATTGAGTGGTCAAGAATTGCATAGGCAATTGATTATCGATGGCAAATCCATGGGTTTGACAACAGTTTATAGAAATCTTCAAGTTCTTATAAAACATGGATTAATTCGATCTAGACATCTTCCAAGAGGTGAAGTACTTTACACTCCTGTTGATAGAGATATTCACCATCTGACATGTGTTCAATGTGGAGAAACTTCCAAAATGGAAGGTTGTCCGGTAAAAGATATTCATAGTCCAAAGAAAAACCCAAAAAAATTTCAACTTTTGTTTCATACACTTGAATATTTCGGCCTTTGCCAAAACTGTTATCAAGCTCAGAGTTAAATTTAAAAATATTTTTAATCACAAGAATTATTTTCTCTATAGAGAACTAATATTAAGATCATTTAATTTGTCTTGTATTGAATTGGGAGTTCCTGATGCTATTACTGTTTTATCTAAAACAACTACATGATCATAACTATTGAGAGATGAGCCCCAATCATGACTACTTATAAACAAAGCTAAGCCTGCATCTGCAAGTTGACGAACTATCTTAAGAAAATCGTCTTTTGCAGGAGGATCTAATGCAGCACATGGTTCATCTAGCAGAAGAATTCTTGCAGGAGACATTAAAGTTTTAGCCAAAAGTGCTCTTTGTTGTTGCCCACCTGAAAGAGAATCAAGTCTTCTATTTGCAAGATTTGAAATGCCAACTCTTTGCATTGTTGCTTCCAATTCGCAACATTTATTAACCCAAGACTTTGGATTTGCGAGAAGAGCCTTTATTTGGAATGGATTAGTATTTTTTGATTTTGAATATTTTATTTCACCTAACGAGATTAATTTTTCAACAGTAATAGGAAATTTCCAATTCATTGAGCTTCTTTGTGGCATAAGTGCAACCTGGGATCTAGTTCTAACTAAACTTTCACCATCAATAGTAATATCTCCAATATCAGGATTATTTTGTCCTTGCAATAATTTCAAAAGAGTTGATTTACCAGCTCCATTTGGTCCAACAAGAGCAGTCAATGTTCCTGGTTTTATTTGAACTGAAACTTTATTTAAAGCTGGCTTGCTTTGTTTTGAATAAGAATAAGTTAAATTTTCTGCAATTAAAGTAGCCATTAGAAAATATATTTAAATCAGTTAAACTTTTATTTTATTAATATTACTGAATCTAAACTTATTTCATGACAATTGATATCAAATATTGCCATTAAATATGAAAATGATTATCATTTTTAGGTATTCTAAATTTTTTATGTCAATTTTCAACAAACTTTTAATAAATAAAAAAAATTCAAGTAATTCAATTATTAAAAATTCAGTAATCGCAGGAACAATAATATTTTCTGGTTTTGGACAAGATGTTTTAGCCAAAGGAAACTCATATGTAGCTGTAGAACCGCTTGTTTGTGATTTAGTAAAATCAATAGCATTACCTTCAGATAAAGTTACCTGCTTAGTAGATAGAAAGCAGGACGTACATGACTTAAAAATCAATCCAAGACAAGCTCAATTACTAAATAGTGCAGATAAGGTATTCACTCTTGGTAAAGAGATGACTCCCACAATGAAAAACTGGGAAGGAAATTCGAATACTGTTGTTGTTGGTGTTAGCGCTATTGAAGTTGAAAATCCTTCAAGTGAAGAAGGTGGTGCTTTCGAATGGGCTGGGGTTTTTGATCTTAAAGCTGGTTCATACAAATGGACTTTTGCAAAAGTTGATGGAGAATATGCGGATCCAGCAATGAAAATGGTTGTTCTCAAATCTGGTGATATAGAAGCTTCTCAAGAATTAGCCGAAACAATGCTTGGATCAGATGAAAATATTGATAAAAGCGATGGTGGAATACTTATGGAGAGCGATAAGGCTTATGTTCTGAACTTTGATCAAAAGAAAGAAGTTACAGAATTCAACGTTGAAATAAAAAATGATGGCAAATATGCATTTTTTACAGAACATATGCCTTTTGAATTTGAAGCAGATGAACATTTTTTAAAAGATCTTGCAAAAAATGATGTCGAGCCAGTTGCACAGGAACCAGACATGGGAGGTCATAGTGAGCATGGAGCAGAAGGATTTGAATGGGCAGGAACTTTTGAATTAGATAAGGGATCATATAAATGGTCATTTGCAAAAGTAGATGGTGAGTATGCAGATCCTGCGATGAAAATGGTTATTCTCAAGTCGGGTGATATTGAATCATCTGAGGAACTTGCCAAAGAATTATTAGAATCTGATTCTTCTATTAACAAAAGTAATAATGATGTCCTTGTTGCCAGCTCTGAAGCCTTCTCTCTTAATTTTGATCAGAACAAGGATTTAACCGTTTTTAATGTAGATATTAAAAAGAGAGGGAAATATACTTTCTTTACTGAACATATGCCTTTTGAATTTGAGTCAGATGAGCACTTCTTTAAAGATGTTTCTAATTCTGATGTTGAACCTGTAGCACAAGTACCTGATGAAGGTGGTGGCCATCATCATCATCATCATGGACATGGCAGCTTAGACCCTCATGTATGGCATGATCCAAGTAACATTATAAAAATGAGCACTGTTGTATCAAAAAATCTAAAGAAAGATATATCCATTTTTAATAGAAAAGATAGGAAAGCTATAAATGAAAGAATCGATAGCACTGAATCTATTCTTGGCGACCTAAAGGGATGGATAGTTGATCAGGTTAACACCATTCCAGAGTCAAACAGAATAATAGTCTCAAAACACAAAGCATTGGATTACTACGGGGCTGCTTTTGGTCTGGAGACAGTAAGTCTATTAGATTTTCTAGGCGATTCATCAAGCTTAAGGCCTGAAAATATCAAGACAACTTTAACCATGCTTGAAACACAAAATGTCAAGGCCATATTCCCTGAACAAATTCCTGCATCAAAGTTGTTAAAAAACTTAAGTAGGCAAAGTTCAGTTCCATTAGCTAATAGTCAAATATTTGTAGATGGATTGATGATGACAGGTAATACAGTTTCTGTTGCTGTCCACAATACATGTACTATTGTTGATTCATTGGGTGGATCATGTGACAAGAAAGCAGGCAATGATTTGGAAAGCAGCTGGAGTTTTCAAAATAATTAAATTTTTCTATTAATAACGGTTTTCATTATCAAATAATGTCTAGTATATTGATTGCCAGGCATTATTTTAATTAGATCAATTTATAGATGAGTATCAAAGAAAAAGTTCCTGTCACAATCCTTACTGGATTCTTAGGCTCAGGTAAAACAACTCTTCTTAATAGAATATTAAGTGAAGAGCATGGTAAGAGAATAGCCGTTATTGAGAATGAATACGGTGAAGTTGGGATAGATCAAGGTCTTGTAATAAATGCCGATGAAGAAGTATTTGAGATGTCTAATGGTTGCATTTGTTGTACTGTTCGCGGAGATCTTATTAGAGTCCTTGGTAATTTAATGAAAAGAAGGGATAAATTTGACTATGTTTTAGTAGAAACAACTGGATTAGCTGACCCTGGTCCTGTTGCTCAAACATTTTTTATGGATGAGGAAATTAGTTCTGAATTCACACTTGATGGAATAGTTACATTAGTTGATGCAGCTCATATTGATCAACAACTTGGGCGTAGTGATGAGAGTTCTGAGCAAGTGGCATTTGCAGATGTCTTAGTCCTTAATAAAACTGATTTAGTCTCAGATGATGCACTTGATAACCTTGAATCAAGATTAAGAGATATGAATCGAATGACTCGAATTATTCGAGCGGAGAAAGCAGAGGTTCCTATCGATACAGTTTTAAATTTGAGTGCATTCGATCTTGACCAAATTTTAAAGCGTAGACCAACTTTCTTAGAACCTGAATATCCTTTTGAATGGTCAGGAGTTTATGAGCTCGAGCCTGGAAAATATGAATTAAAACTTGAAGAAGGGCCTGATCCTGAAATGTCCATAGTAGCTTTTGCTAATCAAGGATTTAGTGAAGAAGAATTAAAAGAGGGTGCAGAAGCCTCTGTAAGACGTTATGCAGAAAAAGCTAAAAACTTAGAACCTGGAAATACTATTCCATATGATGAGCATGTAAGTCTTAAATTGCAAAACAAAGGATCTAAGTCTTTTATTTTGGATGTTGAAAAAACGTCAAAAGTTGGATTATTCACGCAACATACTGCTGAAGAATTCAATATGAAAGTGATAAAAATAGATTCCCAAAATAATGTTAAGGAAATCCCGTTTAAAACTGAAAGAAACTGGGTCGCAGAACATGAACATGATGATGAAGTTGGATCAATTGCAATAGAGCGTTTTGGAGATGTTGATCCTGAAAAGTTGAATACTTGGATGGGAAGACTTCTTTCCGAGAAAGGAGTTGATATATTCAGAACAAAAGGGTTTATAAGTTATTCTGGCAACCCACGCCGAATAGTATTTCAAGGAGTTCATATGTTATTTACTGCCCAACCAGATAAAGAATGGGGAAATGAACCACGAAGAAATCAACTCGTGTTTATTGGAAGAAATCTAAATGAAAAAGAAATGCAAGAGGGATTTGATAAGTGCCTGATATAGAACCTTTTAGCCCTAGAGGAATGTTTCATGAAGGATGGTCTGCTGAAGTTGATGATTATGCAATAGTTTGTGGTTGGGCTTTAAAAGGGAAACTCTTTATCGTTGGAGACGTAGTTGGAGGGCTTTATGGGTTCGAAGGAGATACAGGAAAGCTTATTTGGAAAAAGGATGAAGCCCATTCCGGAGGTCTTCTTGCAATGTCTATCCATCCGAATGGAGAGATTTTTGCAACTTCAGGGCAAGACGGAATAGTTCGAATATTAAATTGCAATAATGGGGAGGAAATTAAAGCCATTAAACTTGGTAAAGGTTGGGTAGAACATTTAAGTTGGTCAAATGGAGGTTTATATTTAGCCGTAGTTTTTTCCAAAAAAGTATATGTATTTAATCAAGATGGTAATGAACAATGGGTTTCAGAAGAACATCCGAGTACAGTAAGTGCCATATCGTGGTCGAATAATAATGAATTAGCAACTGCATGCTACGGACGCGTAACTTTCTTTGACATAGCAAATAAAAGGACTAATCAGAAACTTGAATGGCAAGGTTCACTAGTTTCAATGCAGTTAAGCCCTGATGGAGATATTGTCGCCTGTGGGAGTCAAGATAATTCTGTACATTTCTGGCGTAGATCAACTGGACTTGATGCTGAAATGACAGGTTATCCTGGAAAGCCTTCTCACCTTTCTTTCGACGATAGTGGCATGCTATTAGCAACTAGTGGTAGCGAAAGAATTACAGTATGGAGTTTTTCAGGAAATGGCCCTGAAGGAACAATGCCGGGAGAATTATGTCATCATACTGAACCAATTTCTAGCCTAGCTTTTTCTAACAAAGGTTTGCTAGTTGCTTCAGGTTCAAGAGATGGTTCGGTAGTAGCTAGTTTTCTTAAAAACGACGGAAATGGGGATCCTGTAGGAGCTGCTTTTGCTGGAGATTTAGTTGGAGATATTGCTTGGAGACCCGATGACTGCGCTTTAGCTGCAGTTAATGCGAAGGGTGTTGTAACCGTTTGGAATTTTAAAGTCCGAACAAGTTCCTCTTCAAAAGGTTTCAAGTAATTTCTAGCTTATATCTTTACCAATAATTAGTTTTCAAATGTCTCTCAATACAAATCACTTCGCAATCATTATCAATACCTTTTGGATGAATATCGCAATATGAAAGACATTGTAAATATTTATCTACGGGATTATTTTTATTATTATTAATATCATTATTGTGATTATTTTGAATTTTTGAATTAGTCATAAATGGATTTCCTCAATTCATTTAGGGTTAAGATAAACGAGAGAGATAAGAAAAGAAATAAGCAAAACTTCCTAAAAAATAAACAAGATATATAAAATTAAAAGCGTAAAATAAACAAATTGATTATTACTATCGGACATTTTGGATTAAAAATCAATGCGTATAAAAACGGATTGTTTTTTTAAAAGTTTTTAATTAATTTGTAATTGTTGAGTTTTAGGAGGTCTTTCAAAATGATCGATAGCCTGCCTGCAATTTCGGAATAATTCCGAACTAATTTAATTAACTGCTCCAATTATTTTTTATTAATGTCTGAACTTACTTCTTTCGCATCGTTTAGGTGCCCTACAGGAAAAAGTTCAATTCTAGAGTCTTTGCCCCAGTTAAAAACTATTAGTTTTTTAAGGTTATTTTTAGCTGAAAAATAATTAACAACAAGGATCAATGATTTAGGCTAGTTGTTAATTTTGATAAATAAAATAAGTAAGAGAATAAAAGGAGAGCTTTTAAAAGCTCTCCTTTTATTTGGGCTAAAAAAACTACTTTTGGCATTATTATATTTTTTTAGCTATCTATTGTAATAAGAAACTTTACTTGGTTAGAAATAAAATAATGTCAAAAAAACTTAGATTCTTTTATGATTTATTAGCTAGAGCTGTTAATGAAATCGAATACAACAATGTCCTTAAAAAATTAAAGAAACATGATCTTTTAACAGATGTAGATGATCAGAGATCACACCATTTCTATTCATAGCGAAGGGGATTAAATTGAACTATTGGTATAAATCTTTTACTTCAAAAATCTTACTTTGGCTAGAAGTCTTATTACAAAATAAATTTTTTATATTTCTAATAATAAGAAAATTAATTTTGTTTTAATCAATGAATAATTACTATTGTCCATACTGTAATCCCAAATATCAATTTCAAAAAAAGTCAACATCTGGAGAATTAATATGTGGGTTATGTGGTGACCCTCTAGTAAAAAAGCCATTGATTAAAATAAATCAAATAATTGCCATTATTGCCTCCTTATCGCTAGTAGTTCCATTGATTTACACGTTTATTATTCTAATTAAAAACCAAATAAATCCTCCTAGTAGAAACTACAATGCAAGTACAAATTTCATCGAGAAAAATTCAAAAACAAGATTTTATCAACCTCTACAAAGTGATTTACTTAAACAAGAATCATCATCTTCAATTTTATTTTTATAACTAGAATTATTTAACTCTTTATTCAAAATTAAAGGTTTAACAGATTCTTTACAATGATTTTTACATCCTCCATTAAATGAATCGTGAGCTTGTAAAAAAAGAGTATTTGTTATAAAGATAAATAAAATTAATTTATGAGTTTGTTTTATTTTGAATTTCATTTTTAGTAAATTATTTACCAAGCCTAAATTGATATTATCAACTAATTCCAAGGAGTGTTAATCAATCCCCAAATATCAAAAAAGAAAAATAAAATTGCAATAACAACTAAATCCCAAGCCCTTTCCCTAAAAGCCCAAGGCGCTATAAAAACTTCTCCCAAACCATGAAGTGCAGCTCCAGTTGGTAGATGATCTAAAACAAGTAAACTATGAGAGAGAATAAAAAGTAAACTCGCAAAATATCTAAAAAAAACAAATTGCCAATTGCCAGAATTCATGTTTTCTATATTTTTAAGAAATATAGTTCAATGCATAAAATATTGAAATAGATTTAGTTTATGGATATTTCTTTTTGTAGTTTTAAATACTAAATATCGTCCCTAGCTAAAGTAAAAAGTTAACAAATGAAGAGATATATGTTTTCAAATTATCGTCCTAAAAATAATTTTGATGAATACTTTAAAGATAATTTAAATTCTGCCAGAGAAATTTTAACCCCCTTATTATCTTCCTTAGATAACATGGGTTTAGAAGAACTAAACAGAAATCATTCGGCGGCGAAGAAGTTATTACTAAGACATGGAGCAACTTTTAGGTTAAACGACACAGGCTTAAAAGGTACAGAAAGAATATTACCTTTTGACCCTTTACCGAGAATAATAAGTAAGCAAGACTGGATAACCTTAGAAGAAGGCTTAAAGCAGAGACTTGAGGCCATAGATCTTTTCTTAGATGATATATATAATTCTCAAAATATAATTAATGATGGAATAATTCCAAGAGAATTAATTGAGAGCTCAGATGGATGGAGGCCTCAAATGTTGGGTTTTAAGCCTCCATTAAACAAATGGTGTCAAATATCAGGACTTGATCTAATAAGAGATGGTCAAGGGACTTGGCATGTTTTAGAAGACAATTTGAGATGTCCTTCAGGTGTGGCTTATTTTTTGGAGAATAGATTAGTGATGAAGAATATCTTCCCTAATCTTTTCTCAGGCAGGATAGTTAAACCTATTGATGAATACCCATCATTTTTATTAAAGACTCTCCAAGAACTAGCTATTTGGACTGATACACCAAAAATAGTTTTATTAACACCGGGGATTTTTAATAGTGCATATTTTGAACATAGTTATTTAGCTCAAGAAATGGGTATTCAATTAGTTCAAGGTCATGATTTAATTTGTAACGATGATTATGTTTATTTAAAGACTACTTCTGGATTAAAAAGAGTAGATGTAATTTATAGAAGGATTGATGATGATTTTTTAGATCCTATACATTTTAGAAAAGATTCATATTTAGGAGTTAGTGGTTTACTGGATGTCATGAAGGCTGGTCATGTTGCTGTTGCGAATGTTCCTGGGACAGGAATAGCAGATGACAAAATGATTTATTCTTTTGTTCCTAAAATGATCAAATATTTTCTTGATGAAGAACCAATAATAAAAAATGTTGAAACCTATATTTGTTTTTACGAAAAGGATAGAGAATATGTCTTAAAGAACCTTCCAAAACTTGTTGTCAAATCAGTCTCTGAAGCTGGAGGTTATGGAATGTTAATTGGTCCTCAATCAACTACAAATGAAATAAATGAATTCTCAGACAAAATCAAAAATAATCCTAGAAATTTTATAGCTCAACCTACTCTAGAACTTTCTACAGTTCCCTCATTATGCGATGGTGAACTTTATCCATGTCATGTTGATTTAAGACCTTACATTTTAAGGGGAAAGGATTCATGGGTAAGTCCAGGAGGTCTAACTAGAGTTGCTTTAAAAAAAGGTTCATTAGTAGTCAATTCTTCTCAAGGAGGGGGTTGCAAAGATACATGGGTTGTAGGAAATTAGAATGCTTTTAAGTCGGGTAGCTGAATCTCTTTATTGGATTAATCGTTATTTAGAACGTGCGGAAAATATATCTCGTTTCGTGGAGGTTAGTGAAGCAATGTCTTTAGATTGTCCACCAGGCAGTGCTGAACCATGGCTGCCTCTAATTGATGCTTCAAGTGATAGAGAAACATTTGATTCTAGATTTCCTGAGAAAAAACAGGATGATGTTATTAATTTTTTAATTAGGGATCGAATTAATCCCAACAGCATAATCTCTTGTATCCAATTAGCTAGGGAAAACGCAAGGCAAATAAGGGATGTAATGACTTCTGAAATGTGGGAACAAATAAATATTTTATATTGGAATTTACAAGAAGGGGAATCTATATGGGACCTTCCAAGGCAGGAACAATTAAGTGAAATAAGAAGAGGATGTCAGTTGTTTTATGGCATTACAGACGCCACTCTTAGCAAAGATCTTGCATGTCAATTTAGTATTTTAGGTAGATTAATAGAAAGAGCTGATAAGACATCAAGAATCTTAGATGTAAAATATTATTTATTACTACCAAGCTTAGACGAGCTTGGAGGAGTCCTTGATGAATTGCAGTGGATTGCTCTTTTGCGTTCTGCAGGTGCTTATCAGATGTTCAGGAAAGCAGAACAAAATTCTATCCAGCCAAATTCAGTAGCACGATTTCTCTTACTAGATAATAATTTCCCAAGATCTGTTAGATATTGTTTAGATGGTATAAGTAATACCCTAAAAATGATTGACACCTCTCCAAGTTCAGATAATCCCTCAAAACTTGAGTGCATGAGGGGTTTACTCAAAGCAAAGTGGAGTTATATCAGAATTGAAGATATAATTAATGATGGTCTACATGAGGCTATTGATTCCTTACAAATTGATTTAAACAAACTTCATAATCTCATAGAAGATAAATATTTTATAAATAAAGAATTTGATCAATGAAAATTAAATATATTCATAATCTTGAATATTCCTACGAAGAATCAGTTCAATTGGGGGAACATCGATTATGTATCAAGCCAAGATCGCATGGATTTCAAAGGCTAATAAACTTTAATTTAAATATTTCTCCAAATCCTAAAATTATTTATCCTTTGCTTGCCGCAAGTGGTGAAGAGATTAATAGAATTACCTTTGAGGGATATACCGATTCATTATCTATTAAGGCAATAAGCGAGGTTGAGACACTTAAACATCCTTGCATTCTTGATGGTGTTAAAGATAGGGACCTTACATTACCCTTTTGTAGAAGTATCATTAATAGAGATCTTCAGGGCGCTTTGGAAGGATGGATGCCAAATGGGCAGCATGATCCTTCTGCTGTTGAATTAGCCCAAGAGTCATTAGCTGGAAGTAGCAATAATGCCTTATCTTTCACATTTCAACTTATAGAAATTATTCAGGATCGAGTTAAGTATACGAAAAGACATACTGGCCCAGCATGGCCAGCAAGCAGGACTCTCAGAGAAAGGGTTGGTTCATGCAGAGACTTAGCAATGTTAATGGTTGAGTCATGCAGATCAGTCGGAATTCCAAGCAGATTTGTTAGTGGTTATCATTTTGAAGATCCTCTACCAAAAGAATTTGAATTACACGCGTGGGCTGAATTGTATATCCCAGGAGCAGGATGGAGAGGTTTTGATCCAAGCGGTAAAGGATTAATAGACGAAAGGTATTTAACATTAGTATCTTCTTCAAAATCCAACCTAACGGCAGTGATTACTGGAAACTTTAGAGGCAAAACAAACCTTAAGAATAATTTGACCTGGGAAATAAAGCCTTTAGAAATTTGTAACTAATTAAGCCTTTTAATCTTTAGAATGATTTTGAAGGATATTTAAAAAATAATCTTAATTATTAATTTGATAGAGATGTTCCCTAATTGGTGTTAACTGATACGTTATCTTCAAAATATATTTGTTTTTATTTAATTAATATTTCAAATAAATTGAACTCAACTTTAAAAATCGAACTTGCAAAGCCAAACAAATCTGAAATGTTTGAATTGAAAAGTTACGAAAAATTTCGTGATACGGAAGATGTCAGATTTTTCGATATTAGTATTAATAACTCAAATTTTAGAGACTTAGTAATTCATAATGGGCCAGCTGTGAGCCCACCTAATGATAAAAAATTAGGCGATTGGCAGTTTTATATTCATCACAAACAAGAGGATAACCTTTTAGCTATTTCAGGAGGAAGAACTTTTTATCTCGTAAACTTAGGCTGGGAATATCCTTTCTACAAAGTAAGATTAGAGTCATGTGGATTAATCTTAAAAATCCCTAGAGGAACTTTTCATAGATCTGTTTCTGATGAAAATGGTTCTGTTGTTTTAAATCAAGCTATAAGAGATAAGGAAGGAAGTGTTGAATCTGAATTTAAAGTTACCAATAGCAAAGATAATAAAAAACTACACGATTGCATAACAAATTTACAACCTAAATTTAAAATTTATAGTGTTAAATAACTTTAAAAACTTTATTCAAATTTTAAAAACAATTTAAATCATTATCTTATTGAGATAAGATAGAGGGACTGTAAAATCTCAACATGAATCGATTTACCTTTTTGAAATACTTTTTATGTCTGACTTTTTCTTTTCTGATTTTTACCTCTCCTGTTTTTGCAGGTGCAAATGTGGCGACTAAAGGAGAGGGAGATGAGGTTCCTAGTTACGTAAGATCTAATATTACTGGTTTTGATTTTCATGGAGAGGATCTTCATTTATCCTCAATAGCAGGAGCAGTAGCAAGAGATGCTGACTTTAGTGAAGTCGATCTACATGGAACAACATTAACTTTATCTGACTTAAAAGGTTCTAATCTTAATGGAATAGATTTAACTGATACTCTCGCAGATAGAGTGAATTTCCAAAAAACAGATTTAAGAAATTCCATTTTGATAAACATGATAGCTTCTGGAAGTAGCTTTGCTGGTGCGCAAATAGAAGGAGCAGATTTTTCTTACGCGATTCTAGATAGTGAAGACCAGAGAAATCTTTGCAAAATTGCTGAAGGAGTTAATCCAACTACAGGAGTTTCTACAAGAGATAGTCTTGAATGTAATTAAGTAGTTTTATATTAGATAAATTTTTTCTTCCCATTAATATATTTATAGATCTTTTGATCTGGATCTATAAATATAGTTTCTCCATTTAATTTTGACTTCTTAAATTTTGAGAGTCTTGCTCTATGAATATTAGATTTTCTATTCGTAATATCTTCATTATCATAAATTCCTATATTGATATTAATATCCGGATCAGAAAATGTTTTTTCATCATCTCGTGAAAAAATTTTTTCAATATTTGACTCTTTACTAAGAAGTTTCTTTTTAAATTTAGATAACTTATTATTCTTATTTTTTTTTATATTTGTAATTTTTTTAATTAGTAAAATTAAAACTAAAGCACAAGCAAAGCCAATTATATATATATTCATCTAATTTTAATTTTGAAATCAAATCCTAAATTGCTTTTAGTGGTTAATATTTCCTTTTTAAAAATCCCATAGGTAAAAATTCCAGATAAAGTTTTTAGAGATTCAAAAACCAAAAAAGAGATTAATAAGAAGAAAATCATAATTGCATCAACAAGATAACTTCTTTTTTTATTTAACAAATTATTCATCAAAAATTCACCTAACTATAGTTGTTAACATTTTTATATGGTCCAAAATGTTCACTGCAATTTCTACCCATTATTTTAGCAAGATTTAAACTTTCTTCTATATTCCAATCTGAGGAAAGTCCATAAAGAATTCCTGCCGCGAAAGAATCGCCGCAGCCATATGAATCAATTTTATTTTTTTTATTTTTAATAGCTTTATATCTTCCTCCTGGGAATACTATCCCGCCATTCTCACCTTCTGTTTTGATAACATATTTTGGGTTTAATTTTAATTCATTTAAAGAAAAAACTTCTCCGGGATCAAGATTACTTCCAATTAATCCATCTAAAAATATCCCGGATTCATTAATTATCTTTAAACCTACTCTGGGTGTGGTACATAATATTTTAGCTATCCTCGATTTTTTAAATAATTCTTTATCGCCTGCTGTAATAAATACTCCATCCATATCATTAAGGGTAGCCCAATCTAAATCATCATTATGATTAGGGGACAATCTATCTCCAATAATAGTAATAGATCTTTCGCCATCAGAATCAATTACACTGAACCCTTTTCTTGTTGGTTTATCTCGCCATGCTACATGTAATTTAATACCCATACTTTCAAGAATATTTAAACATTGCTTGCCATAAAAATCATTACCTAAAGCTGTAAAGAAATGGACTTCGCTATTAGTTAATTCCCGTAGTCTTTTGGCTATCACTGATCCTCCTCCGGCAGGATATTCTAAAGATTTTTTAGAATGAGAGATTAAACCTGGTTTAGGTAATTGATCTACTTCAATAAAATTTATCCACTCAATATGTCCAATAACAGCAAACTTTCGATTTCCTTTTATAAATTTATATTCCTGAAAATTATAATTTTCTTCTTCAATCATAAGTTATTCAATACTATTATAAGGGTATATATCATTTGCATATGAATTCAATAAACATATTAAAAGATAATAAACAAAAACTATCGTATCTTTACCTTTTTCTATCATTCCTTGGAGCAATCCTACCAATGATGGCAAATTTTGATTTTGCTATTGAATATGGAAATAGTTTTGACATTAAAAATTTTATTTCATTAGCAAATGCTAATCCAGCAGCGCAATCCATTTCAAGAGATTTATTGGTGGGTGCTACTGCAGTTTTTATTTGGATAGTAAATGAATCTAAAAAATTGAATATAAAAAATATGTGGGTTGTTTATATTGGAACCTTTTTAATAGCATTTGCTTTCTCCGCTCCTTTTTTCTTATTTCTTAGAGAAAGAAGAATAATTGAAATAGAAAAAAAATAAATATTATTTATATAAAACTTTTAAAATGATTTCTTAAATATCATCGCAAACATTAAAAAACAAAAAGATGAAATAGCTACCCACATAATCGATGCATACCCAAAAAGATCTAGTACCCTCCCAGAAATAAATGGCCCAAAAAAATATCCCATTGCAAAACATTGTGATAAAAGTGCTAGTGCGTAACCTTTTTTATTTGTAGGGGCAATACTAAAAACAACATCTGTAGATGTCGGTAAGAAGGAAGATGTGCCTAAACTTATTAAGACGATTGCAAAAAACACGAAATAAAAACCTGAAATATTTAAATAACTAGAAATAAATAACAACAGTGATGCGAAAGAAAAGTTGATTAAGCTAAATTTCAATCCAAATAATTTTCCTTTTTTTGATATCCATGAACCAATTGGCCATTGTAAAATTAATAATAAAATTAACTGAAAAGAAATTATAAAACTAATAACTTGTTCATTTAAGACATCTCTAATGACTCCACCCTTAACAAGATCAAGTGGTAATGTCACCTGAATTAAAGCAAGAGATGTAGTTATCAATATCACAGATAAAACTATTATGTTTGTATTTTTATTCCATCTCTTTTGATAAATTTCAACTTCATCTAAAGCCTTTTTTTGAGAGTTCTCTAAAGTTTTTTTTATCGACTTTTTATTTCTTAAAATCAAAAAAATAATTGAAAGCATACAAAATATATCATTAAAAAAAATCGATTTGAGATAAATAAAATTATTCATAAATCCACCAATAAATACACCTAAAAATATCCCCAAAGCCTCAGAAGTTCTAACGAGGGCATAAGCTTTTCTTGTATCAATAGGTTGGCAAAAATATGGGACTACAAATTCTGCAGTAGGCCAATATATCCCCGCGGCTGCTCCAATAAAAGCTTGACCAAGGATGTAAAAGTAAATATCTTTTGAAATAATTAAACAAAATCCAGCAGCAATACTTATGAATGAAGATATAACTAAAGGATTTTGAATTTTGCCTGTTTTATTCAGATAATTTCCAGTAAAGATTCTTGTTAAAGTACCTATGATCGCTGATATCGTGAAACCTAGACCAATTTCTGTTGCTGAAAATCCAATATTATTGAAAATAAGGGATGTTAAATAAATTACTCCTCCTGCTCCAAATGAAGCAAAGAATCTTATTTTAGTAATTAACCTTAAATGAAAGGGAAATTGACTCCACCAAAGTTTACCTGTAAGTAATTTATTCGGAATAACCACAATTGAAATTCATTTTTATACTCTTTTTAAGTTTCTTTAGTTTTTGTTCAGCAAAAGATGCAATGGGGGCTGAAAAGATAAATATCAAGTTCGAAGAGATGTCAATCCCTTTAACTATAGATCAATTATTAAACTTGGAGAATTATAAGGATGATTCTACAGAAGTAATAGACTGGTTTAAGCAAAATGGTTTTTTAAAAGTATTTGAGATATCAAGATTTTTAAAATTCCCAGTTTTTAAAGAAGAAAGTTTAAACAGGCAAGTATTAAGAAGTTGGTTAGGTAACAAGATTCTTTCAGAATTAAGTAATACTATTTTGGTTCCCAATGACAAAGATGGTATTAAGGTTTTTAATACAATAGAAAGTTTATTGGAAGTCAAAAATGAAGTTTCGACTTTGGACATCCTAAAGGCTTTGCCTTCAGAAGAAATTTCATTAGATATTGATAATTTAATTTTAATAATTTCTTCATGGAAAAAGGAATTAGCAAAACAACAAAGTCTAAACCTAAAATTAAAATCATTAGAAAAAACCAATTACTCTTTCTCCAAGAAAAAAATATATAAAGGGGATTCAGATCTTATAAAAATTAATAAGAAAATTTATTCGCCTCATAGAGGTGAGCCTTTAAAAATTGAATTATGGAAAAATAAGAAAACTAAATCAAATAAAGATCTAATTATATTTATGCCAGGACTTGGAGGAAATATTGATAATTTCAGATGGATTGGCATTGAATTAAGTAAGAGAGGATGGCCCGTATTATTTATAAACCATGAAGGAAGTAATTCAGAGGCTTTTTTGGAAGTTATCGAAGGTACTAATTCAATTCCAACTAGTGCTGACTTTTTCTTATACCGTATCAAAGATTTAGATGCAGTAATAAAAGCGCATAATAATGGGAAATTAGGATTAGCCAATGATTCATATATTTTAATGGGACATTCATTAGGAGCTTTAATAGCTTTTTTGTATGAAGGTGATTTACCTAAAGATGACTTTGAAAAAAGATGTGATTTAGCTTTAAAAGATTTTGCAATAACAAATTTATCAAAATTACTCCAATGTCAATTAAACGAAATTCCATTACCCGAAATAATCAATTCAAAGAAAGCAAATGGAATTATAGGATTTAATTCATTTGGAAGCTTAATCTGGCCAAATGAAAAAAATTCTGGGATTGAGATTCCAGTACTGTTAATTGGAGGGACTTATGATCTTATAACACCCTTAATAAGTGAGCAATTCAAAGTGTTTTTATCTACGACTAATAATCCATTAAATAGATTCTTGATTATTGAGGGATCAAGTCATTTTTCACCAATAAGAATCAATGATAAGTATTCAGAAAATATCGAAAATAATGATATTTTTAAAATCAATAAATCTTTTATTGGATCAAATCCTTACTATTTTCAAAATTTATCTTTAAAAGTTATCGTAGAGTTTTTAGAAAACATAAAAAGTAATGAAAGCATTAAAATTATAAAAAATCAAAAAGAAAGCAATCTTGATTTTCATCTTTTAGATAGAAAGACTTTAAAATCAATAATCAAAAATTAGTATTCAATTCGAGGATCTAATATAGCAATTAAAATATCAACAAAAAGATTTAATGAGACTATTAGTAAAGAGGTGATAATTACAATTCCTTGAACAACAGTATAATCCCGTTGGGAAATAGCTTCATGTAACCTTAAAGCTATACCTGGCCATGAAAAAGTAACTTCAAAAAGAAGCGCTCCTCCTGCTAAAGAAGCTATTGTTAAGCCTGAAATCGTAACAATAGGCAAAAGTGCATTAGGTAAAGAGTGATTTAAGATAATTTTCCCTCTTGAAATTCCTCTGCATAAAGCTGCATTTACATAATCACTTTTTAGTGTCTTGTCTAAATTTAGTCTTAAAGATCTACTAAAAATTCCGCTCAAAAGAAACCCAAGAGTTAATGAAGGAAGGGCAAGATGATATAAGCTTTCTCTTAAATAGATAAGATTATTATTTAGAAGACTATCTAAAACTAGAAAGCCTGTAATTTTAGGTTGGCTATAAGTGATTGGGAACCTCCCACCAATTGGAAAAATTCTTAAATATACCGAAAATATTAATTGAGCTAAAATTGCCCCCCAGAAAGGTGGAATTGCATATGAAGAGATACCTATTACTCTAGCTATGTAGTCACCTTTTTTTCCTTTATTTTTTAAACCCAAAAAACCAAGCGGAAAGCCTATAAAGATTGCAAAGAATATTGAAAAGATACCTAGTTCTAGACTCGCTGGTAATGATTTAAGAATAATATCAAGAACCGGTTCTTGAGTACTTAAAGATTCTCCAAAATTTAAGTGCAAAATATTATTAAGGTAGGATAGATACTGACTAAGAAGAGATTCATTTAACCCTAATTTATATCTAAGAATTTCTCTTGAAGCTTCATTAGCCCCAGATCCTAAAATTGCGTCAACTGGGTCTCCTGGCGCAACTCTCAACAAAATAAAAACTAATGTAGATATAATCAACAACATTAAAGGTATTAAAGAAATCTTTAATAAAGAATAATTTAAAAGTTTATTAAGATCTCTACTCATTAATGAATTTGAGATCACTCATTAAAATAATTCCTGCACCATTAAAAATAGGTTTTGAAATTTCATTTTGCGACCAAGCTTTTTGAGATGAAATCCATATTGGAATATAAGGTATTGATTTTGAAGCTATTTTCTCTATTTCAGTTAATTTCACTAATCTTTCTTTACCGTTTAAGTTTTCGCTATCAAGAAATAAATCTTCTACTTTATTTGATCCCCAAAAACTTCCGCTGTAAACTGATTCCCCTTTTTTACAGTTTTTACCATCTATTTCACTGCAACTTAGAAGGGGTGTTAAATATGCCTCGGGGTCAGAATAAGCACCTGTCCAATCAAGAATAACCGCTGTATATATTCCTAAATTTAGATTCTTATAAATAGTTGTGGACTCTACTCCGTTGAGTCTAATATTAATACATTCATTCAAAATATTTTTTATTTGTTCTTGCCAAGAAAGAGCAATAAGTTTATCAGCAGGTACGTTAGATCGATAAGTAAGAGGAAAATCTAAAACATTACCATTACAGTAACCTTCTTTTTGCAGTAAAACTTTTGCTTCTAAGGGATCATATTTTGGCCATAAGTCTTTCTTATTTTTTTTATAAATTGGTGGAACAAGTGATCTTGAAGGTTGCCTTAATCCATAACTAACCTTTTCGCTAATGAAGTCCCTATTAAGACTTTTAGCTATAGCCAACCTTACATTAAGATTATTTAAGGGATAAGAATTTGTTCTTAGACTAATAAAACTTATTTCTGTAGCAGGACTCTTTCCCTCTTTAATTTCTTTGTTATTGCTTAATAAATTTAAATTATTTCTTTGAATATCATCGATTGAATTTGATAAAAGAACATCAATTTGTTTACTTTTTAGAGCTCCGAAAAGAGAAGAAGAGTTGGAATATCCAACAAAACTAATACCTTCATTATTAGGTTTATCACTCCAATAATTTAAATTTGGATCAATTATTTGAATTTCATTTGAAAATCTCTTCAATATATATTTACCTGTACCAACAAATTTATCATTTAAAAATTTATCAGAATAATCTTTATAATAAGTAGGTGAAATAGGAGTTAAATTTATAGATGTAAGTAAACCGTTAACGGAGCTTGATGGTTTATTTAGATTAATTATTACCTTATATTCGCTTGGAGTTTCAATAGATTTTATTTTATTCCCCAAGATATAATTCATTGTTCCTATTCTTTTAAATCTATCAAAAGAAAACTTTATGGCATTTGAGTTAAATAAAGTTCCATCATGAAAAAGAACATTTTCTTTTAGATTAATTATTATTTGTAATTTATCTTTTGAAAAAATTGGCATTCCTGATGCTAATTCAGGAATCAATTCTCCTTCAGAATTTAATTCATATAAAGTATCACCAAGCGCACTTAATAATTGTAGTGATTTAAGAGTACTTGCCCTTGCAGGATCTAAGGATTCAATTTTACCTGAACTTGCAACTATAATTCTTTTGGATTTTTTATTAGAAACGCAAGAATATTGTGATAAAGAAATTAAAAAAACGAATAAAGCTATTAAAAAACTATTTTGCATAACATTTGTTTTTTTTAGAAATTTACTTTTCATTAAAAGTATCAGAGCAATAGGTTTGTAGTGTAATTTGATTAATTTCCAAGGAGAATGTCTTATTAACTTCCAAAGCGAAGGGCCACTCTCTTATCCAACAAACTTTACTCTCTGGATTAATTCCTACAACCTGAAATGTCTTTTGACTATTTTTAATTTTCACACACGCTCCTTTATAGAGGTTTTTACAACTGTTATTAGGATTAAATTTAAAATTTTTTTTAATTTCTACCAATTTTGAAAAACTCATTACATAAATACATTTCCTCTCTTTGGTTTAACAAGCTAAAGAGAGATATGCAAATGTTTTTTTCAAATACAACTTAATTGGCTAGTAATTAATTCAACCTCAGAAAGAGCATTTATTTCCTTCTTTGATTTTTCAAATTTACCATTTGAGACTTCGTGTGTGATAACAACTATTTCAGCTTTATTTTCACTTGCATCTAATTGGACAATTGATTCTATTGATACATCATTCTTACCAAAGAGATCTCCAATCTTACCAATCACTCCAGGACTATCTAAGCAAATAATTCTGAGATAATTCTTTTTTGATATTTGATTGTAATCAATGATATGACAGTCTCTCCAAAAATTAAAAGATAATAATGGATCAATGGATTTCGTATCCTTTGTTAATAAAGACTGAAGATTTAAAATATCAGAAACAACAGATGCAGCTGTTGGTCCACTTCCCGCACCTGGACCGTACAACATTATTTCCCCTAGAGGATCAGCATCTATAAGGATGGCATTATTAACACCATCAACCGTTGCTAAAGGATGAGATTTGGGGATTAAAGAAGGACCTACCCAAATATTTAGTGAAAGAGAATCATTAATGTTGATAGCATTTCTTTCAGAAAAGGCTAAAAGTTTTATTTCAAAACCTAGTTTATTTGCATATTCAATATCTTTAATATCTATTTGATTTATACCCTCTGTACTAATTGAATCTCTATTAATTTTACCTCCAAATGCGAGTTCAGAAAGAATTGAAATCTTATCAGCCGCATCGTGTCCTTCAACATCAGCAGTTGGATCAAATTCTGCGAAACCAAGTTTCTGAGCTAATTGTAATGTTGCCTTATAATCAGCTTTTTCATTTGACATTTTTGTAAGTATAAAATTTGTTGTACCGTTTATTATCCCAACCATTTTATTTATTTGATTGCTTTTAAGAGATCTTTTTAAAGGTTCAATTATTGGAATCCCTCCACATACTGCTGCTTCCGTTAAAACATAGACTCCATTCTTAGCGGCTGTGGAATATATTTCACACCCATATCTTGCAATTACCGCTTTGTTAGCTGTAACTACTGATTTTCGAGCCTTTAAAGATTTCAGAATAATATCCCTCGCTATATCTGTACCTCCCATTACTTCTACAATCACATCAACATTTGGATCTTTAATTAATGTATAAGGATCATTTATTAATAGATTATTATCTAATTTAATGTCCCTTTTTTTGTTGATATTTTTAACAGCTATTCCTACGATTTCAATATCTTTTAAAATCGGATGGAGGTCATTTGTCGATTTTAGGATTTTATAAATACCTTTTCCTACAGTTCCAAAACCAATAATTCCAATTTTACATTTTTGCATTAGTTATCTTTTATTGTAATTTCAATTTTATAATATTATTTCGACAAAAAATCATTTGCCTGAGACTGCATTTTTAAGAGAATATTCAAAAAACCATTTGATCTTGATGGGGTTAGACTTGCCTTTAGACCAGTATCTTCTATAAATTTATTGTTTATATTAACGACTTCTTTTGGTGTTAATTCATTCATTCCATTGATAAGAAATGCAAGTAACCCCTTTGTTATCAAAGCATCAGAATAGCCTTCCCAATAAAGTTTACCTTCTTGAAAACTTGCTTTAACAAAGACTTCAGAAACACATCCTTGAACTTTATTTTCGGAAATTAAGATGCTATTATTTGGAACTTTCAATTTTTTACCTAACCATAAAATAAACTCATATTTTCTTTTGGGATCTTCTGCGTTTTTCAGTTTCTCTACTAATTTATTTAATTCTGTATAAGTTTCTTTCTTTTCCATTGTTATAAAACTATTAAATATCTAAATTAGATTTACACTATACTAATATTTCTTTTTCCGTAATAAAACCTGATAGAGGGATATCCCAATCAGCTCTAGTCAGAAATTTATCGCTTACACAATTAGAGGTTAAAATACCAATACATGGAATAGATCTCCAATTTTTATCTTCCCTTAATTTATCGAAATATCCTCCACCGTATCCTAATCTTATTAAGTTTCTATCAACGGAAAGACAAGGAATAAACATCATACTAATTTTTTCATAACTTAATTTATTTGAAGAATAAGGAGCTAGTATCCCATGTAAATCTTTAGATAATTGCTTCTTATCCCAGGCACAAAATAAGAGATTTTTGTTTTCTTCACATCTCGGCAAAGCTAATAAATATTCATGACCAAGACTTCTTAAATCAACTTCATTTTCAAGAGGCCAATAAATTCCTATATACTTTTTTTTTAAATCTTTTCTAGAAATTGATTCAACATATGTTTTTACATTGATTTCAACTTTTCTCATATCAATAGCTGAATTTTTATTTCTCAAATTTCTAAAAAATTTCCTTTCGAAATTCTTTTTTTCTGAGATAATCATAATTTAAATTTAATTAAATCCTTCTTCATTTAATTTTGTAAGGGCTATGGCTAGTGCGTCTGCCGAGTCATCAGGTTTTGGTGCACGGGTTAAATTTAGGTTGTACATTACCGCTTCAATAACTTCCTTTTTTGATGCTTTGCCAGAGCCTGCGATAGTAAGCTTGACTTGAGAAGGGGCGTACTCACTAACTTTAATGCTTTTGGAAGCAAACACCATCATAATAACTCCCCGAGCCTGAACAACACTAATGGTAGTGCTGGATCTATAAAAGAAAAATTTCTCTACCGCTGCAATATCAGGTTTCCACTGATCAATCAATGTATTGAGATCATTAAAAATTTCATAAAGTCTATCTCCTTCAACTTTATTTTTATTAGTTTCAATTACCCCACAATCAAGAAATATCTTCTTTTCATTTTGAATCTCAATAATGCCATATCCAACTCTTCCTAATCCAGGATCAATTCCAATAATCCTCACTTTATTATTCTTGTGCTGATAATTGAAATTTGGAAAGGTCTTCTTTTTCATTCAAGTCAAAGACTTTACAGAATGCTTGAATGACTCTTTCTCCTGAATCAACTTGCTCTAAGGGATCTTTTCTTAATCGATGCCTTAAAGAACATGTAATTACTCTAGCAATATCTTCTTCTTGCACTTCAGTTCTTCCCTCAAATGCAGCAATTGCCCTTGCAGATCGATTAGTTACAATATCTCCTCTTAATCCATCAACATCAAGTTCGCCACATATAGCAGATATATTTAACCTAAGATCATCATCCAATTGAACTGAATTTAATATCTCTTGAGCTTTGATAACTTTTTGCTGAAGGTCATCTTGCTGTTTCTCAACACTTATTGAGAATTCATCGGGATTATCATCAAATGAAGTTCGCTGATCAACAACTTTAACCCTTAATTCTGCATCTCTTACTGTCTTAACCTCAACGCTCATACCAAACCTATCTAATAACTGAGGCCTAAGTTCTCCTTCTTCTGGATTGCCAGAGCCAATTAAAACAAATCTTGCAGGATGTCTAACTGAAACTCCCTCTCTCTCAACTGTATTCCATCCAGATGCGGCGGAATCTAAAAGAACATCAACTAAATGATCATCGAGTAGATTAACTTCATCTACATATAACAAGCCTCTATTAGCTTTTGCTAATAAGCCTGGTTCAAAGGCCTTAATTCCTTCGCTTAAAGCCTTTTCTATATCAATAGTTCCGCACAGTCTGTCTTCTGTTGCCCCCAATGGCAAATCAACCATTGGAACTTGTTTTTTATCTTTCTCCAAACTTTCTCCCTGTACAATTTTCTCTAAAACTTCTTTACTCTGCAAATCAGGATCTATAAGTGAACTATTATATGGATCATCTTTAACAACATCTATAGCTGGTAACAAGTCTGCTAGAGCTCTTATGGTTGTAGATTTACCAGTTCCTCTGTCACCCATAATCATTACTCCTCCAATTCTTGGATCTATAACATTTAATAAAAGAGCTAATTTCATTTCTTCTTGACCAATTACAGCAGTAAAAGGAAAAACTCTTCTTTTCTTTGTTGTATTCACAGATTTAGTTTTACTTTATTTTCGAATGATCTGTAGATGATACTTCAGAAAATGTTTTTAGTAAATATCCAAATTAAATTCAACGTTTTGACTATATTTGAGATTATTTATATACAAATTTATTTCTTAATCTAATCCAATTTTTTTTAATCTGTTATTTTACCCTAAAATCTGACGTTTAGAGTATGTTTAAAAATAAAATCTTAAAAAAAGCCTTAACAAAAAACGTCAACTTTTCATCGATTTTTACTTAAATTTATAAATTTACTTGCCTTTTGAGTTAGTCAAAAACCAGTTAATTTGATGAACGATTCCTCTCAAAACATTAATCTCATGACTTGATGTCTTCGCTCTTAATAAAAATTTTTTAAACTTAGTAATTTTTGCATTAGCTGTATGTTCAAGAAGATACCCAGTTCTAATAAGCATATCTTCTATTTCTTTAAATGATTCATAAATTTGTTTTGATGATGCAAGATCAAAAACTTGTAAATCTTTCTCAAAATTATTTATTGAAGATTTATTTAATTCATACAAAATTATTGAAACTGCATGAGATAGGTTTAAAGAAGGATAATTTTGAGAAGTTTTAATATTAAGAACCTTGTGTGCAAGAATTAATTCATTATTACTTAAACCTCTATCCTCTCTGCCAAATAAGATCCCTAAATTATTAATCTCAACAAAAGATGAAATCCATTTAGATATGTCTTCAGGAGATTCACATTCAATATCATTACTTAAATCAATCCTTCCACACGTAGCAAGGACCAAATCACAATCAAATATTGATTTCTCTATACTGTTAAAAATTTTACAATTATCAATATATCTATATCCTTTTAGAGCCATTTTTTTTGCTTCTAAGGAAAAAATATCACATTTTGGAGAAACAATCCTTAATTCATTAACATCAAAATTAGAACATAATCTTGCGATATTTCCAACATTTATAGGTCCATTTGGCTCGACCAATACAACATTCAGGTTAAGATTTTTTTTCTTCAAATTTATCACAAGCTATGTAAATACGTTAATAGATTTGACATGTTTTGAGGATCAATTTCAAAACTTGGCATAGGAGGGGTAACTCCCTCAATAACTTGTTTTATGATTTCTGAATCATTTAAACGCAGAGTTATTGAATGTAAATCTGGTCCAACTAAACCTCTCGCAGTAATACCATGGCATCCAACACAATTCATTTTAAAGAGAGTATCGCCTTCTTTAACAGAACCGTTGAGTTCAAGAGTTTTAAGAATATATGGATTATTTTCCTCATGATTGAAATATAAGTAAGAGCCACTAATAAATAAAATCACAAAAACAATGAAAAACCGTTTCCAGATTTTCGTTTTCAAAGATTTTTCTGCTGCAGATGATGAAGATGTTGTCACAAAAAAATGTCTATGTGTAACAATTGTGAATGAGAAATAAAAAAAATGCCAGAAAATGATTGAACCTCTTTTATGTGGAATAGTTTTAGGATTAGTTCCAATAACCCTTCTAGGATTATTTGTTAGCGCATGGAATCAATATAGGAGAGGTTCAGGAATGTTAGATATGGATTAAAAAAGTCAATTTTGATTGACCATAAGTCCTAACATCGTAAATTTTCCACAGAATATTCGTCTTAATATCTATATCTAATGAATGTTCGCAAATAACAATAGTACCTTTCTTTATAAAATTACAATTAAATATTTGATTTAAAACTAATTCGTGGTAATCGGCTCTATATGGAGGATCTAAATAGATAAAGTCAAATTTTATTTTATCAAAATCATTTGAAGAGGAGATATTCCTCTCAGTATTTGGCTTGGTCCAAATTAATACATCTTTGCAAATGACTTCAATATCATTTTTTCTATTATCTATATTTTGCAATGAGTGAAGATTTTTTAAACATATTTTTGAATTATTTTTATTTTTTTCAATTGCAACTATTTTTTTTGCTCCATGATTATAGGCTTCACAGGACACAGCACCTGTTCCACTAAATAAATCCAGCCAATTAGAATTTTCTACAGAATTCTTCAAAATATTAAAAATTGCTTCTCTAACCATTAAGGTTGTTGGCCTTGTATCAATATTTCTTGGACTTTCAAGCCTTCTTCCTCCAATTAACCTCAAATTTGTTTTCATATGGCACAAATCAAATTATTGAATACTTTTAACCCATCGATGTAAAAGTTTTTCTCCTGTTTTCCCTGATTTTTCAGGATGAAACTGGCAAGCTAGTAAATTATCTCGTTCTATCATTGCTGTTAATTTTTCAGAACCATAACTGACATTTGCAGTTATTAAATTAGTATTTGAAGGGGCTGCATGATAAGAATGAACAAAATATACCCAATTATTTAATTCATTCTCTTTTAATAAGCTATTATTACTTGTTGGTATAAGTTCGCACCATCCTACATGAGGGGTTCTTTGATCGGATAATACAGGGATTTTTTTTATTTGGCCTTTTACTATTCCAAGTCCATTACTTAATCCTTCCTCACTTGATTCAAAAAGGAGTTGCAATCCAAGACAAATACCTAAAAATGATTTCCCACTTTTTATCCAAATTTTAATATCACTTATTAAATCTGTATTTTTGAGATTATTAATTGCAGGGTCAAACGAACCAACTCCAGGCAGTATTAGAGCTTTACAGTCTTTTGTTTGATATTTATTTTTAATTAAAATTGTCTCTTGTTCAAGACTTTCTAAGGCTTTTGTTACAGAATGAATATTACCCATCCCATAATCTATGAGTCCTATTTTAGACAATACCCTATTTATAAGTGTTTAGATAAGGTACTTGAAAGAGTCGCTTTTGGTACTGCTCCAACAACAGTGTCAACTTTTTGACCACCTTTGAAGATCATTAAGGTCGGGATACTTCTGATTCCGTATTGGCTTGCAACATTTGGATTCTCATCTGTATTTAATTTAAATACTTTGATTTTACCTTCAAAGTCTTTCGAAATCTCCTCTACAACTGGTGCGACCATCCTGCAAGGTCCGCACCATGGAGCCCAAAAATCAACTAAGACTGGCAAATCACTTTGCAAAACTTCTTTGTCGAATGAAGAATCAGTTACGGCGGCGGCTGATGACATAATTTAGATATTCCTTTAAGAAAATTTAGCAAGCTATTCTTTTAAGTGATGATTTCATTACAGATAAAAACATATAAGTAACAAAACAAACTTAAAAAAGCCCGATAAATCGGGCGATTTGGTGTGTGAGGAGCATGGGGTTTCCCCCATAGTTCAATGATAACTCTTAAAGAGAAAATTTTTCCATATAGAGATAAGATTTTATCTTATTTACCCATTCCAAGTCGTTGGGCTTTTTGATAAACC
>CACLUD010000003.1 GCA_902609995.1 uncultured Prochlorococcus sp. | reverse complement strand
CAGGAGGAGGTAAAATCTTGGCAAGAGTTGGGGTTGCCAAAATCTTATCTTCTTCAGCAAGTTGCGGTTGTTTAAGAACATCTATTACTTTTAAAGCATAAACTCCTTTAAATTCATTTTCTAGAATTTCTTTAAGAGTATTCAAAGCCCTCATTGAATTGGGAGTATTTCCTGCTACGTAAAGTTTTAAAATATATGTTTTTCTTGCCGCCATTTGTTAACACCCCAAGTTTAATGAAAGATTTTAATAATAAACCTTGACTTATTACACTATAAAATAAGAAAATGAACAAGCATTCAAGACTGCTAAACAGGCTTAATCAAATTAATATATTTGAGCCTCTCGGCGTCCCCATTATATGACTTCTTCAAAAAAAACTTCTGAAAATCCTGCAAAAAATGATGATTTGTACGCAATAGCTGAGACATCAGGCCAACAATTTTGGTTTGAGGTTGGTAAGTATTATGATATTGACAGGTTAAATGCTAAAGAAAAAGATAAAATTTCTATTCATAAAATTCTCCTTATAAAAGATAAAGAAAATATTTCACTTGGTCAGCCTTATGTAAAAAATGCAAAAATAGAACTAGAAGTGGTTTCGCATAAGAGAGATAAAAAAATAATCGTATATAAAATGCGTCCTAAAAAGAAAACACGTAGAAAAATGGGTCACAGACAAGAACTCACAAGAGTTATGGTAAAATCTATATCAATTGCTAACAGTACTCCCAAAAAATCTTCAAAAACTGAAGTTAAAAAAAAGAGTACTAGCCCAAAGGCCTCTAATCCAGAAAACTAATTTTTACTAATGGCACATAAAAAAGGTACCGGATCAACCAGAAATGGAAGAGATTCAAATTCTAAAAGACTCGGCATTAAAGCTTATGGAGGTGAAAAAGTATCAGCAGGATCTATCATAATCCGTCAAAGAGGTACTTCTTTTTTACCAGGAATTAACGTCGGAAAAGGAAAGGATGATACACTTTTCGCACTTAAAGAAGGTACTGTGAGCTTTGACAGTATCAAAAGGAATTTAAGAAATAGAAAAAGAGTAAATGTAGTTCTTTAATTCTTTTTATAGGATCTTGTTGTGATAAGAATAGGATGAAAAACTTCTATAAATTTTGATTGTAGAGTCTTAAAAAATTGTTCAACAATTTGCTCATCATCAACGTGAAACGGATATTCATTATTTTCTCCTTTATAAAAGTACCAATTAAATAATCCAATTGAGTTAGGTCCCATTATTTTATGAAAGGTATCAAGATAAAAAGCTGGATCAGATAAATGCTCTAATACATCAAGGCATACGATCGTATCAAATCTAGATATTTTTGTTTCCAGAATTGATTTACAAAAAGTAAGTTTATTGTTCACTCCAAGTTTTTTAGCCCTATATTCAACAAAATCTCTATTTGTTTTATTTATATCAACGAAAAAAACATGCTCAACCTTTTTAGACATAGCATTAGCTAAGGCATGTGTACCAATCCCTCCACCAAAATCTAAAACCAAATTTCTTGAAAATCTCTGCTGAAGTTTTAACGTGTCAGCAATATAATCTTTGCTTGTAATATGCCAAGCGGTCAAATCTGCCAAATGTTTATCTCCAACAATTTCTTTATAAAAGTCTTCAGCCTTACTTAAACTACCCCCTGGATGAAGATTAGCTAAATCCATCTTAGCGTTTTCGAGGAACCCATCTAAATCACCCGCCTCGATAGATAAAAATTCTATTAAGTGTGATTTCAAATTAAAAGCATCATAACGAAACTCTTTTAATATTGAATCATCATTTTTCAATTTCTTTTTTTTAACAATACCTTATTTAAAAATAATAAAATAGTAAGAAATAGTTCTCATAGCAATCTTAATATTAAAATGGAAATTAAAGATGGATTCATATCGATTAATAAAGAGAGAGGGTGTACATCGCATGATTGTGTTAAACAGATAAGGAAATTATTTGGTACCAAAAAAGTCGGTCACACAGGTACTTTAGATCCTGAGGTAACAGGAACATTACCAATTGCGATAGGAAATGCCACAAGATTTATTCAATATTTACCTCAAGGGAAAACCTACATTGGACAAATCCAATTAGGTATAAGAACAAAAACTGATGATATACAAGGCGAAATTCTAAATAAAAAAAAATGGCCTATTTTGAGTAATAATGAATTAGATAATTATTTAAATAACTTCAGAGGGATTATTCAACAAGTCCCTCCAAAAGTATCAAGCGTACATGTTAACGGAGAAAGAGCATACAAAAAATCTATGAAGAATGAGGAATTTGAATTACACCCAAGAGAAGTAGAAATAGAAGAATTAGTTCTAAAAGAATGGGATCAAGTGAATGGAATATTAGAAATAAAAGTTTCATGTACCTCAGGAACTTATATAAGATCTATAGCTAGAGATTTGGGGCAAGTCTTAGATTCAGAAGGTTGTCTGTTGAACCTAAAAAGGATTTCGGCTTGTGGATTCCATGAGAGAAATTCTATAAAGATATCTGACCTAAGTGATCTTAATGAGAAAAACGCACCTTTTATTATTCCCACAATTTCTGCGCTTGATCATATCTCAACACTAGTTTTAACTAATCAAGAAGAAGTTAACTTCTGGAAAACAGGGAGAATAATTAAATTTAATGCTAATAATTTTGTTAAGAGCTGCTCTTTTGATTACAAAAAACCAATAAAAATTATTGACCACAACAAACTCCTTTTAGGAATTGGTTTTATTAATGAAGATAAAACTACATTGCATCCCAAATTAGTTCTTAATGCAAAATAATTTTTATAAGAAATTTTTACTAAATGGTTTAATTCTTACACCCTTATAAAAATGTTTTAATATTCTTTCTGCTTTTTGACCTTTGGAAGCCATATATTTTGCACCCCATTGACTCATTCCAACACCATGACCAGATCCATATCCTGAAACAACCAAAGTTTTTTCTAAAGTTGATGATGTATTCGAGCTATTTCTTGGAATTAATAATTTTTGATTTATGTTAATTAATGAAGAATCTTTTATAGTATTTAAGTCAATTATTTCATTAACATTTACGTTGTACTTATAAGCAATATCATTCAAACTATCCCCAGATTTAACAAAATAGTGTAGAGGTTCATCTTCAAATTTTTTAGTTGTTGATAGTTTGGAATTATTGTTATTAGATTCAATTTCATTATCTTCAATAAATTTAAATCTCACAAAATTACTTTTAAGATTCATTCTTTTTCTAATATCAACTCCCGACATTTGATCAGAACCATTATATCCCAATAGTTTTACATTTTTTACTCTTCCAGTATTAGTTATATTTAGAATCTCAATTTTCTTTATCCCACCAATTTTAGGAAACAAGCTTTTTAATTCTTCATTTGAGAATTTTTTCTGCCATCTTAGTTTTGGATTATTTTTATCAAAATCTTTAACGCTAGATAAATATGGATACTCATTCTTCCAAACATCTTGGCTATTTTCAGTCATACCTCCTGAACTACTATGAAATAAGGCATTAATCAATTTATTTTTATATGTCAAAACTAATGATCTTGTACTTCTTACTGCCCTTGTGGTTTTAAAAGTTCTAGCCTCTAGCCCACTATAGACTTGATTCTTATTTGTTGAATCAATATCATAAAGAGAATTTCCTTTTTGCTTCAATGCATAAGTCCTTGAAGCAATAGCTTGTGCTTTTAATGCCTCCAAAGGCCATTTAGCTGGCATTTCTGAGCCTACAACACTACTAAGATACTTCTCAATCCCAAGGATATTAATCACTAATATTTCAGAATCAAGTACGTAGAGATTAAGTTTACCTGAGTATCTTTTCTGACCGACCCAAATACCTCTCCCATCAGAAGATTTAACTACGATTTTTGCTTTATTTTTCAAATCATAGATTTTTTGTTTATTCTTATCAAAAAATATTGTTGTTCTATTACTTTCTTTTTTTAAAGTTAAACCTTTAATTTTATTATTTGAAAATTTTTGTCCTTTGATAATTAATGGAATTGACCTATCAGATCTTATCCTTAAATTTCTGTTTTTTGATATTAAAACCCTTATCAAGGGCTCTCTGGCAGCAGATACGTAGTGACTTTGGAAAACACAAAAAATTAATATCCCTATTAAATAAAATTTATGAGAATTTTTAATAATTTTAAAAATCACTATGTTTGAAAAACAAATTTTGCATTTGCCTAAGTCTGACTAAAAGTCTAGATTTAATATAGATAATAAATTAAAAATAACATCAAAAGTGAATATCACTTTCTTGGGTACAAGCTCTGGGGTGCCAACCTTAACAAGAAATGTTTCTTCCTTAGCCCTTAAATTATCTCAAACGGCTGAAGTATGGCTTTTTGATTGCGGAGAAGGGACACAGCATCAACTGATGAAAAGTGATATTAAGTCTTCACAAATTAAAAAAATATTTATTACTCATATGCATGGTGATCATATTTATGGTTTACCAGGCCTTTTGGCTACATTGGGTTTATCGGGAAATAGTAATGGTATCGAAATTTATGGCCCTTCAGAATTAAGAAGTTTTGTAATTTCTGCACTTAAGAATAGCTATTGCAAGTTGTCATTCCCTTTACGTTTTATAGAAGTTGAAGATTTTGCCTCACTAAATAAAGTTTTATTTGAAAGCGATAAAATAGAAGTTCATTGTGCCTGCCTCAAACATAGACTACCTGCCTATGGTTATCGTGTGAGCGAAAAAGATAAACCAGGGATATTCGATATCAAAAAAGCAAAAGATTTTAAAATCCCACCTGGACCCATATATTCAGAATTACAATCAGGGAAAACAGTTGAATTGAAAGATGGGAGATCTATTAGTGGGAAAGAGTTTTGTGGTCCCCCTAGAAAAGGTGAAAGTTTTGTTTATTGTACAGATACTGTTTTTAGCGAATCAGCAGTAAATCTATCCAAAAATGCAGATTTGTTAGTCCATGAATCTACATTTTCCAAAGAAGATGAAAAAATGGCTTACGAAAAATTACACTCGACAACAATAATGGCTGCAAAAACTGCACTATTATCTAACGCAAAAAAACTAATTATCACACATTTTAGTCCTAGATATACTCAAAGAAGTCTAATAAAGCCAAGCGATTTGCTTAAAGAAGCTCAAGAAATTTTCCCTAATACTTATCTTGCAAAAGATTTTTTAACCGCAGAAATTAAATAAACTGCAACAGTTCGTGAGCAGTAGGGTTGTAAATGGCCAACCCATGAAATAATAGTCATATGGTTTTTTTTAATTTGATGTCGATCGAAATGGTTTCTATTTTTTCATCACTAAACAAGTCTTTCAAAAGACTTCTTATTTTTCTTCCATTGATTATTGGTTTACTTCTTAATCCAATCTCTGCAAATGCACTTTATCCAAGTGATCCTTCATCAGTAGATGGATTGAAAGAAGATCTTCATGGTGCAGATCTTCAAAATAATGAATATGTAAAATATGATTTATCTAACCAAGATTTAGGCGAAGCCAACCTTCAAGGGGCCTATATGAGCGTAACAACTGCAAAGAACTCTAGTTTTAAAGGCGCCAATATGAAAGACCTTATTGCATATGCGACTCGTTTTGATAACGCTGATTTTTCAGATGCAAATCTAACAAATGGCGAGTTAATGAAAAGTGTTTTTGATGGGGCAACTATAGATGGAGCAGACTTTACTGATGCAAATCTTGATTTAAAAACAAGAAAATCTTTATGCGAAAGGGCCACTGGAACAAATTCACAAACAGGTGTTGATACTTTTGAGAGTCTTGAATGCTCAGGTTTAAAGGGTTATATGCCTCCAAAACCAAAAGCTTAAACTTTAAAAAAATACTTCAAATACTTTCTGGCAACACATTACCAGGTTCTTTTGAACCTGGTTTTTTGCTATACCACCATTCTTGGATTTCTGAAGAAAACTTCTTTGAGAATAGTGTTATTACCGTTTCTAAAGGTTTTGATCCTGGTTCTAAAATTTGAACTGAATACGATGGACATTTTCTTGAGGCCATATCTGCGACAAATCTAGCTCCTATTCTTCTCCAACTTGGCTCTTTACTGCGCCAGGCCAGCCTAGAACAAGGCCAAGGCAACTCTTCTCTGTCATATAGCCTGCAACATGGGCCAATCACTTTATAACTGAATTGACCACCGTAACTTGATTGGATTGTATCTGTTTTAAAAAATTCAAATTTATTCATTTATCGCAAAAAAAAGCCACCTCATATGAGAGTGGCAGAAAAACTTTAATAAAACAACCAAATAGAGTAAATTTTTATAAATTAATAAAGTTCTTCTTCAGCATGAGTAGTAATTGTTACATCTGAAGATGGATATGCAACACAAGTAAGAACAAAACCAGCCTCTAATTGATCATCATCTAAAAAACTTTGGTCTGATTGATCAACAGTTCCTGATGTGATCTTACCTGCACATGTAGAACAAGCTCCTGCTCTACAAGAATAAGGTAGATCAACACCCTGTTCTTCAGCAGCATCTAAAATGTACTGATCATCAGGTACTTCAATTGTAGAATTGAGACCTTCACTTTCACTGATAAGTGTAACTTTGTAAGAAGCCATTTAATTTAAAAATTGATGGTAAGAAATTTACCGTTAATACTTTTTTAACATTGTTTGTAAGCATTTGTGTGTAAGGGGTGTAAAAAATGAAACAATGCAATGAGAAAAGGAGGTTACATTAGAAAAACTTATGTATTTTTAAAATCAGGGGATTTTTTGTGCTGTAATGCACACCCAATCTTTTTTAGAAGATACATCATTTATTCGTAAATTACTAGCTTTTAATAATTTGATAATTTCATCTTTTTGTGAATTCAAGATTCCACTTAAAATAACTTCTCCATCAATTTTAAGGCAATTACGAATGTCAGGGATTATGCCTTTTATAACCTCTGCAAGAATATTACACAAAATAAAATCAAAATTTTTCAAAGTATATTTTGAAACCAACCCATCAAATGATCCTAAATATGTTTTTAAATTATCAAGATTACCAAAATTCAGCCGAAAATTAGACTCAGTAGAATTTATTGCCAGATAATCATTATCAATAGAATATATCTTGCTAGCCCCAAAAGATCTAGCGGCAATACTTAAAATACCGCTACCTGAACCTATATCTAATATTTTCTTTCTAGATAATGAAATCTTTTCCAATTCTTCTAAGCAAAGAGATGTCGTGGGATGACTTCCTGTACCAAAAGCTGCTCCAGGATCTATTTTAATAACTTTCTTATTTTTATGTTCTTCTGGCAATTCAAGCCAACAAGGTAATACAAGTAAGTTATCCCCTACAAGTTCTGGTCCCCAATATTTCTTCCAGCTTGATATCCAATCTTCCTGTTCAATAAGATTCCAATCAAAACAATTGGTTTGATAATTGTTTTTATCTAAAACCTCTTTAATATTTCTTACAAGTTTAATTCTTAAACTTTCTGGCCAATTTAAAATTGGAACCCAAATTATTACTTTTTTATTATTTTTATTATTTAATAAAATTTCAAATGCATAACTAGATATACCTAAGTCATTTAATTTCCAAATAATAATTTCTTCTAAATTAGTTTCAATTTCAAAGGTAAGTTCATACCAATTTTTTATTTCCATTAACTACTCAAATTATTTATAAAGTTACTGGATCGGAACTAGTTATGCCCTCAACTTCAAGAATTGATTCAAGCAAATTTGTAGGAATAGGATCATCAATACTTAAAACCATAACAGCCTCTCCTCTGACAATTTTTCTACCAACTTGCATTGAGGCAATATTGACATTGTGGTCCCCTAGGAGGGAACCTAACTTTCCAATAATGCCCGGCATATCTCTATGCCTAGTTATAAGCATAAATCTACTTGGAGAAACATTAACTGGATATTGATCAATGCTAATTATTCTCAATTCGCCATCAGCAAAAATACTTCCTGCAACACTATGCTCACCATTATCTCCAAATGTAGTTAATTGAAGTGACCCGCTAGCAAATTCCGGTCTAGCCTCGTCTTTACTTTCAACTACTGAAATACCTCTAGAATCTGCTTCAAGAGAAGCGTTAACATAATTTATTCGATCACCTAGAGCCTTACTTAATAGACCTTTTAAACTGGCTATGATTAAAGGCTGTGATGGGTGCTGCACAAATTCACCTTGAAGCCTTACCTCTAACTTTTGAATTTGTCCTCCAGAAAGTTGGCTTATTAAAAGGCCCATTGTTTCAGCTAATTGTAAATGAGGTTTAAGGCTATCCATAATATCAGGACTTAAACCCGGAATATTTACTGCTGTTCTTGCAGAAAGTCCCAAAAGAACATCTCTTATTTGTTCAGCAACATCTACAGCAACATTCTCTTGAGCTTCCCTAGTTGATGCTCCTAAATGAGGTGTAAGAATTAAATTTTTATCAACTTTAAGTAGTGGTGAATTGGAGTCTAATGGCTCTTTAGCAAACACATCAATAGCTGCTCCTCCTATCAATGAATTATTAAGTGCCTCAGCTAAAGCTTCTTCATCAATTATTCCACCACGCGCACAGTTTATTAATTTTGCATTTTTTTTCATACTTTTAAGCACCTTAATATTTACTAGGTTTTCTGTTTCTGAAGTCCTCGGCAAATGTAAAGTTACATAATCAGATTCCTCAAACAATATTTTTAATTCGGACAATCTGACCTGTAATTGTTGTGCTCTTTCTGAGGAAACAAATGGATCATATCCATAAACATCCATTCCAAGAGCATTGGCAACTTTTGCGACATGTGTTCCTATTTTTCCTAAACCTACAACACCTAGCTTTTTATTAAACAACTCATTACCAACAAATTTTTTTCTTTCCCATTTACCCAAAAAAGTACTACTATTTGCAATTGGTATATTTCTTGATAATGCCAACATCATTGCAATTGTATGCTCGGCAGCAGCTATTGTATTCCCTCCCGGAGAATTAACAACGAGTACCCCCTTTTGAGTAGCCGCCTTAACATCCACATTATCTACACCAACCCCAGCTCTTCCAATTATTCTTAGTTTCTTAGAAGAATTAATAATATCTCCTGTAACTTGAGTGCCTGAGCGTATCATAAGAGCATCATAATCATGGATAATAGACGCCAATTCAGAGTTCGAGATTCCTATCTTCTGATCAACTTGAGCGACTTGGGAAAGAATATCAATTCCCGTTTGATCAATGGGGTCTGTAATTAAAACTTTTGTCATTTAAAGAGTTGTTCTTTAATTTTTTTACTTTAACTTAATCTATAGTAGAGATATCTTGTTTTATTAATTTGAATCAACAAACCAACATTTGAGGAATGAAAATTGACTAAAAGTGTAGTGATATTTAATGAGCTAGAAAAATGCCTTGATCTATTAAGTGTTTTTAAGGAAAAATCAATATTTCTAACAGAATGTTTATTAATTTTGCCATCTAAAGAAAAAACAACTCCTGATCAACAACAATTATTAAATTTATCAACAAATAACTTCTTTAAATCTGAAGAAATTGAAAACATAAGAATCCTAAATCCAAAACTTGATAGAAAAATAAGACAGAAAAATATGCGTAACTGGCTAATGCCATTTGGTTTTATAGCAGGCATAGCATTTTCTAATATGACAAACTTATCCACTTTTAGCTTCCTTGGATTAAACAATATAGGAGAATCTTTCATGGGGGGTCTTTTGGGTATGGGCTCAGGATATTTAGGTAGCATTGTATCTTCAGCAAGTATTAACGTTAATAGAAATAAAGAGTTGAGATCTATTATTGATTTCAATAAAGAAGGAAAATGGCTTGTTCTTCTTGAAAATCAAATAGGAACTGAGTTACCTTGGACTTTAATAAAACAATCAGACCCTAGCGACATAATTTTTATAGAAGGCTAAATGATTGACTTGAAGGAATTATTAATAAATTCAAATTACAAAAAAGAAATTGAGGAATTAATAAATATTTCTAATTTATCTTTAAAACATTGGCAAACATATTGGACCGGGTTTAATTCAACATTTGTGTGTGAAGAAATCTTGAAAGAATTTGAAAATTTAAATGATTTTAAATTTTTTGTTTTTGGAGGATATAATTCAGCCCAAAGATCCAAGATTGCATGTTTTAGAGAAGATAATACCCCAGAGAAAAATGAACTAATTAAAGATTTCCCTGCGAAAGGTATTCAAATGAATGGTAATTTTTTGTTTGACAACGCAACTCAGGATGATTTTAGATCCTTATTAGTAGATAATGGATTGAGGGAAGAAAGAATTGGTGATATTTGGACAATAGGAGATAGAGGAGCTCAAGGAATAATCGACGATTCAAAAATTGAATTCTTAGATGAAAAGATTATCTCCCTAAGAGATGTAAAAGTAAAAATAAACATAGTATGTTTAGATGAATTACAAATACCTATTGGGAGATCAAAAAAAATAATTAATACGGTAGAGGCTTCAACAAGGCTAGATGCAATAGCTTCTGCAGGTTTCCGAATCTCTAGGAACAAAATTTTGGAAAGGATAGAAACTGGAATGCTTAAATTAAATGGTAAGACAGTAAAGAAAGGTACTATTAGTTTAAAAGTTGGCGACAAACTTCAACTTGATAACAAGGGTTTTATTGAAATTCTAGATTTAGAAATAACCAAAAGAGAAAGATGGAAAATTAAGTTACTTAGAAAATGAATCCTTGAGCTGCTATTTTCATATAGGGAGTTCAAATATTTGACTTTTTCCAAAGGGCGATTAGCTCAGCGGTAGAGCATTACCTCGACAAGGTAGTGGTCACTGGTTCGAATCCAGTATCGCCCATTAGATTATTGATGAATGCTAGAAGATCCACAAATAATACTTTCGTTTTTTAGATTAATTAGAAAATGAAACTTAATCAAATAATTAACCTGCACAAAGGTTTAACTGTGTTTGTTGTGGCAGGGTTAATGATGTTTTATAAAAATTATTCAATTGCTGCATGGGTTTATTTATCATTACATGGAACTTATGGAATACTTTGGTTGTTAAAAGAAAAAATATTCCCAGATCCATATTTTAAAGAAAAAATAAATCTAATCACTTCAATTACCGGTTTTATTTTTCTTGGTAGTTACTGGATAGCCCCATTTATTCTCATTTCCTCCCAAAAATCAGTTTCATATCCCATAATTGCAATTTCTATTTCAATAAATATAGTTGGTGTTTTTCTGCATTTTGCAAGTGATGCTCAAAAATATTTCACTCTTAAAATCAAAAAAGAACTTATTAAAGATGGATTTTTCAAAAATATAAGAAATACAAATTACCTCGGTGAAATACTAATTTATTTATCATTTGCCATCCTTTCTGTGAGTTTTATACCTTTTGCTATTCTTGCTTTATTTTTCTTTGGAGTCTTTCTACCAAGAATGCTAAAAAAGGACAAATCACTTACAAAATATGCTTCATTTGCGGAATATAAGAGAATAAGTGGTTTACTTTTACCCAAATTTAATGAAGGAAATTAAAATTCCAATATGGAGGCAGGAGTTAAAGTCTGCAAGAAAAAAAGAAGGTAAATTACCCTCAAGTAGGTGGTTTCAGCTTTGTACTATTAATAGGAATAACGAACCTAGATTACGTACGGTAGTTTTTAGAGGATGGCAAACTGCAAGTTCAATTCTTATTTTTACTGATAGTCGCAGCGAAAAAGTTGCTCATTTAAAATTGAACCCCAATGCAGAAGTTTTATGGCTTTTTTATAAAAGCAAATCACAATTTAGATTTAAAGGAAAATTGAGGGAGTTAAAGGAAAATATGAAATATTGGAATTCTTTATCAGATAGATCCAAATCAACTTGGTTTTGGCAACATCCAGGAAAACAGATTAATAAAAATATTTGCACTTCTCAAATAATTTCTAGTGATTTAAATAAACCAGAAAGTTTTGTTGTATTAGAATTTGAAATATATTCTGTAGATCTCCTTAAATTAGTAACGCCTATTCACAAGAGGTATGTCTGGCATAAGGAAAATAATTGGGAAAAAATGGAAATAAATCCATAAAATATTTCTAAATTGTTTACTTAGGTTGAAAAAATTAAATAGATCGGTCAGTTTTATAAAAGAAATATTAAATATATGAATTTCTCAGAAATTCCTGAAAATCCTCTAATCTTTTTATCTTGGGTAACAGCTATAGGACTTTTCTTAAGTTTATCTGAAGCGACTTTAAAAATTAAATTTGAAAAAATAAATTCCTTACAAAAAAAACAGGAATTTATTAATAGTCTTTATCCAAAAATTTAATTTGAAGTATCTGAGAGTAAGTTTGCTTGTAGGAATTGAAAAATTCCACCTTTGTTGGTAGATTCTTCTTGACTGATTGATTTAGCAGTATTAGTGTTAGTTTTTGTTTTTATTGTTTCTTGAATATCTTCATCATCAGATTCAGATCTCAATACTCTTATAATTACTTCATCAATTGAGAAATCTCCAGGACCTGTTAGTGCTATTGAGGTAGCTGAAGCGAAATAAAGTAGTAAAAGTTCTAACAAGAAAATATTAAAACCAGACGTTACTAGAGCATGATAGATAGCAACCGATATAGTACCAACAATTGCTAATGCACCGAATCTTGTAGCTAAACCAAGTATTAATAACCAGCTTCCACCAATTTCTGAAAATGCAGCTACATATGATAAAAATATTGGGAAAGGCAAGTGTAGGGGTCTGACAAAAGCATCAGCAAAATTCTCTATATTAGCTAGCTTTTCAAATCCATGATGAATTAAAACTGTACCAGTAATTACTCTTAGGATTAATAAAGCTGTATCTTTGCTGAATGATTTTGTAAGAATTGTTGAAAGCACCATAAAATGTATTTCTTAAGTAAAAATAACTAGCCACATTATTCATCGTGGATTAAACCATAAAACTGATCTTTAATTAAGTATTTATACTTAGTTTTATGCGTATTTCAAAATTTTTTTTCTTTTAAAAAAAAGCTATTATCATTCAAAAATTTCCATTACCAATGTCGAAAAACATATTGATTAATTTTGGGTATATTTTCTTTGAATTTAAAGAACCCTTTTTTGGCAAACTTCCATGCAAATAAGTCTTGATCTCTTACTAAATTAAAAATCACCTTATTATTTAACTTCTTAAAACCATTTATAAAATCGTTATTTTCACCAACACCAGGATAAATCATATCTAAATGATCAATATCAACCAATGTCTCTTTTAATTTTAAAGGATCAATCTGAGTAACATTATCAAATTGCTTTATAAATTCAAGAACTATTTGTTGTTTGAAACTCAGAACTGCTTCAGATAATTTTATTTTTCTTTGAGCATTGCCTAGTAGGATAATAAAAACGCTCTTGTAATTTCGTAAGATATTCTCAAGAGTTGATACATGTAAATCGTTCTCAAATAATATTAGGGTTTCTGACTTTGGTTCCATATTGCTTTTATAAATCTTATCATCAAGTGGTATTTGATTTTTTTCTTCAAGAAAGATTTGCCTGTTATTAATCTTTTCAACATTGAACCTATTATTTGAAAATTTTCTTAGATTTGCTGGGGAAAAACGATATTGCTTTCCTTTTGTTTGTAATCCTGCAACCCATCTCCAACTCAAAAGATTTGAGGCAGCATCTCCATCATAAAGATGTTTAAAGAAAAAACTTGCGCCTAATTGCCAAGGCAGACCTAAATTAAAAATCCAAGTACTAGCAAACCACATACGAGTATGATTGTGTAAGTAGTTATAAGTTTTTAACTCATTAACCCATGAATTGAAAAAACCTAATTCTGAGTTTCCATTTATTGATTTTTCATAGGTTTCAAAATCAAATTCATAATTTTTTTCTGAAATAAAATCACACCACACCTTTGGTCTATTTTCCATCCAACCTTGCCAATAAATTCTCCAATAAATCTCTTCAACAAATTTATTAATCTTTTGAGAATGATATTTCTTTTTAACCTCTTCAAGCAATTCGTATTCTAATAAAACTCTATGAGTGATATAAGGTGATAATTTTGAAACAGAGCTTTCATTCGTTGGGCCATAATCAAAATTACGCAGTTTTTCATAGTTTGTGATTTTATTCTCTAAAAAATCATCCCACTTTTCTTGGGCATCTAAAAGTAATGGCATTTTTATATATACTAAAAACTTTTTTTCTAAATTGTATGAGCTTAATTAAATAAAGGTTTTTAATTTCTTAATTTAATAATTAAAAACCTTGAAACAATTTTCTGAAAAAATGTTTTATTGAAGTATTTAATTTAAACCTTCAATGAGTACATTTTATACTTTTCAAGTGAACTTCTCATAGGAGAATATATATTGAAAAGTCGTTTTTTTTACTCCTAAAGTCAAATTTGAATCTATAAATCCTTGACTTAAGTAAAAAATCTCCTCAAAAATATTTTCAAAATTATCCAAGAAATATTATGAGTTCATTATTAGAAAAAAATGTTAAATATCTTGATGAACAATATCGAATAGGAAATGCTCTTATATCTGATAAAGCATTTGATCAACTTGAAAGAAACTTACTTCGTACAGATCCAAAATGTGATTATTTTAATCAAAGAAGTAATTTATTATTACCCTCATTACCTAAAGATAATCATAAAGAGTTTTTAAATAGCTTATTAAAAAATACAAGATTGAGCATTCAACCAAAAATCGATGGTTGCGCTATTGCAATTAAATATATAAATGGCAAGTTTAATAAAGCCATTACAAGAAAAGGATTTGATGTCTCAAGCAAAATTGAAAAGATTAAAGATGTCCCCAATAGCCTTCCTATCCAACGAGATTTTCAAGTTAGAGGTGAGCTTTATGCCCCAAACGAAACTCCCTATTTTTCCCAAAAAATTACAAGCGAATTCCTCAACAATAAAAAAAGGATTACAGAAAATTTCAGCTTTTGCTGTTTCCAAATACTTAATGGAAGACTTAACCAGTATGAAACCCTTAACTATCTTAAAAAATGTGGCTTTATCACTCCTCACAGTTACTTCACAAATTTCACAAGCCAAGTCGAGTTATTTAGAAAAAGATGGTTAGATGGAAAAATATTTTCTAAATACCCAACTGATGGAATTGTCATCAAAATTAATAGCAGAAAATTGCAGTTACTTAGAGAAACAAATTTTTCAAAATACAATGAATGGCAATATGCAATTAAAAATTAATCAATAAAAACTAATTAATTACAAAAAGAGTAAATATTTAAGTACTCACGATCCTTAGCATAAGTATTTACGATGAAAAAATATTCAACAAACTTAATTTTTTAATCAAGTTTCAATATTTTTAAGAAGAATTAAAAAATGGCTGCCACTTTCTCTAAAAATAAAAGGTCTAATTGGACCATATCAGATATTCCCAATTTAGATGGGAAAACAGCTTTTATAACTGGCGCAAACAGTGGTCTTGGCTATTACACCGCTAAAGCTCTAGCAGAAAAAAATGCACATGTTTTGCTTGCTTGCAGAAGTTTAAAAAAGGCTAATGCGGCTATAGACAAATTAAAGTCGCTAAATCCTGCAGGTAAATTTTCTCCTATAGAACTAGATCTTTCGGATTTAAATAATGTAAGTGAAATTGGATTAAAAATATCAAGTGAGTTTGAGAATTTAGATTTACTCATTAACAATGCAGGTATAATGCACCCACCAAAAACATTAAGTAAACAAGGTTTTGAAATACAATTTGCGGTCAATCATTTAGCACATATGCTTTTAACACTAAAATTCCTTCCTTTAATCGAAAAGAAAGAAAACTCTAGAATAGTAACAGTAACTTCAGGGGCTCAGTTCTTTGGAAAAGTTGGGTGGAGTAATCTTAAAGCAGAAAATTACTATAACAAGTGGGAATCATACGCTAACAGTAAATTAGCTAACGTAATGTTTGCTTTAGAGTTAAATGAAAAGCTAGAGCAAAAAAATATTTTATCCTTGGCGGCTCATCCAGGTATTGCAAAAACAAATCTTTTTTCTGCACAGAAACCAACACCAAGTCCAATTGAAACTTTCTCCTTAGAGCTATTTAGTCCAATTTTTCAATCGGCAGAGATGGGCGCTTTACCTCAACTACTTGCTGCTACTTCTCCTGAAGCAAAGGGAGGAGACCATTACGGGCCTAAATTCAATTTTAGAGGTCATCCAAAATTATCTCCAACTTCACCATTTGCTCTAAATAAGAAAGAAAGAAAAAATCTATGGGACAAGAGTATGGAAATACTTAGTAGTTTTTTATAAGTTTTTTAGTTTTATCAACTTCAAAAAATATTTCAGAATATGCAATTCACTTTCTGAAAGTTTCATAAATTCATTTAAAGCCTGATAATTATCTTCATCAAATTCATTTGCTATTTCCAGAAATTCTTTATGATTTTCATTTACAAATCTCTCTGCAATTTGTGATGGAGATAACCCCTTATCAATCAAATTACCCGGAGCATTTTTCTCCCAATTTTTATAGAACCAAGAGAACCATAATTCAGTAATATTTTCTTTCATTTAATTAATCTGGGTATTTAATTTTAGATCTAGGAAATAAAAATAAACCAGAAATTATTGCAAATATTGTTAATAAACCAACAACAGGTGTAAAAAGAGGTTGAAGATTTATAAAGAAAAAGTTTCCTGTATGAATTTTCATAAGCCAAAAGAAATCCAATCCAAAATATTGAAATAAAGAATATAAGCTTCCACTAAGAACGGTTATTAATAATGGAATTACTGCTATAAGAGTAATACTTCTGTGAAGTTTTCTTGTTTTAGTTTTAAACATTATTTATTTTTTCTAAGGTATTTGTGAAGATCTTTTTCACTTTCACAAGCCATCCACATTTCTTTTATTTTAAATGTTCCTGAGCAACCAAGGTCTCTAGCTTTTTCTTTGGCTTCACTTTCAGTTGAATAAGAACCTCTAAGATGAGCTTTCAATTCAATATCTATTAAATTAAATCCAAAAATAAATAAAAAGACGTTTATTAATTTTAATTTAGAAATTAGATTAGTTTTTAAAGAATTTTTCATAATTAAATAGACCATTTAATTTCTAGTCTTCAATTAAATTATAAATTTAATGCCAATTAAAAATAATTCAAAAAAGAAAGAAAAAATAAATTTTGTTATTGGGTTAGGAAGATCTGGTTTTTGGGCGGCAAAGTATTTAAAAAGTATAGGAAAGAGAGTTATTGTATGGGAAAGTAATGAAAATAAAGAACTTTTAGAAACAAAGGAAATACTAGAAAAACTCGATATATCTGTTTGCTTAAATAAACAATTTTTATTTGATGAGTTTTCTACATGTCTTAAACAAATTGAGTCTATTGTTGTAAGTCCATCTATACCATTTGACCATAAAACAATAATCAAACTTAAAGAACGAGGAATAGTTGTAATAGGGGAAATAAATATCGCATGGGAAAGTTTAAAGAATATAAATTGGATTGGGATTACGGGTACTAACGGGAAAACTACAGTTACTCACTTATTAAGTCATATACTAAGAGAAAATAATTTATTAGCCCCATTTGCAGGCAATATTGGGACTCCATTATGCGAAATTGCTTACTCAACAAAAAGCAAAAATATTGATTGGATAGTCGCTGAATTAAGCAGTTTTCAAATAGAAATAGCGACACATTGCATTAAACCTAAAATTGGAATTTGGACAACATTTACTCCCGACCATCTTGACCGTCACAAAACACTTGATAATTATTTCAAGATAAAAAATAGCTTACTAAAACAATCAGAATTTAGAATTTATAATTACGACGATAAATATTTAAAAAAAAATTTCAAATCACTTTTAAATGGAATATGGATAACTACTAATACTAATGAATCAGATTCAGACCACTGTGATTATTGGATAAATAATGAACGCTTCATTGTAGAGAGAAGGGAAAAATTATTGAGTTTAAAGAATTTTAAATTGAAAGGTAAACATAATACTCAAAATCTATTACTAGCTGTAGCAGCTGCAAGAAAAATTGGATTATCCCCTGAGAGAATAAGGAATGCTTTACTTAGCTATGAACAACTTCCCCATAGAATGGAGACAATATTCCAACGTGATGAACTCGAAATAATTAATGATAGCAAGGCTACCAATTTTGACTCTTCCGTAGCAGGTATAAATGCAATTAAAGGTTCTCCCATAATAATTTCTGGAGGTAGGTTAAAAAATGGCGATTCTATTGAGTGGGTAAAGATTATTAATAAAAAAGCAAAAGCTGTATTTCTTTTTGGCGAAAGCTCTCAAACCTTAAAAAAATTGATCCTTGATGGAGGATTTAAGAATGATATTTTAACTTTTAATGATCTTTCAGAAGTAATCAACTACGCCTATTCTTATATAAAAAATAATCAAGCTGACACTTTATTATTTTCTCCTTCATGTTCGAGTTTTGATCAATTTAGAGACTACGAACAAAGAGGAGATATTTTTAAAAAATTAATCCATGAAAAATTCAATATAAAGTTTTTCGTGAATTAAAAATTTAGTTGGACTAATTCCAGGTCGGTCATTACAACCAATACACTACTAGCAAACTTCCTGTTATTTAGTTAAATTTTAAATATAAATTCGAAAGAAACATGAGTGAATCTAACAATTTACCTCAAGCAATAAGCCATAAAAAATTAACTTTTTTGATGCTAAATGCACAAAAAGATCTTAATGCTTCTGATGATAAAAAAAATGCTGAAAGCATAGAAAAACAAGAATTTGATGAATTAATAAATAATTGGGAGATCTTAACTAAAGATGTCATTAAGACAATCTCTAAGCGAAATAAAAACTTATTAAAAAATAAATCCACTAATTCCTTAATTGCATTGGGTGCTATGGAAGTTCATCTAAATATGGCATTACAAGCACTAAACGCATTCAAAAAAGACTCTTTAGATTAAATATTATAGTTTTGGCATAGAGAATAAAAGCATATCGACGTAGGTATCTGATTGAATATCTATATCGCTGAAATCAGAAATCTCAAATCCCAAACCGTCACCATAAGAAAGCTTTTTACTTGATTTATTATTTTTATCTCTTACTAACAATTCACCCTCTATTATTTGAATCCAATTAAATTTTTCTATTTCTGAAGGTAAATATTTTTTGTTTGAAAGGTTATATTTACATCTCCATATAGATATATCTTGATTTATAGAAAGCGGACATTTGTTTTTTTTTAAAGAATCAATAATTAGATTATTCCCAGAAGTATTCTTAATCGAAATTTGATTATATGAAGGCGTAAGATCTTGAATATCCGGATATATCCATATCTGAAATAATTTGCAGTCTGTATTTTTTTCATTTTTTTCACTATGAGTTATACCTGTTCCTGCAGACATAACCTGCACTTCATCTTCATGAATTATTCCTAAATTATTTAATGAATCTCTATGTGTAATCTCTCCTTTAATAACTATTGTGACTATCTCCATATTCGAATGAGAGTGAGAATTAAAGCCTGAATTAGGAGAAATTATATCTTCATTAAGCACTCTAATTTTTCCAAAATTATCCCAGATTGGATCCCTGTGTTCTGCAAAAGAAAATGAGTGTTTTGAATCAAGCCATTCTCTATTTGATTTAAATCTTTCATTAGATTTTCTGAACTTGAGAATATTTAAAGACATCTAATTATTTATGAAAAATTTATAAAACTTTTGATTATCTTTCTGAAGGACTCCAATCATAGGAGTTGAGAGAAATAAAAATTTAGAAAAATTATTTTTAGAAAGTTATTTTGCTTTGTGCATTGGTTGCTTTTCTAATAATTTTTTTTGCCTCATCTCTTGTTAAACAGTTTTCTGCTTTAACATTTAAATTCTTTAACTTTTGTAATTGTTTAGAGATTTTCATCTCATTTTTTATATTTTCCTAAAAGTTAACATATTTTTAAAAGAATAGCATCAGCTATTATTTCATCACGAGAACTTTAATGAAGATTCTGTTCGAAGTACAGAGTTATTAGAGCAATATAACGGGTGTATAGGATTTTGTTTTTTTGTTTTTTTTATAAAAAGCGGACCTAAAGGATTCACAAAATTAATTTTTTTTATTGAATAAAAATTCATTATTTTTTTAGAAATTTTGTAATTCCTATTTAGAAAGATCCCTTTGTTGCCCCATCCCAACCACAAATGACAATTTTTATTTTCAGACCAGTATTTTAAACTTTTATTTATAAACTTATCGTTTAAATAGCCAACAGGTTTTTTATGAGTGAATAATTTATCAGGAGTTTTGGAAATTAAAGCGAATAGGTTTATTATTTTAATATTTCCATAATTATAGTTTTTGCAGATTTTGATTATTTTCCTCGTTGTATTATCAATATAATTTAAATCTGAAAGGGAGGGATTTAAACCTATGAAAATTATCTCTTTTTTTGATTTATTTATTTTAAAACTTAAACTCCATCTATATTCTTTATTTGTGCTTATTAAACAACGTCTTTCCATAAAGATTTTTTCAACCTAAACCCACTCCTCTTGCCATTAAAGTCGCAAAAAGAGGGATAGTTGCAAAACCTACCAATTCAGTTGTAATAATAAATCTAAATCTTTTTACAAGTTTATCTGAGATCTCAGGTAATTTATTTTTACTCAATGGTATCGCCCACAAGATATAAGTTGTTGTTGGGTATAAAGATAATAATCCAACCAAAATATATAGAGAGACTTTAATCCAAAAAATTGGATTTTCTGTATAAAAATCACCTCCTTGTCCAAAATATTTAACCCGTAAAATTCCAGTAACCAATATTGCAACCCCAGCTAAGCCATAAATAACATCTGCAACAACCATTGAAATAGTTTGGTTTCTATTAAGATCAACTTTTAAAGTCAGCCTTTCAAATAAAAGAGATCCAAAACACAGTATGATTCCTAAGTAATGAATATAAGCAACTAATGCACTTTTAGCTATTTCACCTGTAAATAAAGTTCCTAGTAACATTTGCAAGTCTAAATTTATACAATACTAGCTATTTAAATATATATTCGTCCAAAAATGCATTCAAAAATAGTAATTTTTAGATTTTAGGATTTTAAGAACCTTTTTTGTCCCTCGTGGAAAGAATCTTTTTTATTCCAGACCTCAACCACATCTGGAAAATGCTTTTCCATACAAACATCACAAACACCATGACTAAATCTAATATCACTTATTTTCGATAGATATTTTTCTAAATGTATCCAATCACCATCATTATTTTTGACTTCTCTGCAATATGAGCAGACTGATAAAATACCCTCTTGTTTGTGCAAATTAGATAAAGCTTCTAATAAATTGAGAGATTTTTTTCTTAACTCCAAAAAAGAAACTATTTGCTTAGATAATAATTCCATAACATTGTATTGTTTTGGAGAAAGATTACCTGGTTTCCGATCGATAACACATAAAGTTCCAAGTTTATTACCATCTCTATTTTTAAGAGGGAACCCAGCATAAAACCTAATTTTAGGATCGCCAGTTACTAAGGGATTATTGATAAATCTTTCATCCTGAAAAGCATCCTGAATAATTAATGGGCTATTTTCTTGAATAGCATAGGTACAAAAAGACCAATCCCTTTTTGTTTCATTAATTTCGAGGCCAACTTTTGACTTAAACCATTGCTTATCTTTATCAACTAGGGTCATTAAAGATATCGGAACATTACATGTTGAAGCTGCTATTTTTGTAATATCGTCATAACAGGATTCTGGTTTAGTTCCCAATATTCTATATTCAGCTAATGCTTTTAACCTTCTTTCTTCTTCTTCCTTTTTAGGAATTAGATTTTGCATCATTCTTTTTGAGTTTTTCAACTTTAAAATTAATCTCTGTTTAAAAAACTTTCATCGATAAATCCTTAATAAAAAGAAGATAAACTTATTAATTTGTTACTTTGCCACATAACTTGGAGACTGACTGTCCTGCAAGCCATCCACTCGTCCAACAATGTTGAAAATTGAAGCCCCCAGTTATTCCATCAACATCTAGAACTTCACCAGAAAAAAATAAACCTGGACATATTAAACTTTCCATACTTTTAAAATTAACTTCATTGATTGAGACACCTCCAGAGGTGACAAACTCCTCACCAAACGGGCCTTTACTAGAAATATTATATTTATCTTTCAATAGGCTATTTATCATTTTCTCTCTTTCATTTGCAAGAAGATCTGACCACTTCTTATCTTTATTAATTTCCATTTTATTTAATAAGAACACCCACAACCTCTTTGTTAATAAAGGTAGAGGTCTTAAATTAATTAAGTTTAATTTTCCATTGTTAAATTTTAGGTTATCAATTTTTTCTTTTAACTCTTTATATTCAAGGTTTGACCATCTAATTATTAAATTAAATTTATACTTTTGGTCAAATAATTCTCTCGCAGCTATCGAAGAGAGCTTTAGGACAGCAGGGCCGCTAAATCCCCAATGAGTTATAAGTAAATCTCCTCTATTTTTGAAACATTTGTTATTTAGTTGAATTTCAATATCTATATTTTTAATAGAGACACCACTACACTCATTCAATTTTGTTTCTTTTGTGGAGAAAGTAAAAAGGGACGGAACAGGTCTTATTATGCTGTGGCCAAAATTTTTAGCTAATTTATGTCCACTCGGATGGCCTCCTGTAGAGAGAATAATATTTTTTGCAATTATCGAAATTTTTTTACTATTAAAAATAGTAAAAAGGTTATCTGAAGTTTTTAAAATTTCTTTAACAAAAAATTTAGTCGATATCTCTACTCCTTTATTTATTGCATTTTTTTTTAAGCAACTTATTACATCTAAAGATGAATCAGATACTGGAAATACTCTATTATCAGCTTCAATTTTTAAATTTAATCCTCTTTTCTCAAACCAAGCAAATACATCTCCAGCGGCAAAACGATTAAATGATTCCAAAAGCTTAATACCACCTCGAGGATAATTTTCTGCTAACTCACTAGGTATCCATGATGCATTAGTTACATTGCATCTACCTCCACCACTTATTCTTACTTTCTCCATAAGTTTTGAGGAACCTTCAAGAATTATTATTCTTTTAACACCATTTTCAGCGGCTGTTATTGCCGTCATGAAACCTGCTGCTCCACCACCAACTACTACTAAATCAAAAGGGTTCAAAAATGCAGGCTCTCAATATTTCCTTAATCCGATAATAGCAATTCAATTTTATAAAAAAAAACGTTTTTAAATAAAAAATTCAACTCTTAGACTAAATTATCTTGAAATATGGAGAATAATAAATTAAAGACATTTTAAATTTTATGTTTTATGTAAACACGCAAATATCTTTTATATATTATTTTAGTTAGATGGTTAATTTATTTTCCTACGTCAAATATTCTGAAGCTAGCTTTCCAATGACGGGTCAGTATACGGCTCTTTTGTTATTAACTTCAGTTATTTGGGTACTTCTTTGGATCGGTTATAGACAAAACAAAATAAACGATGAGATAAAGAAAAAAGAGAAAGAAGAGAGAATTAACGCAAAGAGCGAAAGGAGAAGAAAGTTAGAAAGTTTATATCCAAATAAAAAAACTAATTTTTAAGAAATTTTTTGTATCAAGCTTTTAGAGGGTATTAATTAAAAATTACTTTGGTTTTAGTATTAAATTCGCTTCTAGTCCTTATAAGCTTAGAAATTTCCAGATTAAGTTCTTCTTCGGATTTAAAACCTAAAGTATCAAATGATGCAAGACCCAGTGAAACATCATTCCTATTAATTAATTCCATTTTATTGATAATTTATTTTTATAGTAAATAGTTATTAAATTAAAGTAATTGCTTAGTGATTGATTCAACATAATACTTACTGATTTCAAATATTAATATGAAAAATATAGATTTCTTGATGAACTTCTTATGAATTTTTTAATTTATAAATCACCTTACAAATTTTTAGTATCAAACCTTTTGTTAATTTCTTAAATTATCTGCTTCTAATGACTGTATGAAGACTTTATATTATTTAAATATAAATATCAAATTTAAATATCATGGAAACTAACAAATTAAAGTCTTTAATACAGTATCTCCCAGGTTTTATTATTCTTCTATATGTGTTCTTTTTAGCAATAACACAATTTATAAAGTAAAAAATTTTTAAAGTTATTAGTTTTGATTGGAATTTTTTCTGCATTCGCAGCAGCAATATCTTGGACTTATGCATGCTTCATATGGCGTTCACAAACAGTAAAATATAAATCTATAGACATTAATTTAGTAAAAAATATAATCGCATTTATTATTTTTCTACCTGCATTTATCAATATCAGTGTTTTAAATGATTTAAAATCTATAATTATTCTTTTGATAAGTGGCGTTATTGGAATAGGTTTAGGAGATACTTTTTATATAAAGTCATTACAGCTAATTGGTACTAGAAGAACTTTATCTATCGATACATTATCTCCACTATTAGCCGCATTGTCCGGTGTAATTTTTATTGATGAAAACTTAGCATTTAGATCTTATGTAGGTATTATCATCATATCAATTTCACTTTTCATTCTTCTTAGGCAAAGAACTAATCTTGTTGTTAGTAATTTGACCCCCATTACTGAAAAAAACAATCTGAGCATTTACATATTTCCTTTTTTATCAGTAATATTTGCTGTATCAGGGGGGCTATTATCTCGAATAGTATTTTTAGAAAGCAATCTATCTCCTTTCCAGACAACAGAGATCAGGTTACTCGGAGCGATAATTTTTTTAATAACAATTAAAAATTTTAGAATTAATTTTTTCTTAAAGAAATTAGATTTTAATGATCAAAAAAGATTTTTACTCTCAATATTTTTAGGGACAAATTTAGGCATATTGTTTCAACAAATTGTTTTCAAGACTCTTCCTTTAGGCGTGGGTTGGACTTTACTTAGTACTTCCCCATTAATTTCTCTTTTTTTCGCAACTAAAGAAGAAGGGCAGGTAACAAAAGTTATAATATTTTTTACTACATTATTATTTTTAGGTTTATGTTTAATAATTTTGTGAAAGATATATCTATGTAATAAATACTCATGTTATTAGAAAAAACAACCAATAAACTTATTTCAGTAACGTTTCCAATATGAGAATTCTAAAGAAAAAGAGACTTGGTATTTTTGAAGTGTATTTAATTTTCTTATCATGTCTATATGCAGGCTTTATAGGCTATAAATCCTTGTTAAGTTCATTACTTTACCTAAACTAATTTATTTTTTGAGCTGTCTTTACTAAATGACCTCCATCTTGATCATCATCATCACTTGATGCGAAAAATAAACAATATATTCCTAGAGATGCTATTGATATTGATATAGAAAGTGCTGAAAGCTCGTCCATTAATAAAAGTATTTCTTAGATATTAATAGAAAAATAAATAAAAATTTGTAAATTAATTAATATTGTTCAAATATAATTTAAATTGACAATTTAATTATAATGAATCTATCGAGGTATTTTTTTGGTGAAAGTTCTTATCAAATCTCCATGCAGCGCCAGTGTAATAATTCAGTACGGAATAAAGAATTGGCCTATTTGGGAGTGCGAACCATGTAATTTCTCCTGGAACTACATGGAGAAAGAAATTTGTTTAATAATTGAAGGTGAAGCAAAAATTATGACTGAAGCTGGAGAAAGTTACTTAATTAAATCAGGAGACTTAGTTGAATTACATGAGGGACTTTCTTGCGAATGGCAAATACTTAAAAGTTTTAAAAAACACTTTAGATTAGGGGAATAGATTTAAAAAATATTCCATAAATTCACCAATTTTCGTCTATGGGCTAATATAAATTAGTAAATTAATTGTTAAAACATATATTTTTTATGACTTTCACTGACAATGAATATTTCGAAGTTATCAAAAAAAACGAAACTGTCAAAGAAGCCTTCGAAACTATAAAACAAACATGTATTAATTTACAAAATCAAACTAATTGCCCAGAAGAAGATATTGAGAGTTTTCTAATATTTATTTCTAAACAATGGGATAATTAATGATTGATAAATCCTTCTAAAAGATATTGATAATTAAAATAACATTTAATATTATTCTCAATTTTGAAACTTAAACATCTTTTTTAGCGCTTGTATTAATACTTGAAGTTCCTTTAGCCGCTGATACAAAGAAAACAAAACCTACTAATCCTGCAATGCCAAAAATTGCAGCTAAAGGGTCAAAAGTGAAAGAGAACATAAAAAACTATAAAATCAAGATAAATAATAGTTTTTGAATCCAAATTTCACAATTATTGTTAAGTAACATTTGACACATTAATATATCTCAAGACGTCAATATTAATTAATTATTAGAAAATATTTAAGTAAAAAACTTATATTTAGAAATCAAATAAGGAGATAATTTCCTAAGGAATTATTCTTTAAACCCTTTTTATAACTGGTATTCATTTTTTATTTCATACAATTTCAAGAAGATAAAACAGATCAAAATATCCACAATTAACTTTTTTTTTGTTTAAGGTGTGTTTATGACAGAAATTTATTCAGCAACTTCTTCAATAAGCCAGTTTTCAGCGATCTTATGGTGTTTCTATCCTATAGCTATATTAGTTTTGGTTGAGTTGTTTCTAGGTGGAGGATTTGACGATGATAATGATGATCAAGATGGTGGAATGATGATCCCTGCATATTCAGGTGCTAAGAATTAATTTTAGTTCTTACATTTATAATTTCAAAAATTCGAAAAAATCAAATTATTTAATGTAGTTTAAATTGATTTATTCATTAATACTACTTTCCACTTTGATTCTTGCGTTTCTTTACTGGTTAGTTACTAAAACTCTTAAAGAAGGTAAAGAGGCTCTTAAAGAGATGGGTAACAATAATAAATAAGCATTTATGTTTCCCTTTATTCCTAATGTAAATTTTATAAATTAGAAGAAATAAAACTATAATTATGTTTAAAATTTATTTTTAGTTGAATAGAAATTACTAACTAATTAGATTAATTTTTTATTTTGATAAATTTCTGACAAAAACTCAAGATGCATCTTAATTCTCTACTTTATATTTTTTCTGTTTCTTTATTTATTTATGTCATGGCTCTATTTTGGAGAGATCTTCCAAATCAAAAAAAGAAGTAAAAGATAATTATTATTAATTTTGTTGCCTATTCAACTAAATTTAGTTATTAATTTAATAATGTTTCTTTTAATTTTATAAATATGCAAATTGAATCTTCAAATAATTCAAAAGATGATGCTTTTTCCCAATCATTGAAAATTGCAAAAGAAAATATTATTTGTAAGGAAGGCTTTTGTACATTACCAAATCAAAATCAAAATCAAAAAATAATTAAAAACGACGTGAATTTATTCGATCCTATTTAAAAATAAAGGTATATATAAATTAATTCTCTTAAGCGAATACTCTTTGAATAATAATGTTTATTTAATAAATGATTAAATTTAGAGCTTATGTATAAGAATTTCTTGAATGCCTATCAAGAATTTTGGCTTAAAGCTACAAACTTTAATAGCAAAACAACAAGATCTGATTGGTGGCGAGTTCAATTAGTAAATATTATTATATCTATTGTAAGTATTCCAATATTTCTAAGAACATTTGGTTTTAATATTTACGGATTAGTTTGTATAGTCCCTCAAATTGCTATTGATGTTCGAAGACTAAGAGACTTTGGTAAGAACTGGGAGTGGATATTTATAAATTTAATACCAGTTTTTGGCTGGATAGTATGGTTTATTTGGCTTGGTTTTGGCAAATCTGGAAATGGGAAAGCAAAAATTTTTTAAATTTTGAATATCAACCTAGAGAGTCTAAATCCCTCCTGTAATGAACTAAATTTTCCTTATTGCTCAAACTATTTTCTTTAAAGGTTTTATTCAAATTCTTTTTAAAATTAAGAAAAGATAAGGAGCTAATCAAGTTTTTCATAATGTCTATTAATTGTTTATAACCTAATAAAAAGATGGTCTCCATTGAGCATAATTTTAATGGTTTTACCGAACAATGAAGTTCATTAACCCGTACTAAAAAAATCAAGCGTATTTAAAAAAGCTTTCTTTTACCTACTTATTTTCTTATTTTCTTATTTTCTTATTTTTTTTTTAAAATCTACAAAAGTTACTTTATTTCTAAACTCTAATTGTTTCTTGAGAATTCTGAATACATGCCATTCACATTCAGATAACTTTTGAAATTGATCAAGTGTATCTTTATCTTCTTCATCAAATTTATCAAATATATCGGATATCCTTATAATATTAATTGCAACAAAATTCTCTGCTACATCTTCAGGATTTTGACCTGAGGCAAAGTCTTTAAAAGCCTCATAAGAATTTAGTTTTCTAGTCAACCAATTGAACCATAATTCAGATGTATTTTTATTCTCCTCTTTAACGATTTTCTTCATTAACAGTACATTCACTACAATAATGATTATTGGTCATTATCTATTTGGCACCTGTACAATTACTCATATTTGTATTTTGAAGAATTATGAGTAAGCCACTCTAGGAAATTTGGTTATTAAACAGGAAAAGACTTTTTATTAATAGCAAAAACTAGCCAAATTAAATATTAGGTATTTATCTTATATTATTTAAATCAAAAAAAAGCTAAGATAAAAGTTTATAGAACAAATGCCTTCAGTACCTTTTTACGATTTCCCATCATCACCTTTATTAATAATTGGAGCACTTGGTATTGTTGTAGCGTTAGCAGTATTTTTTCTAGCTTATCAAAAATACTTTAATTCACCTTTTAATAAAGAACTCCAAAAAAAGAAAAAATCTTTATTAAAAGAAAAGCAAGAATTAAATGAAAGATTGCAAAAAATAGAACAAGATTTAAAAAATTTATAAAATTAATAAGGAAATTAAGGAACAACTTTTAGAGCTAAATAGTCTCGAAATTAGAGAAACAGTAAAAACAACCATAGTAAAAAGGTTTGGGATTCAAGATTTTTAGTTTTTAATATAAAAAAATGGCTTATAAGAAGTCATGGACAAACAACATCTCATAGATTTAATCTCTAACAGTTTGATTTGCGAAAGTCAAAATCTCAAATCGAGAGAAAGTTCTATTGAAATAATAAATTATCTAAATAAACTAAATTTAGATCAATTAAGAACCATGTCTAAAGAATTTATTCTCTAGTTTTTAAAATAAACTGTTTAATTAGAATAGAATCCAACTCTTAAAATCAAACATAATTAATATATAATAGTCTACATAGAAAGCCTTTAAAATTTCATGTTTAGTTAATATGGTTGGATATCGCATCTTTTAATATTTTTTAAACTATGACTATTTTTATTGAAAATTTATCCTGGGAAACTGAAGTGGAGGACCTTAAAGAACTTTTAAAAACTTAAGGTGAATTGACAAAATGTACAATTACTTTGGAGAGGTATTCAGGAAGAAAAAGAGGTTTTGGCTTTGTTGAAATGACTAGTGAAACCTCTGATAAAACTGCGATTGATGATTTATAAGATGTCGAGTGGTTGGGTAGAGAAATTAGAGTAAACAAGGCGGAGCAAAAAGATCGCTCAAGAAGAAATAGTAGGTATCATGGCAGTTAAAATAATATTCAAGCAACTCTTAAGTTTTTAAATTCTTAAATACTTATGTTGAAAATAAAGTTCTTAAAACTATATAAATAAAAATCCTTTTGTATTTTTGTGCAGACTAATCGATCATAATAAAAGTAGAAATAAAACAAAATTATTTTGGAAAAAGTTTTAGTTACTGGTGCATCTGGGTTTATTGCTATTCACTGCATACATGAGCTAATAAAGGCAGGTTATCTTGTCAAAGGATCTCTAAGAAATATGAATAGAGAAGATGAAGTAAGAAAATCGCTTGATAAAGATTCAGAAAATCATAAGCTGGAATTTTGTAAACTTGACCTTTTAGATGATGAGGGATGGGATGAGGCAGCCTTTGATTGTGATTATCTTCTTCATGTTGCATCTCCTTTCACTATCGAAGAGCCAAAAAAGGAATCAATTCTTATCAATCCTGCAGTAGAGGGAACTTTAAGAGCATTGAATGCCTCAAAAAATTCCTCTAAAGTCAAGAAAGTTGTCCTAACTTCTTCTATGGCTGCAATTGCATATGGGCATAACAAGCAGTTATGCTCGCCTCAAGACTGGACAGATACAACAAAAAACGTTGGTGCGTATGTAAAAAGTAAAACAATTGCAGAAAAAGCTGCATGGGATTTTATTCATAATGACAAAGAACACTCTTTTTCAATGACAACTATTCATCCTGGGATGGTTTTTGGTCCACTGCTAAGTGATGATGTTGATGGTGCTTCGGTAGAACTTCTTTCGAAAATGATTAATGGTAAATTTCCAGCACTACCAGATGCATATTTTACTGTCGTAGATGTAAGAGATGTCGCCAACTTACATGTCGAATCTCTTAGAAAAAACCAAAGTGATAATAAAAGAATAATTGCAACTTCTCCTCAAGGGATCAATATTATGGAAATTTCTAATATTTTAAGAAAAAATGGCTACAAGAAAGCACCTCAAAACCTTATCCCTACAAAAATGATAAATTCTCTGGCACCATTTAATAAAGAGATGAAAAGTATGGCTGCCATGATTAATAGAGGATCTTATGGAGCAGATATTACGGAAACTATTTCTATATTTAATTGGGAACCTATTTCATTAGAAAAAACTTTAATAGATATGGGTAATTCTTTAAAATAAATTCCAATCAAATAAATCAATAACGAAGTATTGACTATAGTTTTCATATATCGGCAAATTGAAAACTTTGCCACGATAAATAAAAACTAAGCTATCCTGATTAAATAGAATTAAAGAAAAGTTTATATGAATAAAATCAAGAGGTCTGATTTTATATTAAAGCCATTTCTTAAAAGAAATAATTTCAAAGCTTGCTATCAGTTAATAACTACTCTTATACCAATAATTTCTCTTTGGTTTATTGTCTCTAAAATTGTATATTCTCCTCTTTTACAAATCACAAAAGGGTTTTTATTGATTCCAGTATTTTTTCTTCTTACCCTCCTATCTTCGAGAACATTCTCATTAATGCATGATTGTGGACATAATTCCTTATTTGAAAAACGTTCTTTGAATAACTTATGTGGGTTTTTTCTGGGTTTATTAAATGGGATACCTCATAAACCTTGGGCTAATGACCATGCATTCCATCATCGGAATAATGGGAATTGGGAAATTTACAAAGGTCCTGTAGATGTTTTAAGCCTAGAAGATTATGAGGCTCTTAATAAAAGAGAAAAACTTATTTATAAGGTAAGTAGACATTGGTTAATGCTTTTTCCTGGTGGTTTCTTTTATTTAGTTATTAAAGCCAGATTAGGGTTAATTCTAATCATCCTTAATTTTATAAAATCTTTAATGCAAGAAACTTTTATTAAATTAAAAAAAAGAAATTATTTAGAACTTTTAAATATTCAATCGAGAATCAAGCCTCCTTTCTCTGACTATGGAGACAATTTTGATGAATTATTCGATCTAATAGCAAATAATATTATTGTGATAAGTGGATGGATAATTATGTGTAAATGGTTAGGAGCTGCTTTTTTCTTAACTTTTTATTCACTAATATTAACTTTTTCAGCAGCAATTTTCATATGCATCTTTTTTATACAACATAACTATGAAAATGCATATGCAAGTAATACAAAAAATTGGGATATTGTAGAAGGGGCTATTTCTGGCAGTAGCAATTTAGATATCCCAAATTGGGTAAATTGGTTTTTAGCTGATATTTCGTTCCATAGCATTCATCATCTATCAGAAAGAATTCCTAATTACAATTTAAGATCTTGTCATAAAGCAAATAAACATTTACTACAAAAATCAAAAGTTATCAAATTAAGTGATTTCCCAAATTGTTTTAGATATATTATTTGGGACAGCAATAATGAAAAACTAATTCCAATTAATTAAATACTAGCTGAGTCTTCTTCGCATTTTCCTTTTTAGAGGAATGCTACTGTAAGCGTGAGCTCCAATAGATGGGGGTAAATCATTTTTAACAGGATGAATAAAAGCATTTGCCATGCTTTCTAACGTTTTAGAAAGCCAATTCATAATTGATCTCATTTGAAAATCTAAAAAGTACATTCTTATCATCTAACGAAATTTTTAAAAAGTAAATCAGTCTTTATGCTGATTTACTTTTTAATATCACTAAAAAGAATATAAGCATAGTAAAGAGGAAATAATCTGTATGAACAACAAACAATGGCAGCCTACAAATTATCAAAAAAACATATTAATTTATTGCGCTAAAAAATATATACATCAAAAATTAAATGATCTTCACAAAGAACTTGAATGTCCTAATGAATTCATTTTTGATTTCATTAAAGATATTCAACAAGATTGGGACCCAGATAGTTATAAATCTAAATCAAAGAAGTTACTAAAGAATCAAAATAAAAGTAAAAATTTAAATTACTAAGATTAAGTTTTTAAGTATTTAATAGATCCAATAAAACAAGACAGGAACTGAGCCTTTGCCTTTTTATAAAATCAAAACTTAAGACTAGTAACTAATACTTATTTATCCTAATTTTCTTAACAAAGGAAAAATTATTTTTTAAATTCATGCTATATCTCATTCCACATTAAGGGACAAAAATTATGGATGAGTTGTTTTTTTCATCGAATCAAATAACAGCAAAAGATACCATAGATTCATATTTTGAATGCATTAGTGAATGCAGCATTGTTGATGGACATCAAGAATGTATTACTAAATGTGTAGAAATTCATCTTAAGGGAGGAAATAAAAATGAATAAAAGATATTCTCTCCAAAGAAAAACAACTCTAAAGTGGAACTCTAATGGAGATCTTTCTGAAATTGATATGCTGAGAATTTTAGATAGAATTTCTGCTTCTGAACTGAATCAATGTGAATTGACATGCGATTTAGATGAATAGGTAAATAGGTACCAGAAAAACTATATTTAATATTTTATATTTAATATTTAATATTTAATATTTTTTAAATAACTATTTTTAAAAAGATCAATTCTCTATATAAAAACATATTTATTCTTGAATCTATGATTAACAATATTAACGACTTCAAAAAACTAAATAATACTGATAAAAGAGAAAAAAATCTAAATTTAATACTTGATTCAAATTCCTACAAACTTGCACAGGAAGATCTTAATTTGCTTAGAAGTGATGAAATGAGAGGTGTAAGAATGCTGCTAGAAATAACTAAGCCTGAATTAGTACTAGAAGAACAAAATATCATCTCAACTATTATCGTTTTTGGAGGTGCAAAAATTATCGAAGAATCATCAGCTCAAAGCAAAATCGATGAAGTAAAAAACTTATTAGAAAAATGTCCTCAATCTATTAAATTAAAAAATAAATTTAACAAGTTAAAAAATTTACTTTCTATGAGTCATTACTATGAATCCGCAAGAGAATTTTCAAAACTAGCTTCAATAAATAATCAAGATGATAAATGCAATTCTCATGTAATAGTGACAGGAGGTGGACCAGGAATTATGGAGGCGGCTAATAGAGGCGCTTTTGAAGCAAACTGTAAGTCCATTGGTTTAAACATACAGTTACCGAATGAACAATTCCCAAATTCTTTTATAACTCCAGGACTTTGTTTTAAATTTAATTATTTTGCATTACGCAAAATTCATTTTGTAATGCGCTCTGTTGCTGCTGTTTTTTTTCCTGGAGGATTTGGGACATTAGACGAATTATTTGAATTATTAACTCTTCGTCAAACAGGAATGAAAAGTGAAATCCCAATAATTTTATTTGGCAGGAAATATTGGAATAATTTAATTAATTTTGGCTTCCTTGATGATTACGGGCTTATTAGCGAAGAAGATTTAAAAATTTTTAAATATGCTGATACAGCTTCAGAAGCATGGGAAATAATTGACTCTAATAAATTGTCAAAAAACAAATTATAAATTTAATTTTTTGTTTTGTAAAACTTAAGATCTTCAATTTAGTAACAAAGGTAACTTAAACCTCTATAGGTTAATTTTTCAAATTTATTATTAATTACTTTGCAATAAACAAATACGTTCCCTTTAAATAGATGTAAACCAAAATGCAGTCTCTTAAAAATTCTCTAGCCACTTCCTTTGACTAGAGTAATAATTGGGTGGACTAAAGCATATCGGACGTTTTTGTCTCTGAAGATACACTCTTTTAAAAAATAATTTATCCTTAGCACTGTCAAGCTTTACTTACCTGTTTTTTGAAAATTTAGGTTATTTAATTTCCTTTTTAGATTTAGACTTATCGTATGATTTACTGTAAATTTCTTGCCTTGTCACTTGTAAAGGTTCTACTTTTCCTACATCCCCATGAGTTGGACAGTAGTAAGTCATTAACATCCATTTTTTATCTTGATTCATAAAATAATTCCTCAATTAAAATTTACTAGGTGTTATTTAGGATATAAATCTAAAAAACTTCTCATATTTAATCTTTTTTTCGCTTTTACTTAACAATATAAAAAGTTGTAAAGATATAGCCTTATTAGATATAAATACGCATGACTAAAAAAATAAATACTGCTAATTGTAAGATAAATTTGAAAATAAATTCATGTCTCTAGAATCTATACTCATGGTTGTTGCTCCAATATGTGTTTTTACTGTTGGAGTTATTATTTTGCCAATATTAGTAAAGCCACGTAAACAATCATTAACCCCTAAAAGATACGTTCGAGGCTTATAAAACTTATCCAGATTTCTAAAATATTATTATTGAAAGACAAAAAGTAATTAAATATCGAAATAAAAAAAGACTATATTAAATAAGAGTTTATCTAAAATATTTCAACAAAGATGGAATTCCCAGAAGCAATTCTTTTTGATTTAGATGGTGTTCTATTAGATACAGAACCATTACTAGCTAATGCCTGGAGTGAAACCGCAAAAGAATATAATCACTCTTTATCAATCGATAAATTATTAGAGTTAAAAGGAAGAAGGAGAATAGATTGTGCAAAAAAAGTCCTTAAATGGATAAATAAAGAAAACCCATTAGAAGAATTACTCATTATTCAAAAATTAAAAGTAGATAAAGTACTTACTAAAGCAAAACCTTTTAAGGGAGCAATAGAATTAATCAATTTTTGTATAAATACAAAATTACCAATTGCTTTAGTAACAAGTAGTAGTAGTGAAAGTTTTAAAATCAAAAGCTCTGTAAATCCCTGGTTAAATTTATTCAAGACAAAGGTTCTTGGAGATGATAAGTTCATTTCTAATGGCAAGCCTTCTCCTGATCCCTATTTAAGAGCATTAAAATTATTAGATGTAGATCCAAGGAAATCTTGGGTTATAGAAGACTCATATGCAGGATCTATCTCAGGACTAAAAGCGGAATGTAATTTAATGTTTTTTTCCAAAGATATTGAGATACTAAATAAATTAATAAATGAATTTAACCAAGAAAAAATTCAAAAAATTAATGAGTTATCAGAAATTATTTATTATTTAAAGTTATATAAAGGATTTTAAATCAATCAAATAAATTTCCAATAAAATTTAAAAACCAAACACTGATATTTAATATGTGCGGAAGATTTGAACTTAAAACTAAATTTGATAATTTACCAAAAGTTTTAAAACAAGACTATCCAAGTGGACTTGATAATAAATACGAGACACAGAATCTAATTAGACCTAATGATCCAGTCCTTGTAATTAAGAATGAAGGAAAAATTAAGACAACTTTTATGTCATGGGGTTTTATATCACCTTGGGCTAAAGATCCTTTTGATAAAACAAGACCCAGACCATTTAATGCGAGATCAGAAACTGTGGAAGAGAAAAAATTATTTAGTGCAAGTTGGAAACATAAAAGATGTTTAATACCAGCAAGTGGTTTTTTTGAAAAAAATTATCTTATTAGGAAAGAGAATTATGAAACTTTTTGGTTAGGAGGGATTTGGAGCAAATGGTCTTCACCTGATGGAGAAGAGTTAGAAAGTTGCTGTGTTTTAACAACTGAACCGAATAATTTAGTGAAACCCTTACATTATCGTATGCCAGTTATTGTTCCTAATGGATACGAAGAAAATTGGACCGAACAGGTTAAGGATTCTCATGAATTAAAAGGGTTAACATCCATAATGTTGGGATGGTCATCTTCTGGATGGATAACGGAAGAAATTAATAAAAAGCCTACTGATCAGATGAACTTATTTTAAATTGGAAATATTAAATATTTTTTTGTTATTGAAATTTATTAAGTTTATTTGTTGAAGCCTTGGTTCTTCAATAAGTTTAGATTAGCCCTTTTTAAAAAATGGTAAAAGTCATTAACAGAAAAATTAGATTTTTTAGATGGCTAAATACTGGTTTGATCCTACCTCTTTCTGCCTTCGCGATTACTTCTACTTTATTTCTATATTTAGTTTTATTGATTGCCGTAAAGTAATTTTTATTAATTATTTACTAACAATTTACAACTTACAAAGATTTAAAAACGTTAATTAATTTTCAAAAAACTTGCCCAAATTAATACTATTTGAACATTTGAAACTACATATTACTTTCATAAAAAGAGTCTTTGATGGATAATAAATATATAAACTAAAATTTATTAAAAACTAAATCCTTACCCATAATAATTTGAGCGATATTAAATTTTCTGGCCTTAAAGGTCAAGCACTTGCAATAAAAATGAGTGATATTCCAAGCATGAAAGAGTTTCAAAGTGTTATTCCAAATAACTGCTTTAAATCTCAAACAATAACTTCATTAGGCTATCTTTGCCAATCACTCATTATTCAGGCATTTGTTGTCGCAATAGGATTAACAATTCCTTTTAGTCAAAGAATGATCCCGATTTGGATCCTTTATGCACTTTTATCAGGAACCACTGCTATGGGTTTTTGGGTAATTGCCCATGAATGTGGTCATGGAGCCTTCTCAAAAAATAAAACTTTGGAAACCATTACTGGATATTTACTTCATTCATTATTATTAGTTCCGTATTTCTCTTGGCAACGTTCACATGCAGTCCATCATCGTTTCACCAATCATATAACTAATGGAGAAACTCACGTGCCCATAGTTATTGATGGGAATGGAATTAGCGAAAAAGTTGGAGGTGAAAAGGAACTATCTTTCTCAAGAAAATTAGGCAAAATTAAGTATGGAATTCTCCAATTAGTTCTCCATCTTATTTTTGGTTGGCCTGCTTACTTATTATCTGGGAGTACAGGTGGTCTCAAATATGGAACTTCAAATCATTTTTGGCCAAGAAAACCTTTTTCTAGAACATTGTGGCCTGCTGTATGGGCTAAAAAAGTTTGGATTTCAGATATTGGTGTAGCTGCAGTAATAGTTGGACTTATTATTTTTATTATCAAAATTGGATTCTTTCCAATAATTGGAATGTATTTAGGACCTTTATTAATAGTTAATTGTTGGTTAGTTATATATACTTGGCTTCACCATACAGATTTAGACGTTCCACACCTCTCTAATTCAGAATTTTCTTTTATGAGAGGAGCCTTTCTTTCAATTGATAGGCCTTATGGGAAGATTATTAATATTCTTCATCATAATATTGGTTCAAGTCACGTAGTTCATCATGTATGCCCAACTATTCCTCACTATCAGGCTACAAGGGCTACTCTTGCAATAAGAAAAGCATTCAATAAAGCCTATCTTTTTAATCCCGATCCAATACATAAAGCTCTATGGAATATTGCTTGTAATTGTATTGCGGTTAAATCAGATGTCGATGAAGGAAGATATATTTGGCAATCCTCTTACAAAAAAAAGATTAAAACAACTCATTGAAACTTATCTAATATCACATTAATTTACGCAAATCTGAAAATAATATAAAAGAATTAGAAATTATGTCTTTTTTATCTTAAAAACATAATTGGAAATTGATTCTATTTTTGTAGTTATGAGCGGAGACAACCTACACGGTAAGCAACCAATCAAGTTTTATTCTGAGGAGGTAACACTTACCAAAGTGCAATTATTAGAAAAGCAATTAAGTTTAGGAGATAAAGTATCAGACTTAGATGCAAAGCATAAAGAATGGAGCAGACAGTTATCAATATAATTTCTTTTTAAAAGATATTAAAACTGCTGAAAAAATAATTATATATATTTATAAATTAATAAATTATGTAATTTGAATTCATGAATTTTTAATTTATAAAATTATACAGAAAAAAATTATTCATAATCCCTTTATAAAGACCCTTTCCTGTAAATTACCGAAAAGTTATTAGCAGGCATACGAATAACCTCATCTTCAATGAAATCATTTTTGTTAGCTTCTTCACTAACTTCTCCTAAATCTCTAACACCCCAATATTCGTTTTGCATTTTTAAGGAAATATCAAATAATTCATTGCTTTGACTAATGTGCTTACCACCTATTTTAAATGGCCCGTATAACATCAAAAATTGTCCATTTTTTAATAAATTGCCAGATTCGTTAAACAGTGATTTTGTACAGTTCCAGGATGCTATATGAATCATATTTATAGATACTATTCCTTGAATAGAATTGAGTAATTCAGATGGTATTTTCCAAGGGATTTTCTCCACATCAATATCTAAAGGTTGAGGCATTTGAAAATTTAATTCTTCATGCTCAATCCAAGAACTAATACTCTTTCTATGAACCAGTTCCGGATCGCTTGATTGCCAAGTTAATTCTGGGAAGCATTTTTGAAATTTAATTGCATGCTCTCCACTACCGCTACCAATTTCTAAAATATAACCTTTTTTTAGAAGAATTCTTGATAATACTTCTGCTATAAAATCTTTATTTCTCTCAGTTGCAGGAAAGAAAAGTCTATTATCCAAAATAGTTTTTATTTAGCTCTTCTCAATTTTGGAGCTTTATAAAACATTATTTTGAAGCTAAAGAACAATATTGAAACAGTTAAAACTGGTAAAATATAAAGTATCAATTCAGAACTGAATAAGGACGGAAAGCTAGAAAAAATCAAATGCATATAGTAAGTAGTAAATGACATAACTATTTTTTTTATTTAATTTATTAATAGCAATTATTTACTTAAATAAAAAGAGTTTTTACTCTAATATTCAAGAAAATAAATTTTAGAAAAATTAAACTGCTTTTAAATGAATTCTTGAAGCGATCTAAAAAAAGAATATTAGATAAAAAGATATTCTTCATTCGCATTTTTGGAGATTTCTATTTCTTAAAAATATTTTTTTTTAAAATAAAAAAGAGTTAGCCTGTATCCCTACTAGCTAACCCTCTGTATAATGTTAGTTAAAATTTACATCAAATGAGGATTTTATTTCAATAAAAAAAGCTGCTAAAAATTATTTTATAAATAATAAAGTGTAAGAATTTAGTAAAAAAAAAAAAATGAAAATAATAATATAAAAAAGGCTTATTAAACATAATCAAGTATATGTTGATCTATATTTCTTTGAACTGCTGTCCTAATTCTTTCAATATTTAAAAGATTGGTATATATATATTTAATAACAATTAAAAAAAAATTTTGCTATGCGTTAAATCCTAAGAGATCTATTAAATTTTGGCTATAAATAACCTTTACCAACTCAAATCACAGTTATAAGTCGATTTATGTTAATATAAAAATATCTCAGGTAGAGATAAGATTAATTAATATTGACCAAGCTAAAGAATTTCTAGTAAGAATACTAATTGCAAGAGTCAACCTTTCATACGAAAAAGTTTATTCAATTTTAAATTGAATACAAACACTTTAGTTCCTTATCAATCCTGAATTTATAACATTACAAATTAAATGAAAAAATTAAACAAAAAGTATGCCGATTTATTGCATCAAGCTTCCATCGCGACTGGAAGAAAAGAAGCTGTAGGTTTATTACATAAGGCAGCAAAACTTCAAACTAAGCTTGATGAGAAGTCTAAGTTTTAAATTCAGAGCCCAAATCCTTATTTAAGAGATAGAGCGCTTAGAAATAATTTAGACAGTAACGTAACAGAAGTGTAGCAATGTGATCCAGAATATGGTCATGCAAGCTTATTAATTTACAAAAATAAATATATGTGTTATATTTATTAATATAAATTATTTATCAAGAAAATGACACCAGAAGCAGAACGTTTTAATGGTTGGGCAGCAATGTTAGGTTTTGTAGCAGCTGTAGGTGCTTACATAACAACAGGACAAATCATTCCTGGTTGGTTCTAATGAAGAACAGCGAAACAAAATTAGTTGAAAAAGAAAAAATTATAGCTGAAAAGTTAAATGGTAGATTTGCCATGATGGGTTTCGTTGCATTAGTAGGAGCTTATCTAACCACAGGTCAAATTATTCCAGGATTCATCTAAGATTTTTCAAATAAATTTTATAAACCCAAGTTCCTTAAGGCAATCTGGTTATTTTATTTTAATTAATTATTTCAATTTTATTTTATATAAGTCATCTAATAAAAAAACTTAGATTATGAATTTATTTTCACTTGTTAAAAATTGGTTAGCATTATTTAAATAACTATTAAAAAAATGAATTTAATTAATAAATTTTTACCTTTTGGCTTAAAAGCCAAAAAAATCATTCCATTTTTTATTATCTTTAAGCTTATTACTTTCTCTGGTTTTATTACCTATATGATAAATCGATGAAATGAATTATCCTCCACCTCAAGTTATTTTTGCCTTACTAATTATATCAACTGCAGTAGTTTTAATTTGGGATATTAGATACAATCCTTTCGGTGAAGATCAAGACGGGATATAAAAAACAGGTATAAACTTCAACAACATAAGTATTTAATCAGTATAAAGACTCTATCGGAATAATAAAAATCATATTAAAATCAAATCAAATAATTGGAGGCAAATCAAATGAGCAACCTCGGATTGGAGATTTTATTCTGGCTAATTTTTTTAACCTATCTTGGAGCTAAGCTTACTCAAACTAAGAAAGGTTACAAACAACAATATTAAAAGAAGGAGGTTTTTAATCATGGCATTAAATGACACTTTCAAAATTCTTCCAAAAAATACAATTACTTTGAAGGCTGATTCATTACCATTTTTACTTAACAAAGACTATTGGGCTGAAGAGTGCAAAGAGCATCCCTCTAAAAAAGAATGCCTTTTCTATTGCGACTAAAATTAACTTTTATACGTAAACTTGTAAATTTTGAAGGTTGATTTTTAATAAAGTTATCCTAAATTAAATTTAATTTTTATTTGATGAAGATTTATGGATAGAAGAAAGAAAAATCCCAAGATTAAAAAAACTGAAACCAATACCGAATGGTTGGATAAAGTTATTAATCAGTTAACAAATAAAGATTTCAGTCAATATCTTTAGGTCGTGAATTGAATTCAAAGACTTTAACTAGCATAATTAAATTGAGTTCTGGCTTAAAATTTCTTTTGAATTAAATACAAAAACAAATCTTGACGTATTATTATCCAATCCTCCAATAATACCTCTTGTTTCAGAATAAATATATTGAAAAGTGGCTAAAAAAACTGAAAGATATTTAGGGATAAGATACCTTTCTACAAATATAATTTTGGTTAGTATGAAAGTTATATTTTTTAATTTATTGTTTTTAAATTGCGGTAAATAATAATACAAGTAAAATTTTTAATTTTAAAAGGCGATAGATTTATTAAGAAATTTAGGATACAAAATGAGAGTAAAACTTGAACCTAAAGCAGCTTTTATAGGGAAAAATTTGCATATATTTTTCTAGGCATAATATTTGTTCTTAATTCAATAGTCTTTATTTGGTATTTCATTTTTTCTAATCTAACTTGGAGCTAGTGAATTATCACTTATTAATAGATCTATATAGGAGTAAACTAAATCCGGAACAAACTTACTTGAGTATTTATACTCACAGTAAGTAATTTTACTTACTATAATAATAGTAAGCATTTAGGAATTGCTTAGCTGGTTAGGCTCAGTCAATCTGAATTTAACTTAATCGTCATGAGAGTTTGCTAGTAGGGATGCGAGCAAGCTCTTTTTAATTTTTTGCAAATAATACTCAGTTTGCAAAATAACAAATCAACAGTTTTTTGATTTTAAATAAAAAAAAATTTAGATAAGGAATTGATTAGTACTTAAGAAAAAGTTGTTGAATAAGGCCTTGTGCATCAGGATTTAATTTTTTTTTAAACTTTTCTGTCAAGATAAAATAATCTTGCTAAAAAAGGATATAGATTAAATTCAATATGTCCTTAGATTTCATTCTTATTCCTTTTTGTATAATTGCTATTTTATGGCTATTTAATAGAGAGAACAAAATCTACCGCAATAATAAAAAAGCTCGATAAAAACGAATCTAAACTCCAAAAATTATAGCTTGATATTTAAAATTACTTTAATTATTTTGGTATTTTTTATTTAATATGTTTCTTTATTTTATGGCAATTCGATTACAAAAAAAATTTAAGCATTCAATTTATTAATAATTATTTTATCCCAATAAACTTTTGAACGATTTATTTGTTCCAATTTTTGTTTGCAATGAATACAATTACAATTTCTTGCTAATGTTTTTGAATTCATTACTTCATTTTTTTTTAGTAAAACAAATATCTAAATTAATTGCAATAGCAAATATTCTTATCCTGTAAATTTATCGATAAAAAATCTTGAAAAGGAAAATATTTTTTTATAGAAAGAAAAGAGTAAAGATGGTCTCAATTTGATTAGTATTTTATAATCTTAAAAACTATTAAAAATTTAATCAAATAAATTTCTTTTGCAAATTTCAAATAAATCAACTATCAAAAAAGTTATCCGTCAAGTTTCTTTACCCTGGAGGTCAATCCCATTAATGGATAGATGGTTAATAGCTCAAATATTACCTCCAATGTTATTTGCTATCTCTGCTTTTACTGTTATTTCTTTATCAGTGGGAGTAATGTTTGATCTAATCAGAAAAATTGTTGAATATGGATTACCTTTATTTTTAGCCATAAAAGTTCTTTTTTATAGCCTCCCAAGTTTTCTAGTTTTATCGTTTCCAATGGCAGTTTTATTGTCTACTTTATTAGCTTATGGGAAACTATCAGCCAATTCCGAATTATTAGCATTGAAATCTTTAGGGATAAAAACCTCGAGAATTATTGCTCCTGCTATTGCAGTTTCAATATTCATGACGGGCTTAACTTTTTATTTCAATGATAAATTGGTACCTGCGAGTAATAAGTTAGCAGAATCCACTTTAAGAGGTGGTATTGGAAGTTCATTCAGTGGTGAAAAGAGAAAAACAAATATTATGTTTTCTAAATATGGATCTAGAATAGATTCTAAAACTAATAAGCCAACTAAAAGTAATAGTAAATTAACACATATTTTCTATGCATCATTGTTTGAAAATAATATTATGAAGGGAGTTACAGTTTTGGATTTTTCGAGACAAGATATACAGCAAATTTTAAAAGCAAAAAGTGCAATATTTGATAAGAACAACTCCTCCTGGATATTTTCAGATGGTAGTATTGTTTCTATTGACCAAGGCGGACAAACTACAAATATTCAATTTGAAAAATATAGGTATCCATTTGTTGAAGGGCCTTTAGATTTAGCAAAAGTTCCCAAAGATGCTACTGAGATGTCTCTTAAGCAAGCTTTAGAAGCTGAAAGAATATATAAGGAGACAGGAAACTTAAAGGAAATAAGAAGAATTCAAGTTCGCATCCAAGAAAAATTCACTTTTCCTTGCGCATGCTTAGTATTCGGATTAATTGGCAGTAGTCTAGGATCTAAATCTAATTTAAGATCTTCAAAAAGTCAGGGATTTGGATTAAGTGTAATTCTCATTTTTATTTACTATATGATGTCGTTTCTATTCAGTTCAATTGGAGTCAATGGATTGTTAAGTCCAATAATTGCAGCTTGGCTACCTGTGTTAATTTCTATGAGTAGTGGAATTTATTTCTTAAGAAAATCTAGTTCATAAATATGTATTTTGATTTTAAGATAACAGCTATATTAATAATTTGTTTAGTCTCATTAACCCCATTACCTTCATTAACTTTGGTTATTTATATTATTCGAAATTTGGTTTTGTTGATGGTTTTATAGTTTTAATGGTAGCTTCCAATCTAAAAATTATTATTCATTACAAAATCGGAGAATTATTAAGAAGAAAAAAAATTAATTTTTTTAATTTGTAAGATAAAATCTCAAGAGTAAAAGAAAAATATAGGAGAATTAAAACCAAAGATATACTATTAATTAGATTATCTAACTTATTTGTTACGAAAATATTAAATATATTTCTAGGGTTTATAGATTACTCTTTAAAAAAAACATTTTTGATTAATAATATTGCTACACTCCCATAGCAATTACTATATTTTTACTTAGCAACAAATGTAGATTTTCTTTCAGAAATATTTATAAATTTTGGGATAGATTTATCAATTGTTAGATTATTATCAATAGTTTCTATAACTTCCATCGCAGTTCTTTTGGTAAGGGTTTTAATTAAGATTTTGAAAAAAGCGAATTTAATTAAATATATAGAAACAAATTTCGAATAAAAATTAAATATCTATTAGATCATAAGATCCACCTTATTCAAGACTTTCTACCTCTTTGCTTAATTACCTTAGTTCAACCTTATTCTCTCCATCAATAATTCTTAATTTAAATGCCACTAAATTGCTATTTATTTGATTTATTCCTGAAAACTTTATGAACAATTCCATATGCTGTGACTTCCAATGGGATGGAAATCCAAATAAATTAATTTTTTAGCAAGATCCACTTAGCACTAGGTCGCAGATTCGAATCTTGTCACCCCAACTCTAAGAATCCAAGTCAAAGAAATGTTTCCCAGACTGTCTTTTTTTTATTGGTTACATTCTGGAATAATGAGACTTAGCGAGCTTTGAAAGAGGATTTGCAATGCCTTGCTGGTCACAATCAACAGGAGACCTAATCTAAATATTTTCTGATCCCAAAACAATAAAGAATATTGAAGCTGGAGGTCATATTTATAGCACTACAAAAATCACAAGTTGGTTATGAGATTTAATGAATCACGAGACATATAAAAGATTACTTTCGCAGGGATGGAAGAAAACTAAACCAGTAGGTCATAAAAATTATTTACATCACCTTTGCAAAAGATTTAAAGACAGAATTTAAAGAAGCAATACAATAAAAACTCACACATTTGTAACTTTAATTTTAGTATTAATTTATAAGTTTTTTAAAAGTATGGGTGAAGCAAAAAGAAGGGAAGTATTAGGTATTCCTCCAAGAAAAAAAATAATGGATATAAAAAAATCAGATAAGTATATTTCCTGGCTTCCTATTACCAAAACAAGAATAAAAAAATATCCTTATATGGGTGTAGCAACAATGGCATTAGGTGCAATTATATTTTTAGTAAGTGGTGGATTTGATACTATTAGTTAATAGTCAAAAATTTTAGTTCTGATTTTTTAGAAGCTTTTTTATTTAAATAAATAAAATTACTTTTTATCAATTCTCATATATCCAAACCAATCATTTCTTAATTGATCGAAGGTGTCCTCAATTTTTGAACCTATAACCCACCTAACGTCATGCAGTTCGATATTTGCTTCAGTAGATCTACCTCCAACCACAACTAAAAAAAGAAATTTTTCAAGAGGGGATCCATTTATTTATCTTAAATAGAAAGCTAAATAAAATAAAGGGTTATCTGAAAGATATGATAAAAGGATTATTTAGGATAAAACAAGACAAATACTTTTTATGGAACTAATTGGAAAATATAAAAATTCAGGATTCGAGGCTGTAGCTGATGGTGTGATTTCTTTCTTTGATCACCGCAAAGACTTACATACTAATGGTATCTCTTTCGGGCAAAGTACCTCTTTGAATTCAGAACCATATAAAGTATCTACCGATATTAGTCTTGTCTCAATAGATAGGTCAGATCCAGAAGCCTTCGCAATCTCTGAAGTCATAATAAGAGGAGTTAATGCAGGACTAAAGAAATATCTTGAGGATCACCCTCTAATAAAACAATGCTGCCCAGAACAATCTTTATTTGTTAACCCAATATTTAATTTACAACGTTACTCACCAGGAGAGGGATTTAAGAAATGGCATTGTGATTGGACTATTAGTAATGAAGCTACAGAGCCTGTCAATAGAGTCTTAGCCTGGATTCTTTATTGTAATGATGTTGATTCTGGTGGAACTGAATTTTATTGGCAGAATCATCATGAAATAGCTAAGAGGGGAAAGCTTATTATCTTCCCAGCGGGGATATCACATATTCATCGTGGAAGAGTGAATAATGAAGATGTTAAAACTATTGCGACTGGTTGGATTAATGCTGGCAAACTTGAAGACTATATATCACGATTAGCGAACTCATAAAATATTAAATATTTTTTTAAGGTATTAAAGAGAGTTAAATTTTAAGGTTTTTTCAAGTTCGATAAGTTTTCAAAGAACTAATTTATATTGATTAAATTACTTTATGAAATTTTTTATTTAAACCAACCTTTTTTCTTGGCTTTAACTTCTGGGACAGTTTTTATATTTATCTTTTCATCTGTTCTACCTTTGAAAATCATTAATGGAACAATTCCCCACAACCCTAAAAACAATATCCAGAATACGTATACGTTCATAGTTAAGAATTAAATTTTTTTATATTTTAAATATATTTTCTATTTGTCTGTGGCTTTCTTTTTATACTTCTCTTTGAGTTGTATAATCTGCTTCAGTTGATTATTTTAAGTTTAAAAATTTAAGACAATATGTCAATACAAATAGAACAGCTAAAACAATAAATCTAAAGGTGATCTTTTTAGATTCATAGTTATCTCAAAATTTTTGTTGGATTCTGACTACAGAACGTGGATGATCATGGATATAAGAATTAAATTCTCGGACAAGCATTAGGCAATCGCATGCATCACAAGCTTAGAATCCTACTTAATAGATGTTGTTTAATGAATCTTTATAACTCAAAACATATTTTTTACAGGATTTAATTGGAGTTGAAGGCATTTGGATCTTAACTATGGCTATCATATGTTCTTACTAGGAAATCATTTATTGTGCTTTAAAATAATGTACGGTTTGAGGAAAATTCATATACGGATAAAGGATCAACAATTGAATTTTATAATGATTAAATTTTTAAGACATATTATGGAAATTATTCACTTCCTAAATTTTTTCTCGTAAAAATAATAAGCTTATATTTGATATTTGGAAATTATTTAACATCCAAAATTTAATCTTTTTCCTTCTCTTATATTTATTAAGTTATTTAAGAGATTACTAAGATGGATAAGAACTTTAATTTGACTATTTTAATTAATAGTATTTTATATCCAAAATTTATCCATAATTTTTCAATAAATTTAGAAACAAAAAAGGGGCTTTATGAGCCCCCATTTTTTTTCCTAAAAGTAATGTTTTATTAGAAAATACCTGGAACAATTTGACCAGTAAAGTAGTAAGCTCCAACAAGAGCAAACATACCAAGCATTGCTGCTTTACCGTTAAACTTTTCAGCTTTTTCGGTCATAAATTTTTTGACGAATTCCATAGTTTAGTAAGAAGAATTTATAAACATAAACTAATTAGTATAAACTTGCACTTGATGTAGTGTTTCCTACCAAAATTAACCTTTTTAAAAGAACTTAATTATTTTTTAATTTAATTGTTAATTTACACCCAAAACTAATCATATCTTTTTTAGCGAGAAACAAGCAATTCTGAAAGTCTATTAATATAGAAAACTACCAAATCATTTATAAAAATTTAACAATCCTTATATTGTCTTAATGAAGAAGGAATGAATAGAATAAAAATTAAGTATAAATAACTAAATGCCAGAAAGGACGCAACTAAATATAAATATCAAACCAGACTTATTGAAAAACCTTAAGAAGGTAGCATTAGAAAATAATAGAAAGCTAGTTGAATTGATTAATGAAGTCCTATCTAATTATATTCATGACATAAAAAATGATCAAACAAAAAATAGGAGTATTTTAGATGAATTAGATGAAGTCAAAAATAGAATATCAGTTTTAGAAAATTTAAAAAAATAAATTAGATTTCTATTTGTTTATAAGATACAATATCTAAAAATAAAAGATTTTATACTACAAACAATAAAATATATTCAGAATCTATTCCTGAGATGAAACTCATATTTCTTATTTCGATGTTTTTAATTTCAATACCAGTTTTTGCAAATGATCTACAAAGAGAAATAGAGTACAAGGCTATTAATCTTGTTATTCAAAAATATGGAAAAGGTTTATCAAATAGATTAAAAGGAACTGGTTTGAACCCAAGCTATCGAGGTTGGTACGAGAATGAATGTTTTGTTAATGTTGCAGCTGGTACTTACCAAGAATACAATTGGTCAGCCATGAAATGGTTTAGTGTTAATACCTGTTCTGATTCTGCTGAAATATCTTCAGCTGATTAACAACTAATTTTCTTAATAAGAAAATTATTATTCCACTAAAAAGTAAATGATTCACTAATAATTATTAATAAAGACTCTTAAATTCTTTTTTTATGAATTTATATTCGGAATTTATCTCATTTAATACTCCATCTACTTCATCTTTCAAATCTTTAAATTCATTAATTACTTTTTTACTTTTCAAATAAAAGATTGATTCAAAAGTTCCAGGATTTATCCTCTCAATCCAATATCCCGAGAAACAATAAAGCTTATTAGGAATAAGTTTTATCATGCGAGAATCCTTAGAAGTTTTATATTGATCAATCATCTTATTTATTAAACGCCCTCTAGTTTTACTAATCCCAAATTTTGCAATATCTTTCGAAATTGACTTTACTTTCTGGGATGCATTTTTCCTTTTTTGTATTGAATTACTTGAAAGAATTTTTTCAAGAGAATAACAATAATTAAATAGCTTTGTATTTTCTTTTTTCGTAGGATAGATAATGCCAATTGAAGTAAATAGTAAAAAAGAAGATAAAATTAGTTTTTTAAACATTTTTAATTCAAGATCTTTTAAAGTTTATTAGAAATTTAATAAAGTAATTACATCATTAATTAATTACCTTTTCTGTTTTTTTCAAACATATGTAAATAATACTGAGGATAAGCATCTGTCAAAATGTCAAGTCTTTCTTCAGTCATCTCCATTCCTTTAGGCAACTTAACCAAATTAGGAATAGCTTCTTTAATAGCTGATCTACAAAAATTTATTCTACTAATTATTTCTATTCTAATTTCACTTTTTATTGACTCATCTTTTGCCAAAATATTATTTATATCCAAATTAATTTTTTCTTCAGAGGATGATTTGAGATTTTAAGACAAACTTTATCCAAACTTTTTTTTAATTGATATTCTATTTAAACTAGAAGATATAAAATCCTCATTTTCATATGGGATTAATTTATTTATTATTGCAAAATTGGCAAAAGAAAAATGAACCAAGAAATTAATTTTAGAATTTTAGAGACGATAGAGGCGTGTAAGAGTATCCATGCCTTGAAACAAGAGAAAGAAAATCATATATCAATAGAAGAACTATTAATCCTAGAGGAAATTTATGGATAAAGACTCTAGAAAGGTAACAGAGGAAGCATGGTTAATATGCCCTAACTGTACAGAAGTAAGACGTTTTACAAAGAATAAAAATAACAAAGATAAGTTTTTCGAATATATGTTTGTTGATAGTGGAGTTGTTGTTGGTCTATTAGGTGATAAACCTCCACTTATGAAAACAAGAAAAGAGATTAAAATAGAAGCTGCTCGCAAAGAGTACCAACAATTAATCACTTCGGGTTGGCAAGTAACTGTTCCAAAATGGTAGGGATCATCAACTAATTATTATGATCCTGATTAAGTTATTCAATATTCAAAAACTTTTTAACAGTTTTTTCTACAGAGTTTTGAATTAATGTTAATGACCTATGGGCTATAAAAATTAACTTATTTTTTGTAAAAATTCATACCTTAAAATGCTGTTGAATAATGTATTATCAAATTTCGATTAATGGAATTAATGAAATCAAAGCCTCATAAAAAGTTACCTAATAAAAAGATAATTAAAACACCAAAATTCGAAGCAAAAGAGCAATTTACTAATTCAGCACTAGAAAATCTTAAATCAGAAAAAGAGCGATTAATAAATAATCTTATTGATTCTGGAGAA
>CACLUD010000002.1 GCA_902609995.1 uncultured Prochlorococcus sp. | reverse complement strand
TCAGTGACAGGTGGTGCATGGCTGTCGTCAGCTCGTGTCGTGAGATGTTGGGTTAAGTCCCGCAACGAGCGCAACCCACGTTTTTAGTTGCCAGCATTTAGTTGGGCACTCTAGAAAGACCGCCGGTGATAAACCGGAGGAAGGTGTGGATGACGTCAAGTCATCATGCCCCTTACACCCTGGGCTACACACGTACTACAATGCTACGGACAAAGGGCAGCAAACTCGCGAGAGCTAGCAAATCCCATAAACCGTGGCTCAGTTCAGATCGTAGGCTGCAACTCGCCTACGTGAAGTAGGAATCGCTAGTAATCGCAGGTCAGCATACTGCGGTGAATACGTTCCCGGGCCTTGTACACACCGCCCGTCACACCATGGAAGTTGGCCATGCCCGAAGTCGTTACTCCAACCCTTGTGGAGGAGGACGCCGAAGGTGGGGCTAATGACTGGGGTGAAGTCGTAACAAGGTAGCCGTACCGGAAGGTGCGGCTGGATCACCTCCTAACAGGGAGACAACAAAATGTAAATATTAATTTTGTCACCTTAGGTCGATCGGTATCTCAGATTCTTTTTTTAAGAATTTCAGTTTCTAAGTTTTTTCTAGGTCACACCCATCACTTTTTCCTGGGCCATTAGCTCAGGTGGTTAGAGCGCACCCCTGATAAGGGTGAGGTCCCTGGTTCAAGTCCAGGATGGCCCATATCTCTATGTTGGGGGTATAGCTCAGTTGGTAGAGCGCCTGCTTTGCAAGCAGGATGTCAGCGGTTCGAGTCCGCTTACCTCCACTGAATACCGCCTCTTACATATATTTAATATTTAAAGAGGAAAATTGTTTTGAGTCGTGTCCTAATTTGCTCTGAGCGAATCTAGCTTCCTATTTTATTCAATAAATAAGATGCTGGACTCATTGAATTTTTTCATTGTTTTCAGAGAACCTTGACAACTGCATAGATTATTTTTGAAGACAATAAGCATCTTTAATGATGCAGATTTATTATTTGTGCTTATGCATTAAATAACAATTCTATTAAGCTGATGCTTCAATTATTGAAGTTATTGGTCAAGCTACAAAGGGCTCACGGAGGATACCTAGGCACACAGAGGCGATGAAGGACGTGGTTACCTGCGATAAGTCTCGGGGAGTTGGAAGCACACTTTGATCCGGGAATTTCCGAATGGGGCAACCCCTTGAACGACCAACTGAATATATAGGTTGGTGCGAGCTAACCCAGCGAACTGAAACATCTTAGTAGCTGGAGGAAGAGAAAGTAAATAACGACTCCCTCAGTAGCGGCGAGCGAACGGGGAATAGCCCAAACCGATAGTCTTGACTATCGGGGTTGTGGGACAGCAATATGGATCAACAATTCTAGAAGAAACGTTTGAATGGCGTGCCATAGAGGGTGAAAGCCCCGTAATTGAAAGATGAGTTGACCTAGCTGTATCCCGAGTAGCACGGAGCACGTGGAATTCCGTGTGAATCTGCGAGGACCACCTCGTAAGGCTAAGTACTACTGTGTGACCGATAGTGAAACAGTACCGCGAGGGAAAGGTGAAAAGAACCCCGGGAGGGGAGTGAAATAGAACATGAAACCGTGAGCTTACAAGCAATGGGAGCCCGACTAATCGGGTGACCGTGTGCCTGTTGAAGAATGAGCCGGCGACTTATAGGCACTGGCGGGTTAAACCGGAAATGGTGGAGCCACAGCGAAAGCGAGTCTTAATAGGGCGTTTGTCAGTGTTTATAGACCCGAACCCTGGTGATCTAACCATGGCCAGGATGAAGCTTGGGTGATACCAAGTGGAGGTCCGAACCGACTGAAGTTGAAAATTCAGCGGATGAGCTGTGGTTAGGGGTGAAATGCCAATCGAACCAGGAGCTAGCTGGTTCTCCCCGAAATACGTTGAGGCGTAGCGTCTAGTGCTCCAGCAGGGGGGTAAAGCAACCATTTCGGTGCGGGCTGCGAAAGCGGTACCAAATCGATATGAACTCTGAATACCCTGTGTGTAACTAGGCAGTCAGACTGTGGGGGATAAGCTCCATAGTCAAGAGGGAAACAGCCCAGACCGCCAGCTAAGGTCCCAAAATTAACGCTAAGTGATAAAGGAGGTGGGATTGCCCAGACAACCAGGAGGTTTGCCTAGAAGCAGCCATCCTCAAAGGAGTGCGTAATAGCTCACTGGTCGAGCGATCCTGCGCCGAAAATGAATGGGGCTAAGCGTTATACCGAAGCTGCGGATAAATTTATTTATGGTAGGGGAGCGTTCTATGTTGGGTGAAGCGTTAGCGTAAGCGGACGTGGACGGCATAGAAGTGAGAATGTCGGCTTGAGTAGCGAAAACATGGGTGAGAATCCCATGCCCCGAAACCCTAAGGGTTCCTCCGGCAGGCTCGTCCGCGGAGGGTTAGTCTGGACCTAAGGCGAGGCCGAAAGGCGTAGTCGATGGATAACAGGTCAATATTCCTGTACCAGTTATGTTTTGGGAAGGGGGACGGAGAAGGCTAGCCAGGCCAGATGTTGGTTACTGGTTCAAGCGTTCAAGGCTTTGAGAGATGGAGAAAACATTTTGAGCTAAGGCGTGAGTACGAGCTGCTACGGCAGCGAAGTTGGTGATGTCATGCTTCCAAGAAAAGCCCTATACCCGTTAAGACATAAATGCCAGTACCCGAAACCGACACAGGTGGGGTGGTAGAGAATACCGAGGGGCGCGAGATAACTCTCTCTAAGGAACTCGGCAAAATGGCCCCGTAACTTCGGGAGAAGGGGTGCCAGCGAGAGCTGGTCGCAGTGAAGAGGCGCAAGCGACTGTTTACCAAAAACACAGGTCTCCGCTAAGTCGCAAGACGATGTATGGGGGCTGACACCTGCCCAGTGCCGGAAGGTTAAGGAAGCTGGTTAGCTTTTAGCAAAGCTAGCGACTGAAGCCCCGGTGAACGGCGGCCGTAACTATAACGGTCCTAAGGTAGCGAAATTCCTTGTCGGGTAAGTTCCGACCCGCACGAAAGGTGTAACGATTTGCGCGCTGTCTCGGAGAGAGGCTCGGCGAAATAGAATTGTCTGTGAAGATGCGGACTACATACACCCGGACAGAAAGACCCTATGAAGCTTTACTGTAGTTTGATATTGTGCTCGGGCTCTAATTGCGCAGAATAGGTGGGAGACGTTGAAATAGTACTTGTGGGTATTATTGAGTCATCGGTGAGATACCACTCTATTAGAGCTAGGGTTCTAACGCTTACCCGTTATCCGGGAAGCGGACAGTATCTGATGGGCAGTTTGACTGGGGCGGTCGCCTCCTAAAAGGTAACGGAGGCGCACAAAGGTTCCCTCAGGCTGGTTGGAAATCAGTCGTTGAGTGCAAAAGCAGAAGGGAGCTTGACTGTGAGACCTACAAGTCGAACAGGGACGAAAGTCGGTTTTAGTGATCCGACGGTTCTGCGTGGAAGGGCCGTCGCTCAACGGATAAAAGTTACTCTAGGGATAACAGGCTGATCTCCCCCAAGAGTTCACATCGACGGGGAGGTTTGGCACCTCGATGTCGGCTCATCGCAACCTGGGGCTGAAGTCGGTCCCAAGGGTTGGGCTGTTCGCCCATTAAAGCGGTACGCGAGCTGGGTTCAGAACGTCGTGAGACAGTTCGGTCCATATCCGGTGTATGCGCAGGAATATTGAGAGGATTTCTCCCTAGTACGAGAGGACCGGGAGGAACGCACCTCTGGTGTGCCAGTTATCGTGCCAACGGTAAACGCTGGGTAGCCATGTGCGGAGTGGATAACCGCTGAAAGCATCTAAGTGGGAAGCCCACCTCAAGATGAGTATTGCCATGGCTTAAGCCAGTAAGGTCACGGGAAGAACACCCGTTGATAGGCTCTACGTGGAAGCTTGGTAACAAGTGCAGCGGAGGAGTACTAATAGACCGAGGGCTTGACCAAATAAACTTAATTTATTGTCTTCAATTTATATTTTCTATGCAGTTCTCAAGGTTCATACTATCCTGGTGTTCATGGCGATGTGGAACCACTCCGATCCATCTCGAACTCGGTTGTGAAACGCATCAGCGGCGAAAATATTTAGGGGGTAGCCCCTTGAGAAAATAGCTCAATGCCAGGTAAAAATTTTTTAAGGGGTTTACTTTTTTCAAAGTAAGCCCTTTTTTACTTCTGACATTTACGACACCAATGTGTACTTCTTCCTGAGATTTTCTGTCTCTCAATTAAATTTTTGCATTGACGACATTTTTTACCAGTTCTTCTATAAACATTGGTTTGTAATCCAAAATTGCCATTGTCACCCTCTAAGTCTCTAAAGTCACTAAAGGTTGTTCCCCCTGCACCAATACTTTTTTTTAAAACCTCGACGATTGCTTTTTTAAGTTTTTTTAATTCATTTTCTTTTATTGTTCTAGCCTCTCTAAAAGGCAATATACCAGCTGAGTAGAGACTTTCATCTGCATATATGTTACCTATTCCGGCAATGATTGTTTGATCTAATAAAATAGATTTTATAGATCTTGTTTTGTTTGATATTGCTTTTGTCAGATGATTGAGATTAAAGTTTTCAGAAAATGGCTCAGGTCCTAATGATCCTAACCCTTTAATAATATTGTTTGGCAATAATCCGTCTCTAACCCACCACATTTGCCCAAAACTCCTTACATCAATATATCTAAGCTCGTTGTTATTACTATCAAAAAGCCTTATTCTTGTGTGTTTACACGGATTTGTAATAATTTTATTAAAAGTGAAATAACCGGTCATTCTTAAATGAACAACGAGAACTCCATTATTTACAAATGATATTTCATTTGCATTAATATTATTAATTTGAGTTTTCTTTAGCTCCGCGATTAAATATTTACCTCTTCTGTTCCATTTATATATAAGTGAGTTTTGAAGACCTTCAATAAAGTATTTTTTATCGATGGGATATGCAACAGTTGACTCTCTGCAGATCTCAACTCTTTTGATAATAAAATTCTTGAGTTTTTGTTCTAAACCTCTTCTAACAGTTTCAACTTCTGGTAACTCAGGCAAATCTCTAGGCTTTCTCTAATTCATTTTCGGCAAAATTATTTGTATTTGCTCCTCCTTCTGTTCCACTTATTCCCGCATAATTCACCTTTTCAAATCTGACTACACAGTTATACTTGATACCGGTTGTATCTACTGAAGCAACTTTGCCAATTTCGTTGTACCAGTATGATTCTGGTCTTTTAACTCTTACAAGATCTCCTCTTGAAATTGCCATTAATTTAAATCTAACTAATAAGACAATACCTTACAAGGGATGTCCAAAGAAAAATTATTCACACATATTAATCAAAATGATTAGCAGAAATCATTTATTAGATTTTTTTCAAATTTTTCTTTAGCGGGATTCCACCCTCTCCATTTTCTTCCGGGAATTCTTACGTCTAATTCTTTTGTTTCACACTTTATGGAGATAATAACCTTTTTATTATTTTGATTTAGAGCGTTCAAAATTTTTCTACCACTTCCTTCTTCTAATTCGGTTTGTTGAGTTGTTAAAGGACCATATTTTTTACTCTCTTTACTTATAAATTGAATAACCTTTTCTTCTTTAAGTGAAGTATTAACTTCTTGATTATTGATATTCTTTTCACTTAAAAATAATTTCGAACCAACTTCTAATGAATCTGGATTCTTGAGATTGTTAATTTCAATAAGTTCTTTAAAGTTTAAACCATATTTAGTAGAGATTTCTGTAAGGCTCTCCCCTTTTTTGACGAGATGATATTTATTATTTATATCCTTATTAGGTTTACTTTCTTGACTAGAATCATAAATTTTTAGATTCTGTCCTACATATATATAATTTTCATCTTTTAAATTATTTAATTTAATAATGAAATCTTTTTTTATTGAATAAAGATTTGAGATACTTGTAATCGTATCGCCCACTTTTACTATATGAATTTTTTTAATGTCTGATATTTCATTATTAGTTGATTTTACCTTCGTAGTATTTTCAATTTGATTATTTGATGAATCAATAATTTCTTCAGCCTTTATAAAATTAGGATTGAAAAAACTAATAATGAAGGCAAATAAAATAAACGTTAATTTCATTAATTTATCTATTTTCTTAAAGATAATCTCTGTATTTAAAATCGCTAGACTTTTGAAACCAAATTAATTAATTTAAATCTTAAAAATAAATTTTATAATTTTCATTACTTTCTTATAAGGAGGGTATCTAAAATTAAAATCAAATAAAAACCCTTTATAAGTTATGGATTTTTGATTTGAAAAATTCTTAAATCCTTCCTCTCCATGAAATTTACCCATTCCACTTTCTCCAACTCCTCCAAATGGCAAATTTGGAATAAGTACAGGCAACATAACATCGTTAATACAAATGGTGCCAGAGCTTGTAACTTTAGAAATATGATCATGGATTTTTTTGTTTCCTCCAAAAATATATATTGCTAAGGGCTTTGAGGCTTGATTAATTTTTTTTAATGCCGAATCTTTATTTTCAATCCCAATAACTGGAAGAAGGGAGCTAAATAATTCTTTTTGAATAATATTTTTATCGTGTAATTTTACTTTTAAAATTGTGGGTGATATCTTCATTCTTTTTTTACTACAAGTTCCTCCAAACAAAATACGTTTCTCCTTTTTATATTTTTTGAGAAGTTCTGAGGTTATAGAAAATTGGTTTTTTTGCAATTTAGATAAGTTTTTGGAGATTATTGGATCTTCTCCATAAAAAATATTTATAAATTTCTTTAACTCTTTAACTAATTGATTTTCAATTTCTTTCTCAACAAATATATGATTAGGCGCCATACATGATTGGCCTGAATTGAAAAATTTGCCCCATACAATTCTTTTTGCTGCAATTTCTAAATTTGCATTTTTGAAAATAATTACTGGATTTGTTCCACTAAGTTCCAAAGTTAAAGGAGTTAAGTTAGTTGCAGCTGATTTCATAATAGATTTTCCCGTTTCAGTACTTCCTGTAAAAAAAATATGATCGAAATTTTGTTCTACCAGTTTTATTGACTCTTTATAATCTCCCTCAATCGTTAACAAAATATCTTTTTGGAAATATTTATCAGTTAATTTTTTGATTAGTTTAGATGTAGAAGAACATTTTTCTGACGGTTTTATTACAGCAGTATTTCCCGAAGAAAAAATATTTACGAGGGGTTTTAAGAGATACAATAAAGGATAATTATATGGCCCTAAAATCAATACACAACCTAAAGGTTCGTAGATTACTTTTGAGAATGATGGGAAAAGATATATTGGCGTTTTTACCTTTTTTGGTCGCATCCATAATCTAAGATTCTTCTTTATTAGAGAAATTTCTTCTTTAATTAAGAGTATTTCTGAAAGAGCTTCAAGTTCTGATTTACCTAGATCAAGGAAAAGAGCTTTGATTATTTCTTTTTTATTCTCATCTAAAAGTTGAGAAACCTTCCTAATCTGCTGGATCCTCCAACTTATACTTTCTGTTTGACCGGTAATTACTTTATTTTTTAATTCCTCAATATTTGATTTATACGATTTATCTAAAATATTCATCTAGAAAATTTTTATATGATAGTTAATATATCAGATTAATAATATTAAATATCGATAAATTATTTAAACAAATAAGGCTTTATTATTTTTTATAAATAATATTAATATTAAATCTTATTTTGAAAATTATAAAAAAAGAAGCACAATTTATTATTCCTTCTTTTTTATGTTTTTTATTATTTGTAATTATCAATTTCAAGCGCTTTTTCTTGGTTTCAGACCTTTCCTATTGGTCGAGTTATCTTATTACTCAACCTTATCGGATATTAAGCTATAGTTTCGTTCATAAAGATTTTAATCATTTATTATCTAATTTATTTGGAATAATTGTAGTTAGGTATTGTTTTATAAATTTGAATTTGAAGAATATATTTCTTTTCCTTTATCTAATTATTTTATTAATACCAATTCAGACTTTTTTTTTATTTACAGTAGATAATTTTATATTTTATAATCCTAATCGTTTGTTGGTTGGTTTTAGTGGAATTATATTTGGTACATTTTCCTTTATATTGCTTTCCTCTCTTTATGGGAAAGAATATATTTTGAATATTTTTATTGGCTTGAAAAAGAACAATGAAATTTATAAATTAATGACCGTTTTTTTGTCTTTAGGGATTGTTTATTCTTTGTTACCAAGCATAAGCTTATCAGGACATATCGCAGGAATATTGAGTGGCTTTATTATTTTTATTCTTTGAAGCGAGAATATATTTTTCTTTAGTATTGATTAAATTAACTGCCTCTAAATCTTAAAAATCTTATTTTATGTAGTTAAGATATTATTAATGAAGAAAAATTTTTCAATCAGACTAATATCTAATGATGAGATTCAGAAAGTTACTGATTGGGCTAGGTTAGAGGGATTTGCTCCTGGCTTTGATGACATCTCAATTTATAAAAATACCGATAAAAAAGGGATATGGGTTGGATGTCTTGATAACGATCCTATAGGCTCTATAGCTTGTGTTAAATATAATTCTTCTTATGGATTTATAGGATTATTCATCGTCAAAAAAGAATTCCGAAATATGGGTTATGGAGTGAGATTATGGAAACATGCATTAGATTATTTGAAAAATGTTAGTTGTATTGGTTTAGAAGCAGCCCCAAACAGATTAGATGATTATCAAACGTGGGGTTTTAAAAAATCCTCCATAACAAATAGATGGAAATTAGAAGGCATTCAAGATTTACCAAATGGAAATTTTTATAAAGATGATAATAATACTTTTAGTGTTGTTCCAGGTAACCAAATCCCCCCTGAAGCTGTTTTAATATATGATTCTCAACGAGAACCTAGTCCTAGGCCTCACTTCTTGAACGATTGGCTGAAGAATTCTTTTGGAAATGTTAGTGCGCTTGTTGACAATAATGGCATGTGCCATGGTTTTGGGAGGATTAGGCCTTGTATGCTTCAAGATAATAATAAAGGTTGGCGAATTGGCCCTCTTCTGGCTGATACACCTCCTTTGGCAGAATTGCTTATTAGAAAATTAGTTAGGAATCTAGAAGCTCAAATCTTATTGGACTGTTCGAATCTCAATCCTTATGCAAATTATCTTTTATCTAGCATGGGTTTTAAAGAAATTTCACAAACTTATAGAATGTATAAAGGAATTCAACCTTCATGCCCAATGAATCAGGTATACGGCCTTGCTTGTTTAGAGTTGGGCTAGTCATTTTTCTAATACGTAATATTTTTTCTTACTTCTATTTATCTTTCATAACTAGAAACTTTATAGAGTTATTGCTTTATTAGACTTTGAGAAGGTTAATTCTCAGCTGTTTTTAATATCCTTTCTACAGTATCTGCATTGATTATTATGATCTCTCCATTATCAATGTCTGCCACCTGAAACAACGTCCATGAATTTGGATTTCTTGCTCCTCCTATACAGTTAATAACTTGCCCAATCCAATATTCCTGAAGACCGTTTTGTGTATTACCTGGAGGCTTTTCATTTTTAATTACTACATGATCACCAGGCTTAACGAAAAGAAATTCATAAGTTTCCGAAGAGGCCATAGTATAGTATCCTTGATAGTACAAATATACTATAAAGGGTGTATTTTGGTTTTACTTTATGAGTAGTATTTATTCTCCTAATCATGTGAAAAATATAAATTTTAAATAAAAAAGTCAAACTATTTAAATTAGAAATAATTACGAAGCTATTCAAATTTTTATATCTTTGAATGATGATTAGATTAAAAGAAATATGGCTGTAAAAAAATGTAACTGATCTTTAAATTAAAATAGATTTCAATTGATCAAGGACATCAGTATGACTAGAGAATAATTTTGTAAATAATAAATAAACTAAACCTCCCATAGCAATTCTTCCATTTAATTTTTCTAACTGTTTGAGTTTCTTAAACAATTTTTTTTTTATTCTTTTTAAAATTTAATCGCTTATATTAAAAAAAAAGTAGCGATTGTTTCTAAAAATTATTTTATTTGACCAACCAAGGTATATTAATTTTCGTTAAAAATTTATTTCAATAGTGGAGGATATTAAAGCCACCCTTCTTTCATTTTTAAATAAAGTTGTTCTGTTTCCGCAGAATAAATATTACTGTCTTGGTATGATTGCTGCTGCTGTTGTTGTTGTTGCTGTGTAGAATCGATTTCTTGAGTTTTTACTTCGCTCATTTGCCCACTGTAAAAAGATGTGTTTATTCTCTCATATTTAAAGCTTTTTTTGTTTGTTTGAATTCTTAAATTTTATTTAAATTTATTTTAATCTGATGTTTTGCCTTTTATTCGCAGAGAAATCATTTAACAGCAGTAGTTTTGGAGTATAGAAATTGAACCTCCCAATATACTATTCCAAGAAAAATTGCACTTGCAAGAAGAATTTCAGAAATTGTAAGCATGGCTTTGTCGTTAGTATTTTAATTTTCGTATCAACTGACACAGAAATCAATAGGTACTATATACATAAAAAAAATTTTATATAAATCTTAGGTGGTTAAATTAGGTCTTTGAATATTATAAAATTAAAATGAATTTAAAATTCTTTCGTGGAAAATTCCATAAACATTTCTATCTTAATCCCCTTGATACCAATGGGTATGGCTTTACTTATATTAAGTCTGCTAGTAAGTTTCAATAGAACAATAAATAGACTTACTAAGCCAGTTAGCGCTCTTGCAGTCTTTTCTTTATTAAGTTCTGCTCTGATAAGTGCATTCTTATATTTTAAAAAAATTGAAGGCGAAGTATTTTTATCTGATTATCTAAAATTCTTTGAAAGTACAAATTTAATACTCCACCTAAATTCTTTAACTGAAAAAGTCGTAATATTTTTTGCCGTAATAATCGCAATTGTAATTGGAGTGCTCTTTTATAAATTGCCTAGGCGAAAAGGCTATGTCTCATTGATTATCGGAATTAGCTTGATTGCTTCTTCGATAATGTTTGCAGTATTTTTTCTTGATTTTTCAGTCTTAAATTAGGATTGAGTTATCATCGCTAAGGCTTCATTAAGTTCTTCAACGTGATTAAGTTCGTCTTGTGCAATTTCTTTTATCTTTTGATCTTCAGGGTGATCTTTTAGGTACTTTGTATAAGTATTAAATGCATGCTCTTCAATTTTGATATTTACGTCATAAGCATTTCTTGGAGAACAGAAATAATAAAAAACCATGATCCAGTAATAGACAAGTACAAGGTGCCTTGCTAAAAACCTGTCAATCCAAAACTTATCACCTCCTCTTTTTTCCATTTCTTTTAAATGCTCCGTCTCATTAATGGCTTGGTAAAAATGTTCTTTCATCAAAAACATTGTGATGTCATTTTTTAATCCAAGTGATTCTTTGAAATGAAGAACAGAAAGAAAAGCAAAATAAGGAGACCTTGCAATAACTTCTAATACCCAAAATCTCTGCAAATGCCTATCTGAATAAACAAAATCAAGGATCTTAACCGTATTGTTTAGAATAAATGAATTCAAATTTTTCATAAAAAGCTCAATCTCTATTATTAAGTATAATTACTTAAATACTAGGTGTTTAAACTTTTAACTAATAATTAATATTTTTAAAGTTTAAGCAAATCAAAATTAAGTATTGAAAAAAAATTTTTTTAATGCATATTTTAAATAGCTAAATTTTTTAAATGACTTCAACTGAAAAGATTGCCAATGCTAAAAAAAGAATTAATGAGTTAGAAAGACTAATTAAATATTGGGATAATTCAAATGAACAAAATATGAAGAAAATTGATTTTGAAGTTAATAATGAAAAGATAGCTGCTTAATTTATGAGCTTGAGATAAACTGCGCTAATTTTCCTATATATTTTAAGTACATTATTTACTTGTTTAATATTCATATCATTCATTTTGGGTGATTAGAGCAATTAAACCTATTTTCAATATTCAAAATTACAAATAATCTAGTTAGATATTAGATTATTTTATGAATACATTTACTAACAAATACTTGTTCCCTATAAAGTTACTCCCTTGGATTTTCTGGGGGATCATATCAGGTTTTAGTGTTTATTTATTCTCTAATGCATGGATAAGTTAGAGATTAAATGATTTTCTAGCTCCTTTTAATCCAATCAGGTGAACCTCCAAACCAGTCAGAAATATCATCTTTATTTGGATTGAAATGATTCTCTCCTTCTAATCCATCAATTCCTAGCGATTGAATTAGCCCATTAAGACTATCTTCGCTTTTTCTTCCATGTCTTCTGATGCTATTTGCTTTTTTTAACCAAAGAGATATTGTTGAGCTGTGTTTTGCGTATTTTTCAACAAATATTCTTTCTTTTAACGAGACTTCTTTATCTAAAGATATTCTTTTAACTATTTCCTGGATTTTTAATCTTTTTTGAGTACTTAAAAGCATTATTTAATAAATAACTTTACTTTTTATAGGAGCTTTATGGCAAAATAACTTGTCAATATTAATTTCAAGAAATTTCACTATCTAAAAGGGTTTTTAAGGGTATTGGTTATGAATTGCTTAAATAAAGGATTAATTAGTCTTTGTTGATACCAAGAAGTATATAAAAATCTTATGAGAGAGTTAAGTAAGATAAATAATTTTAATTTTATTTTATCAAAATAAAGACATAAAGAATTAATTAGTTGCGTAATAGTATTTTTATACTAATATTAGTACAGATGTATTATTAGAAATGAAAATTTTATCTTCTTCCCCCTACGCTACATTTAATCCAAAAGAATGGAACTCACTTTCAAGAGCTAATTCTAGATTCTCTAGTGCTCCAATAAAAATTAAAAAAAAGTTTTTTAGTAACTTTAAAAATGTAAAATCTACTAAAAATATACAGGAAAATAATGAGCTTCCAAAACAAATACAACTTGCCTTTTAGTAATAAAAAATTTCAACTAATATTCAGTTTTACGCAAAATATTTTAAGAAATCCCTATTATTTGTTAGATTAATAGAAATATAAAAAGGTTTTAAATTTGTCTGTAGATCGTGAACTTTTGAAAGAAGTTACTCAAGAACTTTGGAATACGGTTAAAAAGCTAAGGCCAGAAATAGATAGGGAAACCCGCCTTCAGTTAGTTTTAAAAGCTTTATTAACTATTGGGGATTTACCAGATCAACTGCAAGCAGCAATGGTAGTAGGGGTTTGTGCCGAGATGGATAAAAGCGATATTGAAAATGCTAATGGTAATTCCAATACTAAAGAAGAGAGTAATTCCACTTCCGTAGATACTTCTACTGGAAGAAAAGTTTTTAGAAGAAGTTCCGCAAAATAAAAGCTTCTTCTAAAATAAATTAGCCTTTAACTTTTTTTGATTCGTTTTTAGAGATTTTTAGAAATAGAAAATATGAAATTACTAGTAAAAGTGGTACAAAGATAGAATGCAAAGTCATCATCAACTCTGTTTGACTCATTCCTATTAGATTTGAGTCGTTTGGTAGTTGCTCTGACCATGTACCAGCTAAGTGCCAAGCCTGGGGAATAGATAAGAAAAACATATAAAAACTATAAGTAAAAGTTATATTCAAATAAAGAATATCATCCTAAAAAAAAATTACTTTTTTTCTTCTTATTTCTTAACTAAAGATATTTTTTTGACTTTGTCGAATGCTTTAAAGATCTATCTTTTTAAGAAGGTTTTTATATTCCTTCTTCCCCATAATTTTTTCAGCCGCATATGCTCCACTTGCTGAGACGGCAGGTATACCAATTCCGGGGAAAGTACTTGCTCCGCAAGTAAGCATATTTTTAACAGATGTTTTACATCCAGGGAATAGTCCTTGAGCAGCCGATAATGCTGGCCCGTAGCTACCACAATAAGTATTGGTATACTTTTTATGCGTTAAAGGAGTGCCAAGCAATTTGATCTCAATTCTATTATCTATATCAGGTATTATTTTTCTCAAAGATTTGAGAAATATTGAACATCTTTCCTCTTTAAGTTTTTTGTAAGCTAACTCATTAGAGTTTAAATTCTTCCAAATTTCCCATGGTTCATTGGCAGGAGTATACCCATGCAGGACATGTTTACCTTTTGGTGCCATACTCTTATCTAATACAGAAGGAATTGAGAAAACTGCTACATTTCTTTCTGCAGTAATTCCTCTCTCCCAGTTATCAACGTGTATTGCATGAATTGGTAAATTTTGTAGACCAGAGGCATCAAAACCTAAATGAATATGAAGAAAAGAACCGCATTTATTAATATCTTTAGCCTTTGGGCTCCATTTTTTTTGGAATTCTTGTGGAATTAATTTTCTGGAAGTCCAAGCATCAGTATTCATTACGACAAAGTTCGAAATAAAATTGGAACCATTTTCTAAAGTTACACCTGAGGCAATATTTTTACTAAAATTTACAGCTTCTACTTTAGAAGAAAGAATTAGTTCACCGCCATTTTTTTTGAAAGCATCAACTAGTGCCTGTACTATACTTTCACTTCCTCCCTTTGGATATTCTAAATACGATTCAGGTTTAAACCATTCGTCAAATAATGTAGCCATCGCAGCAGAATTTGTATCATGCATTGGCATCCCACTTATTAAAAAACTAAGCAAATCAACCCAGTTTCTAAGGAAAGGATCATTTAGGTGACTGTCGACAATATCCCCAAAACCACCATTTAGCTTTGGTAATGATTTTATATTAGGTAAGAATTTAGATGCTAATTTTATAACCTCTAAAAAATTAATTGTTTCAGGTGAACTAGAGAGGAGCGGAATTTCGCTTACTATTTGACTAAGAGGTCTTATCCCTGATACAAATGAATCCCACTCTTCAACAGACTTTTCACCTCTTAATAATCTTATTCTTTCTTTAAATGGTTCTTGTCCTACTTCCAAATTGAATTCACCTTCAGGAACATTGACATGCCATCCTTGATATTTAATAAGTTCAACCTTTTGGTCAAGTAATCTAAGTATTTGCCCTAATGGATTGGTCGTAGGCCACTTGCCAATACCACTCCATAATGAAGGACCAGATTCAAACTTGTAACCTCTCATATTGAAGCTATGTGCAACACCTCCAGGTTGAGAGTGAGCTTCAGCTATAAGGACCTTTTTACCCGCAAGAGCTAATATAGAACCGCAACATAATCCTCCAATCCCACTACCTATGATAATTACGTCGTATTTATTCATCAAAAATTAAACCCTAAGAATAAATCTTAAAGCTTAAATAAAAGTATTAGTTGTTGTTGTGATACTAAGAATAACTGCAAGGAAAAATATGTAAGGAACAGCCTTAAGTGGAATATGACCTTGTCTTTTTGAAATGAAATCCATTTTTTAAGTTAAACTTTGTAAAGACTATAGCTGAAATTTGTTACGAATGTGTACCTACATTCTACTTTCTTAGAAATATTTTGAAATAAAGAAGAAATTTAATTTTATTTTTTTTTAAAACCTTTTTATGATGAATAAAAAATATTATTTCAAATGATTCTTGAGGCTAAAAAATTACCACAATACACAGAAATAAAAAATTTAGAGAGTATTTCTAAAAAAGATGGAAGTGGTATTGAATATGAAGATTTAATAGGAACTTGGAAATTTAATTACGTATGGAAGAAAGGCTCAAAAGAAATAGATGATATATCAAGTACCATTCTTCAAGTATTATCAGCAAAATTAGAATTAAAGAAAACTAATTCTCAAAATTATATAGTTGATTACCAGATAAAGAATTCAGTTAGTTTTGGGATATTATCGATTATTTTCTGTGGGCAAGCATCATTAAAAGGTAAGAGGCCTTTATTGCCCTTTTTCTTCGAGAACTTAATAATAAATATTGGAAATTTTACCTTAGTTAATAAACCTTTAAAAAAACCAGAAGAAAAGCGAATGCCTTTTTTCTCTCTAATAGCTATAAGTAAAGAAAAAAATTGGATGTGTGCTAGAGGAAGAGGAGGAGGACTCGCAATTTGGATTAAGTCTTAATCCTTTAGTGATATTCACCAGGGTGATCAACTTTTCTGACGGTAACTTTATCCACTTTTTGGCCATTAAATCTTAAAAGATCATCACCAGAGAAACTATATCCAAGTCTTTGAGCAATTAGTGCTACATCATCTGCAGTTGCAGAAGTAGTAACCTCTTTTCTTAAATTATCTTCTGACTGCATTTGTTTTAAAAATTTTCTTATTTCAGAGAAACTCATTTTAACTTTTATGCATAATTTTATATCAAAGCCTTAGAAAAAAATTAAATTGTTTTTTGTAAAGACCAATAAAACTAAATAAACACTATATTAAAAGTATGACTTACTTATTTTTTTATGTAGTTGGGATAGTCTTGATATGGTGGATATATCGTGTCGGTTGGATTGAGGCTTTAAAAACAGTAGTTAAAGTTTTGGTTCCTTCAATTCTTATAATTTTATTTAATATCAAAGCAGGAAGATTACTTTTCAAAAATCCTTTGGTTGGATTATTTAGTGCTTTACCAACCTCAATTTTTATTTATAGAGGTTCCCTTCCAGTCGTGGCATCTATTAATAACTGGATTGATACTAAAAGAAGCAAGTATGAAGAATCCAAAGACGTAATTGATGCCGATTCAATTCCTCTAGATGATTAATATTTTTAGCTAGTCAATCAAATCCCAGAAATAATTCTTTGTGTACTACAAGAACATCAAATAAAGAAGTTCCATAGGAAGGACTTATTGGAATATTATCTACATTTAATGCCTCTGCACAAATTAGATGGCCATCCCATCTTATATTATGTTCATTCATTTGGATTGACCAATCAATTACTTTTTTAAAGTGCTCAGGCATCTCTGATCCGATTTTCCTGCATATTTGGCAAAGATTTGTAAGTAAAGGTGGTTTGGATGGCCTTTTTAAATCTTTAACTAGACTTGGTTGGGTAAAAACACTGGTGTATCTGATGTAGTCAATTAATTCGTAATCATCATCTGAAAGTTCTGCTTTATTTAATGCTATTTCAAATTCTCCTATAGGGGTAATTGGCCTTTGAATTATCTCATTTTTCATTATCATCTGATTCTGAGAAATCTTTCTCCTCTGGTTCTTTAGTAACTTGATCGAGATCATTGGTAATTTTTTTCTGAGGTGATTTTGGTAAATTTTCACTCTCTGGCTCATTAATTACTTGATCTATCTCGTTTTGAAATTCATTCGATGCTTTTTTTAAGCTTTTTAATGTTTTTCCAAGTTGTTTTCCTAATTCTGGTAATTTCTTAGGACCAAAAATTAATAGAGCTAGAATTAAAATTACTGTTACTTCTGGTAAACCTACCCCAAAGATATTCATGATAGAAGTCTATTTAATTCATTATTAAAGTCTATTATTAATATAATCTAATGAATTGAAAATATCATTTTATAAACTCGCTTTGTTACTCTTCAAAGAAGTTTATAAAAAATTATTGTAATTATTACTCCCTTAAAAAAAACTAACCAAAGTAGTTGGTAATCACTTAATTTTAATTTTTCTTGATACCACTTAATAAGTGTTTTGTGTCTTTTAATTATTCTTTTGCTTATTTTCAAAATCTATTTATTAGATAAGGTTAACTTTATATCAAAACTGTGTAAAATAGTATTGATAGATATATAAATTTTGGGTATCAGCGAGTAAATTTTCACTATGTGATTACATTAAATCCATATTGTTTTTGGCTTTCTTATTCTAATAAAAATCAGATTTGTATAAACCAAACTAAATTACAAAAATGTAATTAACTTTTTCAAATATAATGAAAATCATATTATCTGCTTTTTTCTTATTTGCCTTTGTACCGCAATCAAAGGCAGTTACTACAAAAATGTTTAAAGTATTGGATACATGTGCTAGATACCGTCTTGGGGAAATAGATGCTAAACAAGCTATAGAAAAACTAAAATTAGAATCTAAGAATTCTTCCGAAATTGACTTAAAAAATATTGTAAGTAATTACTGTTCTGTATTTACCCCAAATGAAAAAATAAAATTCTAAAAATCAATTTTATAGATCTTAAATTTTTTTACTCCAATTTAAATTTTTTCTTAACTTTTCTTTTATTTCATTAGCTCTTTTATTGTTAGTTATTTTTAGATTAAAAAGTATTCCCAAAAAGAGAATGAAAAATAAAAAACTATATATGGCAAATTCCATTAAAATAGATATGTTCAATAACATTAGTAAATTAAAAGAATCTTTTAGTATCTTTTAGAACAAAGTATGAAAAATTTATCCAAAACTCTGTTGTTTTTGGTCACAGAAAAATATTAGTTGGTTCTAAGATGGAGTTTTACATAAACTATCTTGCAGATTGGAAATAAAGTACCACAATTTTCTTTAATAGATCAGAATGGGACTAAAAGAACAAATAATGGATTAAAAACTCCTTTGGTTTTGTTTTTCTATCCAAAGGATGATACCCCGGGATGCACCATAGAGGTATGCGGATTTAGAGATAAGTATGACCTTTTTAAAGTCCTTGGTGCGCAAGTATGGGGAGTAAGTAATGGTAGTTCCTCAAGCCACTTGGCATTTGCCAATAAAAATAAATTACAATATCCCTTGCTTTGTGATAAAAACGATTCACTAAGAAAGGCTTTCAAGGTACCCAAAGTACTTGGTTTATTAGATGGAAGAGTTACCTATGTTATTGATAGAAATGGGTTTATTAAACATATCTTTCGAGATTTGTTGAATGGGCCAGAACATATAAAAGAGGCAATAAGAGTCTTAAAAGAAATTCAAAATCAGTAAATTAATTATTCAAACCCTTAAAAATTAATATCTTTTCTTATAAGATGTTTTTTATTAATAAATCAAACTTTATGAAAAAAATAGGGATGCAAGCAGTTGATGAAGCAATTGAAAATGGTATTGACCTAGATGGGACTCCAATCCCCTCAAAAATGCTTGAGCTTTACAATAGGATTATGAACGAAGAAAACAAAAGAGAAAGAAGTGGAGTCAAAAAGTCAATGAGAAATAGATGTGTTAAAACAGGTTCCAAGCATTTTGATAAAGAAACTTTAGATCAATTATTAATTGATTCTGGTTGGGAAGGCCTCAAAGAAAAAGAAATTTTATTTTTCTACAGTAATTAAAGTTTATTTAAACCATCCTTTTTTAATCGGAGTTTTTTCTTCTTCTTTTTTAATAGAAGCTATTTTGACAGCTTTCTTAAAAGCTAAGTTAGCTTCTACAACTGTTATTGTTGATATAAGAAATAAGCCTGATATACCTATTAATTGTTCTGTTTGACTTGGTTCTTTATCACCTTGCAAAATTATTCCTATAACAAACCATGCAGTTACTACTCCAGTAGTAATAAAATATGGTAACCATCTTCTCTGATATACATAACCAGTTCCTACTCCTGGTAAGAAATTAAGTAATGATGCAACCCATCCGCTTGAAGAAGCTAATACTTGTTCTTTTGATAAATTATCCATTTAACTAGGTATTAATTAAATGAGAATTTATGTAAGCAAAAGATATGACTGCACATACAACCCAACTAAAAGGCAAAAACATTCTTATTTTTTCTTGCTTATCTTTCATTACTTCATTATGGAAAAGATTTTATGAATTCGTGGTTTAAAAAGTTTATATATTAATTGAGAAAAAGACGGCTAAAAATAACCGTCTTTTAAGTAATAAGTTTTTTGAAAAAAAAACTATGCTTTTCCTTTAGTTCCGGAAAGTAATTTAAGCTCATTCTTGACTTCTTTTTCCCTTTCTTCAAGATGTTTTAATTGAGATTTAAAAGCATCTTCTAGTCTTTTTCTTTGGGTTGTGATTTCATCAAGTTCTTCTTGATGATGGTTTTTCTTTAGTTCTTTCATCTCGGCATCAGAAATAACAAATACTGGACGATATGAAGGAGTTTCAAAAAGAAGATCAAACATTGAATACATAGTGACCTTTGAATTAAGTACAAATCAAATATCTTACAAATATTTGAATCTTGTAAGGATACAAACCGAAAAAATTTATACGGCAAATACACCGAATTTCGGTTTACCTAACTAAACCGGCCAGTATTTACCGATCTATTTTTTATTGGTAATGTAATGTACAAGTATATTCGGATATGAGCTGGAGGATGTTTTAGAAATAAAAATGGATTTATTTATTACTTCCAGATTAGTAATTCCTTCAAAAGAATTAAAATGGCGTTTTTCTAGATCATCTGGTCCGGGAGGTCAAAAAGTAAATAAAACTAATACTAGAGTAGAAATTATTTTTAATATCGAAGAATCAAAAGTCTTAAATGATTATCAAAAGAAAGTTTTAACGAAAAAATTGAAAACCAAATTAGTCAGTAACTGTATATGTCTAGCCGTCCAAGAAGAAAGGAATCAATTACTTAATAGACAAATAGCTATAAAAAGAATTAGCTCAGTAATTAGAAATTCATTAAAAAATTCATCTAAAATTAGAAAAGCTACAAAACCATCTAAAGCTTCTCAAAATAGAAGGCTTGACTCCAAAAAAAAACGGGGAGAACTAAAAAAGAATCGGCAGATAAAATATCAAATTATTTAAATTAATTTTGATGAAAATATTTTCTAACTTTCAATGTCTAAATTGGATTATTTTATGGATATCTTTGATTTGTCTTCTTTTCATTAAACTTCCAAATAAATGAAAAAAGCATATGATTTTTGGTTAATTGATTCTAACTCAGTTGGAGTAATTCGTTTTTATAAAAAAAACGAAAATAAAGAGGATTTGATCGAATTTATGTTTATTGAAGAGGGCATCGTCATGGGTATTCATGGAGAAAATCCACCTTTAATAAAAACAAGAAAAGAAATGAAGATCCAAGATGCAAGATTATTTTGGAAAAAATTAATAAATGAAGGATGGGAAAAAACCAATCCTAAATGGTAAATAAATTTTCCTTTTAAAATAATTTCAAATTTAAAAATAAATTTATTTCTCAAACGAATTTTTTCCAATTTTAAAATGTTTTCCAATATCAGTTACTAAATTTAAAAACTAAATTATGAATATATTTTATTTATAAATTTATACGCTTATAAAAGTTCCTTTAGGATATAACTCTGCAATTCTATTCTTTTGTATAATTTGTCTTTTCTTAAGGTCATTTTCATATCTATTTAACATCATCAAATAATTAGTAGATCCAAACAAAAACAAAAAAATAATGAATTGAAATCCTGCCTCTAAGTTCATAATTTTAAATTTAAACTTTCTGTAAATTTGACAACTTTTTTATAAAAAGCCATCAGTATTTATATCTATTTAAAAGAAAAATTAATATCTCTATAAAATTAAAGAATTTTTTAATGGGATATATAAGTTAATTTATTAATTTCTAATAGCAGTTTGTTTGGATAATGCTTAGCTTTAAACAAAACAAATTTGGATAATAATTTATCAGAACAAGCTTTTAATCAACTCCTTTTGCAAATTGCAGGTAAAAAATTAATAGATAGTCTTAATATGATTGATTCAGATTCAAAATCAAAGATTGAAAAATGCATAGCTATCACTAATAAAGAATACTCTTTTGCATTATCGTTGCAGGCTGATTGTGTTCCAGATTCCAAAAGAATGATAATTCAAACTCAAAAAAGATTAGATAGTCTAAACGCATTGTTGACTTTAGCGAAATTAATATAAATTTTAAAACGATTCCTATTTACTTTATAAATTTGAATATCTGATTCTTAAATTTTAAAAAGTAAAAAATGCAGGAAATTAGTAATAATGAAATACCATAGGAACCACCTAATGGATTTGTATTGGGCGCACGATAACCAACTAACCAGAGAGGCGCTTCTTTAGATATATTTACTAAACCATTATTTAAAACAAACCAAATACCGACAAGTCCACCATGAAGACCAATAGCACCCCACAATGATCCCTCATCTTTTAATCTTATAATTGAACAAAGGATTCCTAAAGTGAATAAACCTAAAAGAATGCCTAATGTATTCCAAAATGGCATTTTGAATCCAATATGAGCAAGGCTAAAAACTATAGATTGACTTATTAAGGCAACTTTTATTCCAAATTGAAGTTTTAAGTCTTCTAAAAGCCATCCCCTAAAAATTATTTCCTCAGCAACCCCTACGCCAAAAGTAAGTAAAATCCCATTTAATATTATGTCTGAGGATAATCCTCCTGAAAAAGTAATGTAATTACTTTTGAGTAATGGTATCAAAATTAAAATTATTAATATTAAAGCAAAAATAATCCCTTGAGAAAAAGATAAGACATTATTCAAAAAAGTTTTATTATTTAAACCAAGTGTTTCCCAACTATTTCTTATTTGCCATCGAAAATTAAACCATGCAGGCATTAAGGAAATAAATAATAAGAATGTAAATATTGTTCCTATTAAGGATAAAGCTTCTTTGCTTAAACTTAAGAATAACAATGACTGTGATAATATCCAACCTAATAAGTAAAGAAATGGGATGAAGAATATAGTTAAAAAAATTTTAGTTTTATGAAGAAAAATACTTTTTGTTTGTTTTTTGCTTTTGTTGTTTGAATTATGCATATTTTTTATTTAATAAATTAATTAAGCTAAAATTTTCTTATCGACTCCCCTATATTTTTTGACGAACCTCCCTTTCCAGTTAAGACTCTAAAAATTTGTTGTAACAAATTCGAATTTTTATTTTTATTATGAATTTCTTTTTTAGATAGGTGCGATAAATCTCTATAAAATTTTCTGGTAATTTTATCTTCTTCTTCGCTAGGCCAAAGTAAATTAGAACCTTCTTCATATTCTTCCTGGTATCTTTTTTTATTCATTTTTTTTGCATATCTAAACAATTTTAATTCTACTTATTGCTAATACTTAAAAGTATTCTTTACTTAATTTGTATATTTATCTAAATGTAAATGGAACTTAATTTCAAGACTTTAATGTTTACAGCATTATCTCCAATACTCATTGTTGCAGCAATTCTTGTGGTTTATTTATTTCATTAAGTTCAATTTTGTTATCTAGAAATTTCTAATTTAAATAATTTTCAAGGGTGAATAATCCCAGTTTTTTCTAAAACAAAGGATAAAATTGCTATTGCAGCCATAACTGTAAGTATTTTGTTCTTATTGATGAAATCCATATTAAATATAGATAATTAATAACTAGTGCACTTTTTTAAAAGTTAAGCGTATTTGGTTTTATATTCAATTATTTTTTTTCAAAAAAAAATATATTTCATTAATAAATATTTTCATAAATAACGATACTAAAATGTAAATTATATTTTAATTTAGTTTAAAGATTATTTTTATGGATAAAAAAGGAGCAAAAGGCTATTGGATATCAACAGCAAAAATAATTAATCAGGAATTATTTAATGAGTATGTAAATAAAGTTGCTCCATGGCTAAAAGAAGTTGGTGGGGAAGTATTTGCAAAAGATACAGAACCATTAGGAAAGGAACAAACTGAGGATTCTAATTTAGCTGTTATTTGTGAATTTCCTTCCATGAGGGCAGCTGTTGAAGCTTTTGAATCTGAAGAATATAGAGAACTTTCAAACTTGAGAAGAAAAGCAACTGAGAATTCTACCTTTACAATAATGGAAGGTTTAGATGAAGCTGCAAAATTAAGAAGAGCGATGGGGAAATAATTTGTTATTCATAATTTCTGTGATTTCTATATATAGTGATTAATAAGAGAATATTTATAAGTAATTAATGGAACACAGCTTTGTTGGAGATTTAATACCATCTATAAAATCCTTTCAGAAAATTATTGATCAATACGAAAGAGGTTTAAAAAAAGGAGAATTTTATGAGGAGCAAATTGGTGAAGACCCATTTGGCCACATTTATCCAGACTGGTAATATTTTTTAAACCTTGTTTTTGCAATGCATTTGAAGTGAAACAATAATAAGTTTGTATTTATTTTAAATTAATTTTATGTTGCTTGATGTTAAGGAACGATCACGAAAAGTTGATGCGGTTCCGACTATTCAATGCAGAGTTAATGAGCCAATTTTTAAAAAATTTATTGATTTAGCTGAACATTACAACTGCAGCAATGCAGCTTTGCTTAGATCAATAATTGAAGATTGCCTTCAAAGGCATAAGGGGGTCATTTAAAAATGAATCCAAAAAAAAAGCTCCTTGGGCAGAGGAGCTACAAACAAAAGAGTTTTTTAATGTTAGAACCACCAAATCTTCTAACTCTTGAGGAAAAAATTAAAGGGAATATTCAAATCAGGAGTAAGAATATTACTAAAATTAATTTCCTGCCATAGGTGACCAAAGAGTTGCTTCAGACCCAACTACTGGAATAACTCTAATCGATTGATTAGACGAAACTTTATTTTTAAGAATAGGAGTATCTTGTTTTCCTAAAGCTGCCCATAAAGTTGATTGATGAGCGATAACAGGTTGAACTTTTAACGTTTGAGATGGTAAAGAAGGCTTTTGAGTTCTTACAAGCTGGACTCCAAGAGAACCAACAATAAAAGCTCCAAGAAAACCTGCAAATATAGCAGTAGTATTGTTACTACTTACTGAGGTAGATACATTATTAGACATAATAGTTATTTGACTAAATTTCATTTTTGACCGAAGTCCCCGTTCCTTGGCTTCAATCTTAATGCGGCTCGTAAAACGAGATGAACGTTTTTGTAGTCTACGCTACATATTAACTATAAGTACAATTTTATTAACAAGTTGTTCATGACTATACAAAAACTTATTAAAAAAATAAGAACTTTAAAGCGGAGAAAATATATTTACTGACTTTTCGGTTATTAAAAATTGATTATTTTCAAAATTATTTGCAGAATGTCCCTCAGATACAAAAAATCCATGAGTTATTCCAAGTAAGAAACCAAGGATAATTGCAAAACGCATTTTTAAAAAATATTTCTTATAAAATCTCTCTTATTTCAATGTTATTTATTGTCTTAATTAATACATAACATCTTTTTAACCTCCAAGATATGCCATTGAGGGATGATTTTTTGGATATTTTTTTGAATCTTTCTGCAAAATTTTTATTCTATTTTCACTATATTTGTCATCTCTAGATCTCCAAATTTTCTTAATTTCTTTTTCCAATTCCAATATATTAATTGGTTCCGCTAACCATTGATTAAGATTTTTACCTTCACTTGAAAAAAGACAAGTGTAAGCATAACCATCACTAGTTATTCTTAATCTATTACAGTCAGAACAAAATGGATTGCTTATCGAAGAGACTGTACTTACATAACTTTCAGAATCTCCCATAAACCATCTGTTGGCTGTATGACCTTTATCTCTACCTAAATTTGATAGATGATATTTTTCTTTTAAAGAATTAATAATTCTCTCTGAAAAAAATACTTCGGATGACTTCCAATTATTTGCGGATCCAACATCCATATATTCTATAAAGCGAATTTCAATTGATCTTTCTCTTGCAAAATTAACTAATTCAAAAATTTGATTATCATTTATTCCTTTTTTAATTACTGTATTTATTTTTAATTTCCCATTTTTCGGACTAAATCCAGCATCAATTGAGTTATCTATACCCTCAAGAACTTTACATAATTTTTCTCTACCAATTATTTTATTGTTTTCTCCTATCATTTTCGAAAAAATATCTGGATCAATAGCATCCAAACTTATTGTTATTCGGTCCAAACCATTTTTGAAAAGTGAATCAGCCTTTTTTTTTGAAAGTAAAAAACCGTTAGTAGTTAAAGCAACATCTTGTAAATTTGATATTGGATTAGATTTTATTTTTCTCAGTAATTTGATTTCATAAAGGAGTTTTTCCAATTGAGTACTTAATAAAGGTTCTCCTCCTGTAAGTCTTAAAGAATTAACTCCTAACTTACAAGCAACAAAAATAATATTTTTAAATTGTTCAACACTTAAGGACTTTAAATTATTATTTTCTGGTTTACAGTATATGCAAGAAAAATTACAATCTTCTTGAAGAGATATCCTTAAGACTTCTAATCCTCGATTTAATAAATCCTTCAATTTTTCATTTTGCATATTTAATATTTTAATTCGCTTTTGAAATTTATATTAATGAATTCCTTGTTTCTTGCAAAGAAATATTTATGAGGAATTAAATTAACCCATCCAAGAAAATTCTTTTTGCCAGCATTTAATCTCTCTTTCAATTTAGAGTTATTTACTTCATTAATTGGATAAATAGCAAACAATGGTTGTACAGAATTTCCATCATGAGAAAGAAGAGCATAATTCTTATTTTCTCCCCAATAATCGATGAAAGAAGAAACAATTTTTGTAGTTAAATTAGGCATATCAATTGGGATTATGAGAACATTTTTAGTATTTAGATTGTAAGTTGCAAAAATCTGTTCCATGCAATGTAAAGGGCCTTCAAACGGGTTGTTATCAAAAATAACTTTAACATCACTATTTGAATCAATCTCTTCAAAATGATTATTATGGTTAGTTAAAAGATAAGTCTCCAAATTAAGATCATTTAAAATTTTAATTTTATGATTAAGCCAATTACCTCCTTGAGGATGATTAATTAATGCCTTATCAAAACCCATCCTTGAACTCTTTCCTCCTGCAAAAATAAAAGCTTTGAAATCTTTATATTTACTTTTCATGTCCTAAAAATTTCCCGTAGTTTTTCTGTGTGTAAATATAAACATCAATGAAACATTATTATTACTCTTAATTTCTAGTTTTGACTGAAGCAACTAGGAATATTTAATATTTTCTTAAAAGTGAAATCTTTACATTTTAAAAATTGTATATTTCATTACAATTTATAGTTCTTTCGAAAAATATGTTTGTAAAAAATTATTCTGCAAAATTTTATGTTAAGTGATGTTTGGTCTTTGAATGGAAGATATAGAACTCTTCATCTCACTTGGTTTGCTTTTTTCCTTACATTTGTAGTTTGGTTTAATCTCGCTCCTCTTGCGACGACTGTTAAAGCCGATTTAGGTTTATCTGTTGCTCAAATTAGGACGGTTGCAATCTGTAATGTGGCTCTAACAATTCCAGCAAGAGTATTGATCGGAATGTTATTAGATAAATTTGGTCCAAGAAAAACCTACTCAACTATTTTGATATTTTCTGTAGTGCCATGCTTATTATTTGCGAGCGCTCAAACTTTTAATCAACTTGTAATTTCTAGGTTGCTTTTATCAATAGTTGGAGCAGGATTTGTTATTGGTATAAGAATGGTATCAGAATGGTTTCCTCCAAAAGAAATCGGCTTAGCTGAAGGTATATATGGAGGCTGGGGAAATTTTGGATCTGCCTTTTCAGCTCTTTCACTGGTTGCAGTAGCTGGATTTCTATCATTTTCAGGAGGTTTTGAATTACCTACTGGAGCGGTTCTTAACTGGAGAGGTGCCATAGCACTTACTGGAATCATTTCTTTCGTATATGGAATTATTTATTTCTTTAATGTAACTGATACTCCACCGGGAAAACCTTATCAGAGACCAGATAAAACAGCAGGTTTAGAAGTTACGAGTATTAGAGATTTCTGGGGTTTAATTGGAATGAATGTTCCATTTGTAGCAATTCTTTCTGTCTTATGCTGGAGACTTCAGAAGGTAGGTTTTCTAACGTCTTCTACTTATCCAATAGCTTTGCTCGCAGTATTGGCTTGGTTTGTTTTTCAGACTTGGGGAATTGTAAGGACAAATATTGAATTGTTGAAAGGAACTAAAATTTATCCCAAAGAAGATAGATATGAATTTAAGCAAGTAGCAATTTTAGAACTAACTTATATTGTGAATTTCGGTTCTGAATTAGCTGTGGTTTCTATGCTTCCAAGTTTCTTTGAATTTACATTTGATTTACCTAAAGCAATAGCTGGAATACTTGCATCATGTTATGCATTTGTGAATTTAATAGCTAGACCTGCAGGAGGATTAATATCTGACAGAACAGGTAATAGAAAAAATACAATGGGATTCTTAACAATGGGATTAGGTTTTGGATATCTTTTGATGTCTTTAATAAAACCTGGAACTTTTACAGGATCAGCAGGAATTCTTATGGCTGTATTTTTAACTATGCTATGTTCATTTTTCGTTCAATCAGGAGAAGGTTCAACTTTTGCTTTAGTTCCTTTAGTTAAAAAAAGAGTAACAGGACAAATAGCTGGATTGGTTGGGGCTTATGGAAATGTTGGTGCAGTAACTTATCTAAATATTTATAGTCTTTTACCTCTTTGGATGGGTGGAGGGAAAGATCCCTCACCAGAAATAATTGCGGCTTCTAATAGTGCTTTCTTTCAGGTTTTAGGGATAGCAGGCCTTGTAGTTGGATTTTTCTGCTATTTCTTCTTAAAAGAACCACAAGGATCATTTGCAGATGCTTATGAAGGTGAAAAAGCTGAAAGTTACATTTAAACATTAACTATTTAGATATTTATAAAAGTAATTTTATGAATGTTACTAAAAGTCAATGCCCTTATTGCGGTGTGGGCTGTGGGTTAAAAATGAGGCCTAAAAATTCTTTTTCAGATGATAAATGGTTAGTAAGTGGAGATAGGGATACTCCTTCAACTCTTGGAAAATTGTGTGTAAAAGGAGCAACGGTATGTGAGACCCTTAAAGAAGGAAGATTAAAAGAACCACTCTATAGGAAAAATTTAAATGAAGAATTTAAAAAAATTTCCTGGGATGAATCATACAAAATCCTTAAAGAAAATATACTCAGTTCTATTAAGAATCATGGACCGGACTCAATTGCTATGTACGGATCCGGTCAATTTCATACTGAAGATTATTACATAGCTCAAAAGCTTCTAAAGGGAGCAATCGGTACAAATAATTTTGATGCTAATTCTAGGCTATGTATGAGCTCAGCAGTTGCTGGTTATAATAGAAGTTTTGGCTCTGATGGACCTCCTTGTTGCTATGAAGATATTGATCATTGTTCTTCAATTTTTTTAATAGGGACAAATACCGCAGAATGTCATCCCGTTCTTTTTGATCGAATTAAGAAACGCAAAAGAAACGTTAATGATAATTTAAAAGTGATAGTGATCGATCCAAGAGAAACAGAAACAGCATCAATCGCAGATTTTTACTTACAAATTGCTTCTGGAACAGATCTCTTTTTATTTATTGGGATCGCAAATTATCTGTATAATAATAAATTAACTGAACAAAATTTTATTGAGAAATCAACTGAAAACTATGATCATTTTGTAAAACATATTCAAACATGGGATTTAAAGAAAATAAGTGAAATTTGTAATATATCAAAGCAAGCAATTATTGATATTGCAAAATTATGGGGAGAAAGCAAAAATGTTTTAAGCGTCTGGTCAATGGGGTTGAATCAAAGGCAAGAGGGGACAGCAACAGTTAATGGACTAATAAATCTTCATTTAATGACAGGTCAATTAGGTAAAGCAGGTGCTGGTCCTTTTTCCTTAACTGGCCAACCAAATGCCATGGGTGGAAGAGAAGCTGGTGGACTATCTCACCTTCTTCCAGGATATAGGTTTGTAAAAAATAAAATCGATAGGAATGAAATTGAAAAAATATGGGGGTTCCCAATAGGAAAAATATCTGAAAAACAAGGCCTATCTGCTTGGGAACAAATAGAGGCTATCAATAAAGGAACTGTGAAAATTTGGTGGATTGCAGCTACGAATCCTTTAGTTAGCATGCCAAATTTAAACTTTGTAAAAAAGGCACTTTTAAAATGTCCTTTTATTATCCTCAACGAATCTTATGAACAAAGTGAATCAATTAAATTTGCTCATCTGGTATTGCCGGCTGCCCAATGGAGCGAAAAAGATGGTGTAATGACAAATTCAGAAAGAAGAGTAACTCTTTGTCCATCATTCAGAGAATCGAACAAAAATTTAAAACCAGATTGGCAGATATTTGCAGAACTTGGTCAAAAGATAGGTTACTTTAAACAATTTGAATATGAATCTTCATCTGATGTTTATAATGAATTTTTAAAAACAACCACTAACAGGTTATGTGATATGAGTGGATTATCATATCAATTATTAAAAAATAATGGTCCTCAACAATGGCCTTATCCTAAGGGTAGTTTTCCTACCACATCTTCAAAAAGATTATATGAGGATGGTCGTTTCCCAACTGAAACTGGTAAAGCAAATTTTTGTATTGATTACCCTTTGGGTTTGGCTGAACCCCCTTCAGATGAGTACCCACTAATTTTGACAATTGGAAGATATCTTAGTCATTGGCACACAATGACAAGAACTTCTAAAGTTCAAAAACTTTCAAAAAAGAATTCAGAACCATTATTGGAAATTAATTCTAAAGATGCTTTATCTTTAGCAATCAAAAATGATGAAACAGTACAAATTAAATCTAAAAGAGGGAAAGTAAAAGCAAAAGTTCAAATTACGGACAAAATTAAGGTAGGCACAGTTTTTTTACCAATGCATTGGGGTTTTAGTCAAAAAAATATGTGTGAAGTAAATTCTTTGATGCATGAAAAGTCATGCCCAATATCAAAACAACCAGAATTAAAAGCCTGCTCAGTAATAATTATTCCAAACTAGACAATAACTTTATTTCAGAATCTCATCAAATGCTTTATCCAAATTTTGGTGTTCATGATTAGGTCTAATTAATTTACAAAAAGCAAATCTATCTAATTCATTTAAATTTCTCCACTTCTCAATTGAAATCTTAATTCCTCTTTCTAGCGCCGCTTTAAGAACTTGTTCAGGAATTTTATTTTTATCTTGCCAAGGTTGATTAATCGATCTTTCTATTTCTTTTGCTTCTCCATATTTTGAATTGGATGTAATTTTTTTTAAAAAAATCTTTAAATCCAAGAGCTCATTTTGAGTGTCTGGCCAATTTACTATCTTAGTTTTGTCATTTAAATTAAAATCTAGCCAATGAGTGAGTTTCAATTTTATTCCAATTAAATCCAGTTTTCTTCTTACGCATAGAGGAATACATCTTAAGTCTCTGATGAAATCATCCTCAAAGAAAAAATAATGATTTGATTTATTATTAACCAAAATTAAATTGATATTTTATTAATAAATTAATGCCAAGTATAAAAAATTTATATTAGCTTTATTAAAAATTTATTTTTTGTATTATTGAATATATTGCTAAACAAAAATGGATAAATCCTTAACTCACATTAATGAGAGTGGAGAAATGAATATAGTTGATATTTCAAATAAAGTAGAAAGTACAAGAGAGGCTTTAGCAGAAGGCTACATTAAACTAAATAAAGAGATATTAGATAAAATAAAAAATGAAAAAATTAAAAAGGGTGATATTTTTGCAGCAGCTAGATTTTCTGCAATAAATGGTGCAAAAAAAACTTCAGACCTTATTCCTCTTTGTCACCAGTTGTCATTGAATAAAATAACGATTGACTTCGAAATTTGTGAATCAATGAAAGCAATTAAAATTATTGCTTTTTGCAAGTCCCATTCTAAAACAGGCGTTGAAATGGAGGCTCTTACATCAGTATCAATTGGTCTTCTTACTCTTTATGACATGCTTAAAGCTTTAGATCATTTTATAACAATTGATAGTATTCGCCTTTTAGAAAAAAAAGGTGGTAAAAATGGAATATTAAAAAGAAGTTAAGTACATACCAATAATGGGAATTGATATAAATAATCAGGGTCTTTATCTAAATGATGCTATTAAAAAAATCTTGGAAGATATAGATTCTTTAATAGTGAACAATAATTTTTACCATAAGGAAGAGGTCAATTTAGATGAAGCACTTGGAAAAGTTTCTATGGAGGAAATTTTATCAGAAGAAGATATACCTGGTTATAGATCATCAGTTATGGATGGATATGCTTTAGGAGAATTAACTAAAAAAGGAAATAAATGGAAAATTGTCGGAGAGTCTTTTCCTGGAAAGCCATTTAATGACCTTCTTAAAAAAGATGAAGCTTTAACGATAAGTACAGGTTCATTTGTGCCAGATAATTGTTTTTGTGTCATACCTCAAGAACAAGTTTCTTTAGAACTTTTAAACGGAAATGAGTATATTTTTATCAATGAAAAATCATCTAGTAACTCCTGGATTAGAGAAAAAAATGATCAGGTATTTAAGGGTGAAATATTAATCAAGAAAGGGGTAAAGATTACTCCAGGGATTTTAAGTAGATTAGCAAGTTGTGGTATAAAAACTATTAAAGTTAGTAAAATTTTCAAATTAGGTTTACTAATTACTGGAGATGAACTAATCAAATCAGGAACTGCAAGAAAGAAAGGAGAAATTTGGGAAAGTAACAGTTTTTTGATAAAATCAATCGCCAAAAATATTGGATTTGAAATTAATGAAATTCATATAGAAAAAGATAATTATCAAAATATTAAAAATTCTCTTATAAATATTTCTAAATTAAATGATGTGGTTATTTCAGTTGGTGGGATATCAGTGGGTAAGAAAGATTTTTTAAAAGATATTATTAATGAAATAGGAGAGATTAAATTTTGGAAACTATTTTTAAAGCCCGGGAAACCCTTTGCTTTTGGATTAATAAATAAAAAAATTCCTTATTTTGGATTACCAGGGAATCCAGTTTCTGCTGCTATTACTTTCATCCAGCTTGTGTGGCCCGCGCTTCAGAAACTTCAAGGAATTAATAATATTGAATTTCCTCTTAGGTTTAAAGTTAAGCTAGATTCTGATTTCAAAAGAAGAAAAGGGAGACCAGAATTACTTAGAGGAAAACTTATTGTTAATGAAGAAGGTGAATTGATTGCAGATATTTCAAAAGAACAATCCTCATCCAAGATTACTTCAATTTCTAATACAGATTTATTAATAGAAATACCTTCTGAAATTGATTTTTGTCAAAAAGGCACTTTATTATGGGCACAACTTTTGAAAAAAAATTTTTTATAATTCAAACCCTAAGTCAGTATTCTTTTTTACCCAGGAGGATCCTTTAAAAGTCCATTCTTTTTTCCAAAATGGAACGCTGTATTTTGTAAATTCAAGTATTACTTGGAGATATTTATTTGCGATACCTCTATGATTCGCATTTATTGCTAGTAAAATAATTGGCTCATTAGGATAAATGAAACCTATTCTGTGTAAAAGAAAAATGGATAAATTATCCTGTTTTTTAGAAATGTTCATTAAATATCTTTTAATATATTTTTCGGTCATACCTTTATTATGAACAATTTCTAGTTTCTTTAAATCATTCCCATATTGATCAAAAGGCCTTACTCTACCAATGAAAAGTGAGTTTGCTGAATTTTTATTGACCTTCTCCCAAAGTTCGAATTCTTTATAAGGATTAAAATTTTCTTCTAGGATTCTAAATTGTATTTTTGAATTATCCACCAGTAAAAATCGGCATGAAGGCTACTTCATCTCCTGTATTTATTGATGAATCCATATCAACAATTTCATCATTTACAGCGACTATGAAATTCTCTTTTGGTAAATCGCAATTTATTAAATCCCATATTGAATTTACTTTCATTTCAACATTGTTATCAATTCTTAAGATCTTTTCTTTCCATCCCATATCTTCCTCAAGACTTGCAAATAAAATAACTTTAATTTTATTACAACTTTCAATTCCCATTTATAGTAATGATATACCTAATAATTTAATTTTAAGTGGTTTCAATAGCTCTGCTTACAGTATCTGATACTCGTAACATAAATAATGATGATAGTGGGAATTATCTTCTATTAGAAGCTGAAAATTACGGTCATAAAATACTTGAAAGAAAGATCTGTAAAGATGACATTTACCTAATTAGAAAATACCTTAGTGACTGGATATCAAACCCAAATGTTGAAGTTATTATTACAACAGGGGGTACAGGGATTACTGCGAGGGACGTTACTCCTGAAGCTGTAAGACCTTTATTAGAAAAAGAGATTGATGGCTTTGGGGAGACCTTTAGATTTTTATCATTTCAGAAGATAGGAACTAGTACTTTACAAAGTAGATGTATTGCAGGAACTGCAAATGGTAAGTTTATATTTGTTTTGCCTGGATCTAAGGATGCTGTTATGACAGGGTGGAAAGATATAATTTCTCACCAACTTAATGAAAACACAAAACCTTGCAATTTAGTAAATCTCATAAATAGATTGAAAGAATAATAATTTCAACTTTATCTAGAATAAGAAATTGACTTACTTTTTAGGAATTTCATTAATATCTTTTTTATACTCAATTGTCGGACATGCGGGCGCCTCTGGTTATATCGCATGTATGGTAATTTTTGGTAGGCCTGTTGAAATAATAAAACCAACTGCTCTTATTTTAAATATTGCTGTATCCAGTCTTAATTCTTTAAGATTTCTAAAAGATGGACATTTGGATAAAAAAACTTATAAGAATTTTTTGATTCCAATCCTTATATTTTCAATTCCCTCTGCGATACTTGGAGGTTATTTACAGATTTCATCTGAAATAATTAAATTTTTTTTATCTATTATTTTATTGTTCTCTGGCATTAGATTTTTATTTGGAAAATTTTTTCAAAACAATACAAATTTAAAATTTCCAAAGCTACCAAAAACAAAGTTTATTTATCTTACAGGTATTTTACTAGGATTAGCCTCAGGCATTACTGGCACTGGGGGTGGTATTTTTCTTACTCCATTATCAATTTTATTAAACTGGATGCCAGTCAAAACTGTAGCGACGGTATCGTCGATTTTTATTTTTTTTAATTCATTGAGTGGACTATCTAGTTGGTTAATTTCTAATAATATTTCAAATTTAAAATCAATTGATAATATAACCATACAAATTTTGATAGTATTATTTTTCGCAAGTATTGGTAGTTGGCTAGGCAGTAAAAAAATTGGTGAGAATGAAGTAAAAATAATACTTTCATTAATATTATTTTTCGCTAGCTACAAATTAATAATTTCTTGAAGTATTGAATTCTATTTAAATTGACTTGAAATTAACTTCTGATTATGAACGTACTTTAGCAAAGAGGTATTTCTTATTTCTCTTTCTAATTTTGATAATTGTTCAAAACTATTATCATTCCAAATACTTCCTAAAGAAAAAATTGCATATTTAGCGATTTCTGATTCTTTATTTAAAGAATATTTATAGAGCAATTTACAAACTATTTCGCTTTCTCTTCTTTTTAAGATAGAGATTATCTTGTAGTTGATTTTGAAATTATCGTAAATTTTTATTTGATAAATAAAAGATAATAATTTCTCATCAGTTAATTGATGGGCTTTGAAATGAAGAATATTAAGACCTGCAATCCAAAACTCTGTTTCGCAAATATCGAATATTTCCCTAATCAATTTAAGTTCGATTTCTGCTCCCCACGGTTCTAAAGCATTAATTATATGAATATTTAACTTATTATTTTGATAAAGATTTTTTAGTAAAAGATCTTTTGCATATTTCTCATTTGTTAATTTAAGAGCCTCAATAAATTCAACTTTAAGACCAAATTTTTTTATCATCTTTTCAATTAAAAAATATCCTTCTCTTTCTTGCATGCCTATCTTTTCAGCGATAATTTTGCGAATCTCATATGATAATTCCAATGAATAGAAGGAAAAAAGAATATCAAGATCTAATTTTTTTGAACCTAAGCCATTTAAGATTTCTAATATTTCAGATTCACTTTTATTCATTAAATGTATTTTTAAGTTTTTAACTTGGCATTAAATTTATTTATTAGAATTTCTTTGATTACATTATAAATATCATTTTTGCTAACTTTTTTAAATTCGGTTTCACCTAAAGTTTGTATGTGATCTTGTCTTCCCCCAATACTTACATTATATCCATCCTCAGTTCCACCTCCCTCTTTTTTAACCTTTGTTCCCGTCATACCTATACCACCCATGTGAGCTTGACCACAATTGTTTGGGCAGCCTGTCCAATGAATTTTAACCTCCTCTAATAATTCAAGTTCTCGATCTAATTTTTCAGAAATATTCCTTGCTATATCTTTTGTATTTGCAAGCGCAAAACTACAATAACTACTCCCAGTACATGAAACAGTACTTGAGGAAAAATGGGGTGGATCTAATTTGAATTTATTAATAATTTCTTCATTACTAAATTCTTCTAAAATATTTTCTTTAAGACCAACAATAATTAGATTTTGATCTTCTGTTAATCTTATTTCACTTTGTCCAAATTTTTCACTTAATCTTGCAATCTCTTGTATATCTTCTACGCATAATCTTCCTACTGGAATATGTATTCCAGCAAAGTAAAGGTGGTCTTGTTTTTGTTTATTAATTCCAAATATATTTCTTTGTTTTTTGTTAAAAAGTGAGCCTGGATCCTTCGATAAAGTTCCAAATTTTTCTTCTACAAGTTCTCTAAATTTATCGATCCCTATAGAATTCAAATAATGTCTAAATCTTCCTTTGTTTCTAAGAAACCTATCTCCATTATCTCTCCAAAGTGAACAAATTATTCCAGTTATTTTGCATATATCTTTTTCTTCTATCCAGACATCTAAAGGTAGAGCATAAGCATTTAAAGTCGCTGATAATATTCCTCCTACCCAGACGCCAAAACCTAAGATTCCATTTTTAGAAACAGGATGAAAGATAAGATCATTATGTAGAAGAAAATTATCTTTTGCTCCTGCTACTGCAGTATTCCACTTCCTTGGTAAATTGGAGAATTCGGAGTTGCCATTTCCAGAATTTGTTAAGTAATCTTCTAATTCAGAAGTATACTTTCTTGTGTCTATGATTTCTTCTGGATCAATTCCCGCTAGCGGATTTCCAGTAACATTTCTTGGATTATCCATACCAGACTGTACGGATGTAATGTCAACCTCTCTAAGTCTTTTAATAATATCTGGTAGATCATTTATCAAAACTCCCCTTAATTGTATATTTTGCCTAGTCGTAATATCTGCAGAACCATCTTCTCCATATCTAGCAACTATTGATGCTATTACTTTCAACTGATTAGAATTTAAAATTCCATTCGGAACTCTGAGTCTCATCATGAATCTTCCAGGAGTTTTTGGTCTCCAAAATAGACCATACCATTTTAAACGCATTTGCAAATCTACTTCATCCATTTCTTCCCACCCTTTAAGAGCGTAATCATTTAACTCTTCAAATATTTTTAGACCATCTTTTTCCGCCTTTTGTTTTTCAATCTTATTTAATTTCTTGTCATTCAAGTAATATTGCATCATTAATTGTATTTATATGTATAGTTTAAAAATTTCAAATTATAATTTGTTATCTTAACTAGAAATTTAAATAAATATTTATTTTGGTGTAAGAATCTATTGCTTTCATACATAATTTAGCTCACTTACTCTAATAATTACTCTATTTTTGACCAATCAAAAACATAAGTCTTGTTATAGTAGTTATCTTTGACTCTTTACCCTTTGTAATAGAAGCTTCTTGAGTTGCTTCAGCCATTTTTATCTATTGCTTTGAAATCAGCATGGCACTGGTTTATTTCTTGTGAAAATAGGGTTAATTAGAGCAAGATTCAATTTATCCAGATTAGTAAAAAATGCTTACAACAAAAATTACTTATGCTCTATCAGATTGGATTAGAGAGTGGCGAAAATGTAGAAAAGAAAATCCGTCTCTTGATGATTGTATAAAGTTTACAGAATGGAAAATAGAAAATTATGAATTAACAGATAGTGATCGTATGATAATTGAGAGTATTTTACTTTATGAAACTGAAGAAAGTTGAAAATTTTATTAATCTAATTTTTCATATAAATTTCTCCCCTTCCAAGTCCATCCATTTCCGGTAACTGTTCTATAAATAGATAAAAAACTTATATAAATTACAATAAATCCGCCTATGCTATTCAGGTACCAGTAATTGTTAGGGATATTAAATTTATTCTTAAATATTAGCCTTTTTAATCCATAACTAATAATAGATATAAAAGAAATTAGAAAAGTTAGTAAATACATCTTTGTATCATCAGTAAAATTAATTTTTATTAGTGATATCAGAAATAAAATCAAAGGAAATGAATATAAGAAAAATACAAATATTGATGCGCTTAGTGATTTTAAAATATTTTTTTCAAGGCCTAAGAACCAGTTTTTACTCCATCCTTCTATTAATGAATTTAAATTTCTATACATATTAAGAGAGATATCGTTAATTGCTATAGAAAAATTTAAATTTAAATTATTTGATTTTATTTTTTCGGCTAATGCTAAATCTTCAACAACTTCATTATATGTTTCTAGATGTCCGCCAATTAGATCATAAGATTTTTTTTTAAATAGCATAAATGGACCTGCGGCAAAAGAATCTTTATTTGATGAATCATTAGTTTTAAAAATTGGGAAACCTAGCATAAGAAGACTAGTCATTATTGGTTGGACCATCCATTCTGCTAAGCAATTGCAATTTATTTTTGGAGCTAAAGATAATAAATCAATATCATCTGTACAAGATTTTAATAATGCATTAAAAATACAATTTTTACCAATTATGACGTCCGCATCTATAAATAAAATCCAATCAGTGGTTAATTGTTTTGATCCTTTATAGCAAGCCCAATTTTTCCCAACCCAATTTTTGTCACTTGGTCTATCCCCAGACGAAATAATTTCTATATCATCATTTTTTTGAAAATATTCATCTTTGCATTTTATAGCCTCCTGATAAGTATCATCAGTACTTGAATCATCAACAATTAAAATTTTAAAAGTTTGGCAAGGTTTTTTTATTTCACTTAATGCTTTTAGGCAATTGACTATATTTTTCTCTTCATTATAAGCCGGTATTAAAATTGATAAGCTCTCATTAAGTGGCTTTGAATAAACAGAATTTTTTAAAAAAGGTGCTTTATTAAAAATATATATTTCATAAAATAATGAAAATAATATTAGAAAAAAAGATAAAAAACCTAAATACAAGAGAATGCTATTTGTATTTAAAATCATTTACTGGCTCTTATAGTTAGGATCTCTATATACTTTTTAATATTAAAAGTATGGCTTTAAAATCTACTTAAATAACATAGAACAAACTAGGCATTAAAATTCTCGTATAAATCGATAAAAAAGTAAATCAGCATATTTACGGATTTACTTGAAGTAGAGATAGGAGTAATTTATGAATGTTGAGTTAGGAGGCAATCTAAATGATTGATAGTCCGCCTGAAATTTAGCAAATTTATTAATACAGGAAGTGTATTCCTGACAATGGGATTAATCGAAAAATAAAGTTCAATCAATTAGTCTGATAAGACTTCGCTTTATAATTACCAGCGACAAAAAAGAACTAAATTTATCGAGAAGTATCCCCTGATCCAACTATTTTTAAGCTCATGAATAAATGAACTTTATAATATGTTTTATAAATCCTGAAAATAGGAAATAAGAAATTAAAAAGAGGTCTGTTATAACCGGCCTCTTTTTTACTGATTTATATAATTTTAAATTTTTATTATTAGTTAATATTAAATTTCAATTTGAAATAAATTATATTTATAGAATGAAAGAGAAAAGTTTATTCCCCTCCATCGAGCCAAGAGAAAAGGGTTTTTTACAGGTAAGTAAAATTCATTCTATCTATTGGGAAAGATCTGGAAATCCAAAAGGTAAAAAGATATTAGTAATTCATGGTGGCCCTGGAGGAGGAAGCCAGCCAAGATATAGGCGATATTTTAATCCTGAAAAATTTGATATTGTTCAATTTGATCAAAGAGGCTGCGGTTCTTCAAGACCTTTTTCAGAATTAAGAGAAAATACAACAGGCGACCTAGTAGATGATATTGAAAAATTAAGAGTAAATTTGAAAATAGATTATTGGCATTTGTTTGGGGGTTCATGGGGCTCTACTCTCGCTTTAATTTATGCAATTAAAAATCCATCAAGAGTCTTAAGTATGACCTTAAGAGGAATATTTTTATGTAGAAAATTTGAACTCTTATGGTTTTATCAATATGGCGCAAGTGAGATATTCCCTGAAGAGTTCGAAAAATATATTGCAGTAATTCCGAAGGATGAAAGGGTTGATTTGATAGCTTCTTTTTATAAATATCTTACCTCCCCAGATATTGAACTTAGATCAAAAGCAGCTGCTGCCTGGACAAATTGGGAACTTTCTACAAGCCATCTTATAAAAAGAGATATTGATGTTGGTAAAAGTAAAACTAATTCCTTTTCGGATGCTTTTGCTAGGATAGAATGTCATTATTTTATAAATAAGATCTTCTTAGAAGAAAATTTTATTTTGAAAAACATAAATATTATAGAATTCATACCAACTAAAATAATTCAAGGTAGATATGACGTAGTTTGTCCTGTAAGGAGTGCTTGGGACCTTAGTAGAAAATTAATAAATTCAGAGTTAATTATCGTAGATGAAGCTGGTCATTCAATGAGCGAAAAAGGCATCACATTGAAATTATTAGATTCAGTTGAAAGATTAGAAAGTTTTTAAGCAAATTTTATTAAAATTAAATTTATCAAGCGTTATAGACCATTATCTTCGATATTTTTAGCAATACTTCTTAGTAACTCAACGATATCAGAGTCATCACATTCTGTATCCTCTTTCAGCAGAATACATTCATCTCTAATGCTTACATTAGTACTCCACCAAATTCCTGAACTATTAGTATCGTCCCATTCAAATCTATCGGACATTACTACTATGAGTTCACTTTGATTTCTTCTTTAATATCCTCTTTGATTTCTTCCTTTACTTCTTCTGGCCATTCAATATCAAATCGTGCATACTCTTCGGTTGCAAATCCTTCAGGATGGCGCTTACAAATTTTTCTTCTTCTAACAAAAACGTGGTCAACTCTTTTCTCTTCGTCGGGGGTAACTGTTCTATCAATTTCTATAACTTCAGTAAATTCTGTTGATTTAAGCTCGATTGTAGGTTTCTTCATGCTTACAATAAATAACCTCTATACATTAAAGGTTGATACTGATGAACGTGGATTTCTAGTTGTAACTTATTTAACTTGAATTCTTTTTAAAAATAAATTTTTGGACAGCTTTTAAGGTTTTAATTTTTTGAATAAATTAAATTTATAATTCAAGATTTAATTCATATTGAAGATCACCTTTTGGTTTTATATTGATCTTTTTAGGATGATTTTTTTTCTTAATTAATGATGTTCTTCTGGAGCCGTGTTTTAAATATACTTCTTTTGAAATATCCCAATAACCATCTATTTGAGTTATTTCTTGAATCTTTTTTCTGGCAATCTTAGTTGTTTTTGAGAGGTCGATTATTGGTTTTGCATATTCAGAATTTGAATACTCAGTTGAATTGAAATTTTCCATCAACCAAGGTTCATGTATAAAGTTATCAGGATAATGTTTTATCTCCGGTACCCATTTTCTAATAAAATTCCCTTTTGGATCATGATCTTTCCCTTGCTTAATAGGATTATAAATTCTATTTGTATTTATAGAGGTTGTACCTGATTGCATTTGGCATTGATTCCAATGAATTCCAGGCTCATAGTCAATAAATTTGCATGCCAATACTGAACCAGAATCTTGCCATGGTATCCATAAGTTATAGCTTGCAAAAGACATCAACATTGCACGCATTCTGAAATTAAGCCAGCCATTAAAATTTAAAGATCTCATACAGGCATCTAAGAAAGGAAAACCAGTTTTACCTTCACTCCATAATTGGAGTAAATCATTATCTTTTTTTCTGATTTTTTGGAAATATGGATGAAATTCTTTAAATTCTAATTCTGGCTCACTTTCAAGTTTTTGAATAAAGTGACAATGCCAAGTCAATCTACTTTTTAGCATTTTAGAATTAGTATTTTTAATTAAATTAGCTTTAAAAAAAATCTCTTTTAAAGATATGCAGCCCCAACTCAAATAAGGAGATAGTCTTGAGCAGCTATCGAATGATTTCTCGGGGCTTGAAATGTCTTTTGAGTAAGAATTTAATTTCTTACTGAAAAAATATTCCATTCTTTTTAGACCATTTTTCCTACCACCCTTTAATCTTCCTTCACATAAATCATCTTTAAAGTTAAAGAAATCGTCTGATGGTATTGATCCAGTATCAATTTCTATAGGAATAATATTTGAAGGCTCTAATAATAATTTTTTCTCCATATTTTTTTTCCATTTTTTTGACCAATTATTTCTATCTAGATTTCCTCTAAAAACAGAAAATTGTAAATATTCCTTCCAAATTATTTTTTTCATTGAAGCCCATTTTCTAACTTCTTTATCTCTTTTATATGTAAAATAGTCACCAGTTTCTTGATGGCTATAAATTCCCTTTATGTTGAATTTATTAGATATCTCATCAAAAATTTCAATAACTTTACCTGTTCTAATTATTAAAGGTTGTCCAATATTTTCAAGTGAATTTCTTAAATCTATAAGGCTCTCCTTGCAAAACTGCCACTGTCTATCTGAATAAGTTTTTTGTCTCCATAGTTCTTTTTCAACTATATAAATAGGTAATATATCCCTATCTTTTAAAGATTCAATTAGAGCCTCATTATCTTTTACTCTTAAATCTCTTTTAAACCATAATATATTTATATCTTTCATCTATGAAATTTATTTCTATTATAAAAAAATAAATTTTAATTAGTTACCAAATAAAAAATTTATTCTTTTTGGAATAATTTTAAAAACTCTTTATTTTCCATACCTGAAAAACTTTTTTCCTTTATAGATTCAATTACTTTTGCGTAGTATCTATATTTAATTTGATACTCACTCATTAAAAGAATTATACGCCAACTTTTTATATAAAATCTCCTAACTATCTCTTCATATTTTTTTTTGTCGGTTTTTTCTAGTTCATCTTTATTACTTAAATATTTTTTTTCAATCCACTCAAAAACATCTTTAAGCTTCCCTTTTATTTTGCCGTTAGTTATCCATCTTTTTATATAAATTTCATCTCCATCTTCTAATTCAAAACATTTTTCAGGTGAGGGGAGCGTGTAATTATGAAATCTATCAGTATAGTCTTCTATTAGTTTCATTCAATTAATCTTCCTTTTTAAGTTCGAGTTCTCGCATAAACATAAATACACCAAATGAAAAAGCAAGTGAGATTAAAAAAGTTAGAGGAAAATAAATCCCCCATAATTTTAATTTTAATCTTTTCCCCTCTGCAACATAAAATATAAATATTGATATGAGAAGAACTCCTGTATCAGCTGATATAAATCCAGAAGTAGGAGTTATCCATGCGTCATCAAAAAATGCGGTTCCTATATCTATTACAGAACCTTGAATATTCCCATTCCTTACTAAGTTAATAAATTGAAGAATAAAATAAAATGGCCAAATTAATCCTGCTAGTGAAGTCGCTCCATAAATTGTAAGTCTAATTTTTGACCACATAGCTTTACCTTTTTAGTATATTTATAGCTAATTTTGAAAAATAATTGATTTATAAAATCATTCTAATAATAAGTCTTTTTTTAATAATAAAAATTCAAAATATACATAATAATGTTCCTATTCTTTTTTTATTTGTTTTAAATTTTCTATATTTGGGTCGAATTACTCACATCTTAAATTATGCCTATCAGCTATAAATAAGTTATAAACAAAAATATTTATGACCCAAATTTTTTTTATTGATATTACGTTTGCTGGTTTAGGGGTATTTATTTATTTCTTTGGTCTTAAAAAATTATTATTTAATCATCTAAGAGCTTCTCAAGATTAATAATAAATGACAAAAAGTAGTAAGGGAATGCTAATTGAAATAGGTATTAAACGTCTTTCTTTATTAAAAGAAAAGGGATTAATAACAGAAGAAATATTTTCTGATGCTGAAGAGCTACTGATTAAGAGTGAAATAGATATTTCTTCTAAATAATTAAATTTATACAAATTCTTATAAATTAAAATTCTAATTTTACTTTTTAGATAAATAAAATCTAATCTGACTAAACTTAAAATAAAAATTAAAAATAATGTTAATCACAAAAAGATTATGGGAAAACAACTCCGAACTAGCTTCGCTTAGCTTGAAAACTAAATTTGTTCAAGGGATCAGAAATGGAAACTTACCAAGAAATATTTTTAAAGAGTATCTAGCTCAAGATTATTTTTTTTTAGAGAGCTTTGCTAAGGCTTATGGATTAGCTGTTTCTAAATCAAAAGATAAAAGTGAAATTAAGTCTTTAAGCCAACTCTTAGTAGGTGTGTCTGATGAATTAATTCTTCATGAGACGTATGCAAAAGAATGGGAGATTGATTTGTCTACTAACTATATAAGACCTGCTACAAAGAACTACACGGATTTCCTTTATGATGTTTCCTCAAAACTAAGTTCAGTTGAAATAATGTTTGCAATGACTCCTTGCATGCGTTTATATTCTTGGATAGGAAAAAATTTATCGGATATGATTATAAATAATCCTTATAAAGAATGGATTCTTACTTACTCCGATGAAAGTTTTGATAATTTAGCAAAATCTCTTGAAAAAATAATTGATAATTACCAAGAACCATATGACATTAATCAGGCTCAAAATTTATATAAAAAAGCCATGGAACTGGAATTAGATTTTTTTAATGCCTATTCAAATTTCTAATAAATCTAAGAAAGTTTTTAATTTAAAAAATTATGTATTCTAATATTGCTCTTTCAATAGGTGGTAGTGATTCAGGAGGAGGTGCGGGCATTCAAGCTGATTTAAGAACTTTTATGGCGCTTAAAGTCCATGGATGTTCTGTGATCACATGTGTTACTGCTCAAAATAGTGTACAAGTAAAATGTGTAGAACCTCTAAAGAAGGATACTTTAACAAGCCAGATTGATACCTTATTTTCAGATTTTGATATCAAATCTTTAAAAACTGGAATGTTGCTAAACGATAGTATTATTAATGCAACAGCCCTAAAACTGAAATCTTTTTCTATTCCAAAGATTATTGACCCAGTAATGGTAAGTAGAACTGGTTCTAAATTACTCGAGGATTCTGCAATTAATGCTTATAAAAAGTTACTTTTACCAATTGCTGATTTAGTAACTCCAAATATTTTTGAAGCAAATCTTCTGTCAAATTTGGATATTAAAAATCAGGTAGATATAGAGCAATCTGCAAAAAGTATTATTAAACTCGGTGCTAAAGCAGTTTTAATCAAAGGTGGTGGATTGAAGGATATGAAAGGGAGGGACTTTTATCTTGATGTCAATGGAGGTAAAAAGTGGTTCAAAAATAAATTTATTAATACTCAAAATACGCATGGTAGTGGATGTACTTTAAGTGCTGCAATTTGTGGCTATCAAGCATTAGGATTTGATCTTATAGAATCAATTCAAAAATCAAAAATTTTTATTGAAAGATCCTTGAAGAACTCTTATCAAATCGGATCAGGCCCAGGACCTCTTGGACATTACCAATCACTCTGAAATAATTGATTTTAAAAAAAATTAAAGAAAAGAATAAATTATTAAAATCTTTTATTTGAAAATCTTATTAAAACCACCATTTTTTATTTTGATTTTTTAAAAATAAAATTTCTTCTGTTTCCCACCCACCTTCCAACCACTCAAGATGTTCTAGCAATAAAGATTCGCTTTCTCCTTTTGTTAAATGACCTAGTCTATTTGCAATTCCATCAAATCTTACTTTCATTAACTCTTCGATTTTGATGTTATTCACAATTAAAACAGATAATTTTTATCTAAATAAACTTGATTGATTGTTAATGTCAATGAAATTATTCTTTTTTTATATTTTTAAATATGTAATTTGTATTAAATGCAACTATTTTGTAATGATAGTAATTAAGACTTATTCTCAAAGATTGTATTTCAAGGTAATTTTAAAAATAAATCAGAAATTTTTTATGAAAAACCAAGAAAAAACAACCTCAAAAACAGTTGTTAATGTCGGTTATTGTGAGAGCACTTCTGAGTGGCTTAATAGGATAATGACTGAACTTGCAGATGAAAGTAAGAATTTTGTTGATCTATCAGTTTTGTGCGCATAAATTAAATTATTGAAAGTCAATCGCTTAAGGCCTTTTTTGTATTAGATAAACTTATGTAAGTTATTTGAAAGGCATATGTTTATGACTTCTCATCGGTATATCTGATGACAATAAATATATTTCAAAATTATTATTTTAATTAAAAATATCCCCTCCTATGCGGCCTATATCAGAGAAACTTTATAAGAAATTAGTTAAAGCTTCCAAAAAATGAATAAATTACTTCTTTACTTTTTAGCTCTATATTTTGGCGCAAATATCGGAAAATATTTTGCTAGTGATAGCTTTAAATACTACTTAATGATTTCTAATTAATCTATCTTTTTCTTGGACATTTTTTAAGCTTTAGTTTTTGAATCTAAAATAATAAAATAATCCTAAAAAATACTCAAAGTGAATTTAGATAAAAGTAGTTCTGAAATCATAAATAAATTTAAATTATCTCCTCACCCTGAAGGTGGATGGTTTAGAGAAATCATACGAAGTAAAAATCATGTAACTAGAAATGATGGTCAAAAAAGAAATAATATTACTAGCATTTACTATCTACTTTGTAAAAGTGAGAGAAGTAAATGGCATCGAGTAAATTCTTCCGATGAGATATGGATTTATCTTCAAGGGGCACCCCTTAATTTATATTTACTCGATGATAATAAAGAATTAAGAAATATTAGATTAGATTTAAATAATCCTATTGAGATGATCCCCTCTGGATATTGGCAGGCTGCTAGCAGTACAGGAGAATTTACACTCACAAGTTGTTGTGTTGGCCCCGGGTTTGATTTTAATGATTTTCAAATGCTAAGAAATATAGATCCTTCTCTAAGACCAGCCAAGGCTATTGAAGAACTAATTTAATTTTTAAAATTTTTTTATAATATGATTGAAATGAATCATGATTTTATTAATACAATCGGCATAAAGCAGATAGCAAGAGAAGAAGCCCATCTTTACCAGGTGAGTGATGTGCAAGGATTAATTGATACTCTTGATAAGGATATTTCTATATGGTCTGATTTTGATTGTTGGGAAAATATACGAGTTCAGCAATGGATTTTTGAGAGAGCTATGGATATTTATAAAGGTAAGAAAATTGATATTAAATGTAATTGTTGTGAATACAATTACATAAGTCAAAGAGACTTAGTAAAAAGTTCAAATAAAAAATGTTACGGGATAAAAAGTGCTTATATGATCGAAAAGGTTTTCCATGAAATTATATTAGCTGAAGCTAGAAGAGAAAGTGATGGTACATATTCAGCATAGAGTTGTTAAAAATTTACCTTTCTAAGATTAATAAGTGAAACTAAGCTATTAGTTCAAAGACTTTATGAAGATTATGGATAATTTTGATGATGATCTTTCTTTAAAACAAAAAGAATTTGTAGAGCCTATAGATAAAGCTACAAATAAAGATTTATTTGAAAAAAAAGATGAATTTAAAGAGGCCACTCCAAAAGTTCATCTTAATTCACTTATTACAAAAAATATTTATCTTTTTACAAAAGATCCAAACTATAAATTGTTTGCCTGGCTAATGGTTCAGCTATTTATATTTTCATTATTTGTTTTGGTGGCGACATTAATGAAAAATAATCTTGTCCCCTATATTAATTCTCTTTAAAGATTTAGACTGAGTTTATTCTTATTTTTTTATTCATTAATTATTATTTTGAATTGGTGATGTAATCAAATCATTCCACTTATGGATCTATAATCACATGTAGTCACTTTTAATATTAGAATTCAAGAATATATATAGGTATGAAAAAGATATGACCCAGGCAAAATTAGAGGGTTTATTAAAGATAGATAACGAATCATATAACCTTTTACGAGTCCTCACAATGTTCATGAAATTAGATAATTCTCAGGACGTTCCACTTCAGGCAATGGCAGTATTTTGGTACGTAGCAACCTATCAGAATTGTTCTAAGAAGGATATTGAAAAGTACTTCGATATGAGTAAAGCTAGTGCTTCAAGGATGACGGATTATATAAGTCGATATCATAGGCTAGGTAAGGCAGGCTTAGGTCTGGTTTCTAAAGAACAAGACCCAAAAGATAAAAGAAGAACACTTTTGAAACTTACAAGGAAAGGCAAAGATCTAATTGAAAAGTCTTTTAATACTCTCTATGAGGATATGAAAAGTTTTGAAGCTGAATTTGAAGAATGATTACTTGCAACTCTTTTAATTCCTTAGCTATTGGGAAACTTTTAAAAAACATTTAAACTGGCTCTGAAACACAAACGACAGGTTACCCTTTTTTTAAGAGAAAAATAACAACTTAGTATTTACTTCATAGACTTTCTAAGAAGTTAGAATTAAATAATTAGATAATTAATTATCACCAGCAAAAACAACAATGGAGGAATATAGAGAAAAGTTAGAAAAGATGTACCAACAATTAAATGAAGAAGAAGATCCCCTTTTAAAAAAATGGTATCAATCACTTATTCCTAAGGCGATATTATTATTTCCTATAGTTGCTTTTGGTTTTACATTTTTAAAAGTAAATACTGATAAATCAATATTAGATTTACTCTCTTTTGTTGCAGTTGGTAGTTTATTAGTTTTTGGAGGTATTTTTTTGAATTATTTCTTATCTAAACGAAGATAATGGAATCATTAAGTCAAATAAAAAATTTTAAATATTAAAAAATTGATTTAGCTCTATTAGCTCTGCGAATTGTTTTTTTTAAAATATGATTTTTTATGGAAAGGTCAGAAATCGCATAGAGAGTTAAAAAGAAAACTGCTTTTGCAAAAATTGAAATTTGCATAATAAAAATAAACCTATTTATATAGAACCAAATCACTAAATATAAGCAAGTCCTTAAAGATCTCAAAATCGCGAAGGAATAATTAATTAACAGTCCAATAAGAAAAAGAGGTAATTTACTTTTCTCTGATAATTTTTTTATTTGTAGATTATCTATATTAGAAATTATTAACAAAAAAACTATTTTTAGTGATTAATACTCTAGATATTTGATACCTTACCCCAGTAAGATAATAATATCAGAAACTCCTCACACACTAATTTCTGATGATCAAGCACCCTTATCTCTAAATTAGGGTGTTTTTTATTGACATAAAAACAGAAAGTCATAACTAGCACATATGACAATTAAATTACTTTCCTCATCCCCTTCCGATTTAGGAGAATGTATGTCATATTGTATAAGTGTGTAGGAGAGGTTTTACTGAAACAGTGGAAACAAGGAAACACTTAATTTAGTTAAACCAAGAAAAGACCTCTATTAGGGGTCTTTTTTTTATGCATCAAAATAGATTGAATATTAAATTATTTTATTTATGAAAATTATTAGAGGAGCCAATGGTTAAATTCTGAGTTGATATCTTATAGAACTTCTCATGTACTGAATCACTAAATTCCTTTTCATTTGAATAATTCATTAGGTCCAGCGGTTCAATATTTTCGTCGAACCATTCATCATATTCAATATTATTAGGTTCAGCAAAATAAGTCATATTTAATTAATAGCTATCAAGAAATATGTAAACGGTACATGCTATACAAAATCAAAGATTAATTGCTAGAAAGAAAATTGAAAAATCTAAATACAGAGACAAATTAAGTGCTTCCTGAATTATTGGGTTTAAATTAGTAATTACACAATTATTTTTTATATGGCTCATTATCACGTTCATGGATTAATTCCTGATGGAATATCTCAAGCTGAAGGTTACAAAATGTTTGAGCAATATATTGCTTCCGGTGCACCAATGGATAAATTTGAAGGATTTGAATTGATAAGTAGACTTCACGCCCCTGAAACCGGAGAAGTTTTTGTAACTTTCAAAGCTGATAATCACTTGGCAATATCTGAACATTTCGGAGTATGGAGAGCAAAATTTGGCCTCGAATGGAATATCACTGCTGTTTTAAATGATGAAGAAGTCATTCAAAGAAATAAGCAGGTTGCGGATGCTGTTGCTGCGATGGGATAATTTAATTGATTGACAGTCGATCTATATTAGAGGGTTAAAACCCTCTTTTTTTAATAGCAAAGAACACTATCAGCTTTAATTGATTCTTCAATTAGTACATCAGGCATAGCAAATTCTGCTTTATATCCATTTAAAAGCTTCTCATCGTAACCTCTTGATTTGGCTGACTTTCCTGAGACATATATATTAACTTTTGAATTCTTTAAATTTTCAAGATGTTCGTATAAATCTCCAGTACCTTGACCAACTATTTCTCCAGCTTTTTTGCAACTTAATATGTCTACTCCATCTCCTGCCAGAAAAAGAGTTACTTTATGATCGTTTTTTTCTGCATTAAGTGCAACAAGTAAACCTAAAGTTATTTTATTTTGGGATTCTAAACCGCTATAAATATGAACTAGCACTGTATTGTCTGTAATGATAGACATTCAACTCTCCCTAGAATTCAGTTATTTAATCTTAAAAAAATCTATCTTTATTAGCTGCATTTTTTATGAAACCCTTACCCTTACCACTGGCAAAGATAATTATTAGTAATTGAAATTAAATCTGAATTGAAGGGCAATTAGCTTGCTTTTTTCTTAATATTCAATTACAAAGTATTCAAATTCATGAGATCTCTTTTATTCTTACCTTTACTTTTTGGTTTCTCAGGACCAGCTATTGCAGATTCAGAAGTATTTAAAATAGACGTATCAGCAGAGAGTTATCGCAACTATATTCTTAGTGGAACTGATAGGAATGGATCTGTAAGTGGGGAAGATCCCAAAGTTACAGTGAATAAAGGAGACACAATTATTTTTGATGTTGATGCATCTCGTCATCCGTTCTATGTAAAGACTGAATTTTCTCGTGGAGGCGGTGATCAGGTAACCACAGGGACAATTACTGGGACTCCTGGAACGCAAAAGGGAAAACTGTCATGGAATACCACGGGCGTATCAGCAGGGAAATACTATTATGTTTGCTCTCCGCATGCATCTTTTGGAATGGGCGGGACAATTATTGTTGAATAAATGAAACGCTTACTACTTACTCCTATATTCAAACGTTTTAAAAAGAGTGCTTTTTTCTCATCACTTAATCAAAATACTTGTCCTGTTTATGATGCTCAAGAAATAAAAAAACAAGAACAAAAAGAAGCTATCAATAATTTATATCCATAAAAAAAGAGCGTTAAGTACGCCCTTTCTAAAAGCTAGATCATCCCCATCACCCAACTTTCTAAAATAATAGCACTACATATGGTGTTTGACTGTAATATTTCTTACTTTAGGTGGGGTTGTTTGTTTCTATTTTATTTGCCATGATAGAAATCCCCATCACCTAGACTCGCAAGAGTCTTTTTTTATGTCTATTTTTGGATCAGATACTCCATTTATGCTTCTTGCAAAATTAAAGATCAAGGAAGATAAAGTTGCCGAATATTTAGAAATTGCTGATAAGACAGATAAGGCTGTTGAAGCAGACGAACCAGGAATGCTTCATCATACTTTTGATCAAGATCCAGACGATCCACTTCGTTTTGTGTGGTCAGAAGTTTATAAAAACGATGATGCTTTACTTGCTCATTTAGCTAATCCAGCAGTAGGTGTATATCTTGAAGCTCATGCTGAGTTAGGGACTGATTTTTCTGTTGAATTTTACGGAACTGTGGGAGATAAAGTGATTGAAGCTATGAAAGGAACTGGGGTTCCTTTTAAAGTCTTCAAAACACAATTCGGGTATAGCAGGTTTTAAGGTTAGTGAAATAGCTAAATATTTATTACGTCGCTGTTTCTATCTGATCTGTAACTGCAACGAACTCTTCATCAGTAAGATCAGATCAGGTGTGACTTCTATTTTATTTCCAGAGCCAGCACTTCAAGGCTGAAACCACTGCCAAATTTTTGAATGGTCAGAAGCTTGAACTATTGCCCAACCATTAGCTCCATGAGGATTTAAAACTTTATTTAAAACTTTGAATCCTTCGAAACTGTCATATGAAGATCCCTCTTTTACATAATCAGTAAATGTTTTGGTTGCTTTCATTGAAGCTTCCATTGATGGGAACTGCCATTTAACTATGTATGTTTGCATAAGGCTTTTATTGATTAATTAACTAATTATGAACAATATTTTTTAAAAGGAAATTGAAAGTTAAATAACGAATACCAAAATACAGACAGCTATGTTTAAAAGCAAGCTTAAAGTTTGAGAATTAAACATCATCCCTAATTTGCCTGACTAAAGGATCAAAAAGAATCTTAGTCCTAGTGGCAACCATAAACATAGAAGAAGCATTAATAATAAAGAAATAGCATGGACATTTGGAACGTACTGCTCTTTAAAAATTTGTGTATTCATAATCTATCTGGCTTTCCTAAGTTTGATTTCTCTTCTGACAAGTAAACCTAAAACTACAACACACATATTCATTAGAAAAATATTTAATGGCATTAAATAAAAAAGTATCTACTTAATTAATAGCAAGAATATTGGTGTATGAATCAAGAAAGAATCACTAAATTACTTAGAATACTTATTCAGATTCTTTATGAAGTCTCGGATTGACTCCTACTCTTCTCCAATAATCTTCATATATAAGGTTTCTTTTTTGATAATCTAATGCGTTTATATTCTTGTCGAGTATGGCAAAAGGAGAATTAGTAAATTTCATAGTAAATCCTAAAATAATTGTTTATTAAATATCTAATAGATATGAGATCTTTTATCTCGAGTAACTAGATCCTCTATAAGTAAGCTTTATTGTCTTCACTTCTTGACTCTTGCAATATACAAATGACTTGCCATTAAAATACATGTTTACCATGATGCAGCTCCTGAACTTGCTCAAGTCCCCGTCCTTTGGCTTGAGTCGTACTGCGGTCTATCAATTGGTAGATCGGACGATTTGGTAGCTTTAGCTACACTTATTTATAGAATATTTGTATCCAGTTGTCAATATATAAAGGTAAATTCAATATTTGGAGATTAAGCTGATTTGGTTATTTTGTTCTTCATATCTTCAATTTTATTAATTAATTCATCTAACCATTCTGTATTATTTTCTGATCTTTCTTTTAAATACGAAATTTTTGGTTGATTCATTTCATGTGTCTCGAAATCTCCGCTCATAAAATTTTTCCTTTTCTAAATTTTTTTTTGTGATAAGTGAATTAATTAGTATCAATAAGTAAATAAATAATCAGATAGTAATCCTGTCGATCATCAATACATCTTGGGTTTGTATTGTATCTCTCTTACTTTCATCCTCAGAATCTTTATAAGAATCGATTTCAGCTTGAACTCTTCTCTTATAAACTCCTTTGATGTAATCTAGTTCTCTTCTCTCTTTATTTAAAATTGAGAATGGTGAGGTTTTTAAGTTCATTGATAGCTCCTTTAAAATAATTTTTAATCAACACCAGTTTTTATCAGATTCAATAAAAACATCTATAGTTTGCTGATTTTTGATTTCTTCCTCAAGAAGTTCTTCTTCTGATCTTTTTTGAATCTCAGAGTCATAAACTTCTTTTTTTGTTGGTGTGGTAGACATTTTCTTATGAAAACTACATTTATGTTCTAACTAAATAGACGAGTCATACGATTAATAAAGATGTTCGGTTTGAGGTACTCCAATATACGGATAGAGGATCAACAATTAAATTTCAAAATGGTTAATATAAGCAAAGTTTAAATAGATAGGATAAAATTATTTACTTTTTACGAGATACCAAGATAAATATTAATTCGTGGGTTTAATCATCATTGGGTTAAAATTTTATTAATATTTTTTCATTAGTAACCAATATTGTTTTTAGAGTTTGTTATGTAAATAATCAAATTTAATACAAAATTTGGAGGTAAATCTAAGGGTTTTAAAAGTAATAAAACCATTCCTTGAGTTACATTAAAACCTTTATTTTCCAATTAGCTAGGAAGTTGGTGTGTAGGTGGTGCTTGAAATTTTCTCTTTTTTCTTTTTGATCTCTTGTAAATAACAAAAAGACCCAATCCTAATAAAGGAAATAATAAACCCTCTACAAATAAGGGAAAGTTAATCATAATCGTTACCCCTATGTAACCGTTATGGAATTATTTAACCCCAAAGTAACACTTTAATTATTATCGGTCGATCACTTTGGTCTTATGACTCAATTTTATGAGAGCTTTTCCCTTTAAGAATCATCAATAAAGGCAAACCTAAAATCATCAGACCCCCATCTATCAATAAAAAAGTATTCAAACTCATTTATTTATTCCATCTAAGTGGTATTCCTTTTTTTACGGTGTCTTTTTTCATATCATCCATCTCTTCCCTGATTTTGTTGTAAAAGGCTAGCTCTTCAGGATCCTTAGAACCGAGTCCATATTTCATTGTTGCTGCAAGATATATTCTGTGCTTTCGGTATGAAGATAATGCCATAGACGATCCTAATTTCTAAATCATATCTAACTTCTTTGTAAGTTGTTTGTATCTCCCTTACCAAGGGAAGTTGTTGCTAAATATAAGATAGTTATAGCAATTATTTTTAGCGAAAAATATATCAAATATTACTAAAAATTGCGCAAAAACTAGTGCTTAATAAGATTAATCTGTTGGGCTTATGCAAAAAATGAGCGTCAAAATTAGAGAAGGATTTCAGGATTAGAGAAGCTGCTGATCTTGTCATTTAAGGTCTAGCTTTTAGTTCACTTACGTCTTATATGACCGAAAAATATAATATTAGCAGAAGAAATGCTAGAAGGATAGCTGTTGATGCGTATAAAGTTATTAGCTTTGATATCGAGGAAAGTGATTTAGATAGAAAAGATATGACATCTAAATTAGTTTGTTTACTTGAGAATACAATGCACTTAGTGATAAAGGAAAAGCAATATTCTGCAGTTGCTACAAATTCGAGTGTACTGATGAGGCTTATTGTGCTTCATTAGTTATTTTGTATTTCTTAAGTAGAATACTATGAGATTTTGTTAATTGTTT
>CACLUD010000001.1 GCA_902609995.1 uncultured Prochlorococcus sp. | reverse complement strand
GAACCTGCTTTAAGGCTTAATGCGGGATTAATAAGTCAAATCAGAATGCATACCATAGTAAAATTACTTCATAAATCTGGCGAGCAAGATTTATCAAAAATATGCAAACTTGCAAATATATCTAACCCAAAAAGAATTTTTTTTATCCGTAAAAAAGTAAACAATATCTCCTCAGATTTCTTAATTAAATTGATGAGTAATTTATTAGATATTGAATCATCACTAAAAAAAGGCAATAATCCTATTAATGTATTTACGGAAAATCTCATTAACTTAAGTTAATCAAATATTAAGTTTAATAATTTATATTATGATTTAATTATGGCTTTATTAATCAAAAAATTTGGCGGCACATCGGTTGAAGATATCACAAAAATTAAGGCGATTGCACAAAGTATTATTCAAAGTAAAGAAGCTGGAAATGATATCGTCGTAGTTGTATCTGCAATGGGTCATTCTACAGATCACTTAAATAAGTTAGCAAAATCAATCAGCAAAAATCCTAATAGCCGAGAATTAGATATGCTCCTCTCTACAGGGGAGCAAGTAACTATGGCACTTCTATCAATGTCATTAAATGAATATGGGATTCCTGCAATATCTTTGACAGGTAGCCAAGTGGGAATTATTACTGAATCAATTCATGGAAAAGCAAGAATTCTAGATATCAAAACAGAACGAATACAAAACTATATTAATCAAGGTTATGTAGTAGTAGTTGCAGGGTTTCAAGGCTCAACGCTTAGTCATACTGGATCAATGGAAATCACAACTTTGGGAAGAGGGGGTTCAGATACTTCAGCAGTAGCACTATCCACAGCATTAGGTGCAGAAACTTGTGAGATATATACAGATGTTCCTGGAGTTCTTACCACTGATCCAAGAATTGTACCTAATGCAAAATTATTAGATATTATTAGTTGTGAAGAGATGCTAGAACTTGCTAGTGTGGGTGCTTCAGTACTTCATCCAAGAGCTGTAGAAATTGCTCGCAATTATGGAATTAAATTATATGTGAAATCGAGTCAAACCCTCTCAAATGGCACTCTTCTACATAGCAAAATTAAACCATTAGCTTTAAAAAGAGGAGGGTTAGAATTAACAAAGACTGTTAATAGTCTTGAAGTATTAGAAAAGCAAACCGTATTTAGTATTTCCAAACTACCTGACAGACCTGGAATTGCAGCTCAAATATTTGAAACCTTGTCTGAAGCGAACATTAATGTTGATTTAATAATCCAAGCTACACATGATGGAAAGAGTAATGATATTGCATTTACAGTTAATGATTTTGAGTTAACCAAAACAATTGATCAATGTAAATTAATAACAAATCAATTAGGTGGCGAATATGATTTCAAAAAAAATATGACTAAATTAAGTATTCAAGGAGCTGGAATAATGGGGAGACCAAGTGTATCAGCTGATTTATTTGATACTTTATCCCAAGCAAACATAAATGTAAGATTAATAGCTACCAGCGAAATCAAGGTCAGCTGCGTAATTGATATTGACATTATTCCAAAAGCTATTAGATTTGTCAGTGAAAAATTTAAATTATCTGATAAACAAATATTTATTAATCCAGTAATTGAGACAGAAGATCAGCCTGAGGTAAGAGGAATTGCATTAGATAAAAATCAAGTTCAAGTTAGCATTCGGAACTTACCTGATAAACCTGGTGTGGCAGCTTCAATATGTTTAGCTCTAGCAGAGAATAATTTAATTTTTGATACTATTGTGCAATCTGAAAGGTTAACATCTTTAAAAACCAAAGACATAAGTTTTACCATGAGCAAACAAGATAGAGAAAGAGCTAATACAATTTTCCACTCTTTAACAAAAAAATTGGCAGGATCATTCATCGAAGATGGACCAGCTATAGCTAAAGTGAGCACAGTTGGAGCTGGAATGGCATTTAAGGTTGGAACAGCTGGGAAAATTTTTAGAGCACTTGCTAATAAAAATATTAATATTGAAATGATTGCTACAAGTGAAATAAGAACTTCTTGTATCGTCTTAGAAAAAGATTGTGACCAAGCTGTTAATGCAATTCATTCTTATTTCCAATTAGATAAATAAATAATTTAAGTATTTCTAGATAATTTTTGCCTGAGTTTCTTAATTCTATCTCTAAGATTTGCAGCCTCTTCAAAATTTAGTTCTTTTGCTGCATCTTTCATTTTATTTTCTAACTTATCAATTAAGGTAGGCATTTCATCTAGTAAACATTGATTATCTTTAGCATTTAAAATATCGTCCGTTTTATTACTAACAATGTTTATTAGATCTTTAGATAATCCTCCAGTATCTAATTTTCTGGAAAGCTCTAAAAAAGACAATATTGAATTTTCAATTTTCTTACCTGCAGGTTTTGGAGTAATGCCATTGATTTGATTATATTTTTTTTGGATAGTTCTTCTTCTATCAGTTTCAGATATCGCTCTTTTCATTGATTCAGTAAAGTTATCTGCATAAAGTAAAGCAACCCCCTCAACATGTCTTGCCGCTCTTCCAATAGTTTGAATTAGGGATCGCTCTGCTCTCAAAAAGCCCTCTTTATCAGCATCTAAAATAGCAACCAAAGAAACTTCAGGGAGATCAAGGCCTTCTCTTAGCAAATTTACTCCAACCAGTACATCATATTCACCCAATCTAAGATCTTGAATAATCTCTATCCTTTCAATCGAATGAATTTCAGAATGCAAATATCTCACCCTTACTTTATTGTCAGATAAAAAATCCGTAAGATCTTCTGCCATCCTTTTTGTAAGAGTAGTAACCAATACTCTCTGGTTCTTTTTAGCTCTAACTCTTATTTCTGATAAAAGATCATCTATTTGTCCATCACTAGGCCTTACATCAATTATGGGATCTAAAACCCCTGTAGGTCTAATAACCTGTTCAATAAACTTACCTTCGCATTGATCCAACTCCCATTGGCCAGGGGTTGCACTAATAAACAATGTCTGTCTGGATTTTTCCCAAAACTCTTCACACTTTAAAGGTCTATTATCTGCAGCACTAGGTAATCTAAAACCATGATCTATTAATACTTTTTTTCTAGCTTGATCTCCGTTATACATTGCATGTAATTGCGGGCATGTTACGTGACTTTCATCAACTACTAATAACCAATCTTTTGGGAAATAATCTATTAAACATTCCGGAGGAGTTCCTTCTTCTCTACCAGCTAAATGACGTGCATAATTTTCAACACCATTACAATATCCAACTTCTCTTAACATTTCCAAATCATATTTTGTGCGTTGTTCTAAACGCTGTGCCTCCAACAACTTTCCTTCATACGCAAATTTATCGAGTTGTTCTTTTAATTCATTTCTAATAGCACTAATTGCAGCCTCTAGTCTCTCTTTTGGAGTGACAAAATGCTTGGCTGGATAAACACTTACTTGATCAAGACTCTCAAGAATCTCTCCAGTTAATGGATCAACAAATCTAATAGCCTCAATCTCATCTCCAAATAATTCAATTCTTATCAATCTGTCTTCATAAGCTGGTCCAATTTCTAATACATCTCCCTTAATTCTAAATCTACCTCTCGTAATTTCTGTATCATTTCTTGTATATTGATTATCCACAAGCGCTCTTAGAGAAGAACGTAAATCTATAGATTCACCAACAGCAAATTTAACAGCAGCTTTTAAATATTCACTTGGTATCCCTAAACCATAAATACAACTAATAGATGCAACAACAATTACATCCTTCCTCTCAAATAATGATCTAGTAGCCGAATGCCTAAGCATATCAATCTCTTCATTAATTGAAGCAGTTTTTGCTATGTAAGTATCGCTTACTGGTACATAAGCTTCTGGCTGATAATAATCATAGTAAGAGATAAAGTATTCAACAGCATTTTTTGGAAAAAACTGCCTTAATTCATTACATAATTGAGCTGCTAAAGTTTTATTATGAGCAAGAATAAGTGCTGGTCTTCCAGTTTGCTGAATTACATTAGCAATAGTAAAAGTTTTTCCCGTTCCAGTTGCTCCTAAAAGTGTCTGAAACTCTTCGCCACTATTAACTCCTTGAACTAACTTCTTAATGGCTTTAGGTTGATCACCATTTGGTTGATAAGGTGCTTGAAGTTTATAGTTATTCATTCATCTAATAACTTAAGATTCTTATATCTTAGGAAACTTTTTCTTTAATTATTGAATTTTTCAAAGATTCTTTTAGGCCCCTAACAACAGCAACCATTGATATTAAATCATCTAATTTATTTACTACAGATCCAACTCCGACTGCAGAAGCTCCACATGATACTGCCAAAGGACATGTTACCTCACTTAAACCTGAAGCACTCATGATAGGAATATTAATAGACTGTTTCTCGAATTCCTTGAATATTGCAAAAGTAGCCGCCAAAGTAGGTACTGACTTTTCTAATAATCCTTGAATTCCTGAACTATATGGGTTAGAACTTTTGCCTCCTTCAGTTTGAATAATATCAGCGCCTTCAAAAACTAATTTAATTGCAAGATCTACTTGTTTATCAATAGGCATATTATGTGGAACTGTCACTGATAGAGGAATATTAGGTAAAAGATCTTTAGTTTCTTTTGTAAGATTTAAAATTTTCTCCTCCGAAAAAGTAATTCCTTGGTCATAAAAACTATCGTAATTACCTATTTCTATTAAAGAAGCTCCTGCCTTAACTGAATTTATAAAAGACTTAGGCTCTACGGAACTTACGCAAATTGGTAATGGTGAAATCCCAATCGCGGATTCAACTAATTCAGGTTTACAAGCTATGTCAATTAAATCGGCTCCGCCCATCGAGGCTGCTTCTACAATTTTATTAACAGTTTGGGTTTCAAAATTACTTAATCCTGAAATAACTTTGAGTAAAGATTTACTGCTAAGCTCTTCTTGAATTTTTTGTGGCAAAAGATTAATCAGACTCATAGATTTGATGAATTTATTACCTGATTGTGACATTGTTTTATTAAAACAGTGAATTTTTAAAAAAATATTATCTGAGTTAAACAATATGTCTGATAAAATTTCGTCGCAAAAAAATTGGACATCCTGGCATCATCTCCTGCACAAAGAAATATTGGGGAATAAAACATTAATTCCTGATGGAGCAAATCTATTAATAGCAGTTTCTGGAGGACAAGATTCGATGGCTTTATTGAACTTAATCAACGATATGAAAACGCAACATAATTGGTTTGTGAATGTTTGGCATGGAGATCATCAATGGCATGAAGAATCAGCGAAATATGCACTTGAATTGAAAAGTTACTGTAATAAAAAAAATATTTCATTTTTTTTTGATCAAGCAAATAAAAATAATATTTCTTCTGAAGAAAAAGCAAGAGATTGGAGATACAAGAAATTAAGTGAAAGGGCAAATCAATTATTAATTGAGAACCAAAAGGAAACTGATATTTACTTATTAACGGGTCACACGAATACAGATAATGCAGAAACATTTTTATTAAATTTAGCTAGAGGAAGCAATTATGCAGGACTTAGCTATATCAACAAAAAAAGATTACTTAAACATCACATTTTTTTAATAAGACCATTATTGATATTCTCTAGAGAAGATACCAAGAAGTTTTGCCAACTTCAAAACATTCCTGTTTGGGAAGACCCAACTAACTGCGATCTAACAATTAAGAGAAATATTGTCAGAAAAGAAATTATTCCTATTTTAGAAACTATGTATCCTGGTTGTTCTAAAAGGATAAATAGTTTTGCAGAAAAAATGAGCAATTATAAGAATGAGCAAAATGATCTCAGTAAGCTTGCATCCCTTTATTGTGAAGATGCAACTGGTGTAAAGAGGGAATTATTAAATAGCTTATGCATTGAAGCAAGATGCACTATTTTAAATACTTTTCTAAAGAAGGATTGTACAAAACAATTAAGCTCAAAAAATTTAACTCATTTAGCTTCTTCAATTCTTGAGAAAGATAGAGGCAAAATAGATTTACCAGATGGATTTGAGATTGTTTGGAATAAGGACTATATAAATCTAGAAAAAAACTAGTTTGATACTGCAGATCTCCTTCTTCTAGTCCTACCTGCAGGTGCCTCCTCTGTCTTAGCTACTGGAGTTTTAACAGAATCTTTTACAGATTGATTATTGTTTACTTGATTTGTATTTCTAGCTGATGGATTATTTTTATAATTATTTTGATTGCGGTTTATATTTTGATTATTAACATTTGGATAATGTTTATTTTTTGGATGCTGATTTTGCTCATTAACTATTTGAGGTTTATAAGCTCGGGTTCCGCTTGGTGCAGGTTGAGCTAAGCATAGAATTAATGGCTCTACTTGTAATTCTCTACGCATTCTTCTAGTTAAACCATTTTCAATCTCTCTTTGGACCCCAATCCAATCAACTTCAAAACTATTGGGACTGGTTTGTCTTGATAATTGTTTCCAGCGGTTTTCTAGTACCCAATTTATCTCCCTTTCAGTCCACATTGACATTTTTCTTGGATCAGCTGATATTACTACTCCTCTTAAACTTACTCGTGGTGGAGCTACCATATTTCCATCCGTACTTATAGGGGCTAAAACAGTAACTATTCCATCATCTGCTAACTGCTGTCTCTCTTTTAGAGCTCTTGCATCTACCACACAAGTCCTTGTATTATCCAGCATTTCAATTCCAGACTTTACTGGATCTCCTTGAATCATTGAATCAGCTCTTAGCTCAATTGTGTCTCCATTATCAAGGATGAGTATATTATTGGGATCTACGCCCATCGATTCAGCGGTTTTACCATGCAAAACTTGCATTCTATATTCGCCATGTACTGGAACAAAAAACTTTGGTTTAATTAACGCTAGCATCAATCTTTGATCATCTCTACATCCATGACCAGAAACATGAATTCCATGTTCTTTACCATAAATAACATTAGCTCCTAATTTAATTAATCTATCAATACTGTGCACTACAGAAATTGTATTTCCTGGAATTGGACTGGAAGAAAAAATTACTGTATCAGTAGTTTTGAGTTTAACGTGTGGATGTTCATCTCTTCCGATCCTACTTAATGCAGCCATTACCTCTCCTTGACTACCTGTCATTAATAGTAGGGTTTCTCTATCATGTAAATCTCTAATGCTTTTAATTGGGAAAAAGAGATCATCAGGACATTTTATATAGCCTAATTCACGACATTTACCAACAACATTTAGCATTGATCGTCCCATTAATCCAATTTTACGTCCATGCTTCATTGCTAATTGAATCACCATCGCAACTCTATGGGTTGAACTTGCAAAAGTGGTAAGCATAACTCTACCTTTGGCTTCAGATATTATTCGATCTAAATTTGGAAAAACAGAAATTTCTGAAGGAACAAAACCCTTTACTTCAGAATTTGTAGAGTCCGAGAGTAAGCAAAGAACACCCTTCTCTCCATAAAATGCCATCCTTTCAATATCAGCATGTTTGTTATCAGGGGGCAGATGATCAAATTTAAAGTCCCCAGTAAAGAAAACAACACCTACTGGAGTAGTTAGAGCTAAAGAAAAACTATCGCCAATTGAGTGAGTATTACGTATAAATTCTAATGAAAAATGCTGGCCAAGTTTGACAACTTGCCTTGGTTCTATAGTCTGTGTTGTTGTCCTATCGGCCACGCCTGCTTCTTCCATTTTTCCTTTAAGCATTGATATCGCTAAAGGTGGGCCATAAATCACAGGAATATTAAATTTCTTTAAATGATGAGAAATTCCACCAATATGGTCTTCGTGACCATGGGTTACTATCATTCCACGAAATCTATTTAAGTTAGCTTGCAAATAGGATGTATCAGGCATAACAACATTCACACCATGCATGCCATCACTTGGAAAAGCGAGTCCCCCATCTATTAAAATGATGTCATCTTGGTATTCAAAAACACATGTATTTTTACCTATTTCATGAAGACCCCCTAATGGAATAATTTTTAAAGCAGGTTCATTTGATCTTTTTGTTTGAGATAAGGTTTGAGTATTATTTGATTTGATTTGATTTGAATTCATAATAAAAGTATTTTAACAAGCTAAAATGTGGTAATTAAAGTCAAAGTAACTTTATTAAAGCGTTAAAAAAAGTATTTACAAAGACAGATTTTGAATTATCTGAAGTAAGCTTTCTTTCTTTTCTTTAATAAGAGGCGTTAATGGATTCCTAGGAGAACCAACTTGCCAACCTCGTAGTTCTAAAGCTGCTTTGATGGGAATTGGATTTGTCGTTTCAAAGAGTGCCTTGAAAAGTGGTTGCAGTTTTTCATGAATATCAAGAGCAATAGATATTTCACCTTTTTGAAATGATTCAATCATAGTTTTAAGCTGCAACCCAACGATGTGGCTAGCTACGCTTACTACACCAACAGCACCAACAGATAACATAGGAAGCAACAATGAATCATCGCCACTATATATTGAAAGTTTAGAGCCGCACGCCGCCCTTAACTCTGTCACTTCTTCTATTCTACCGCTTGCTGCTTTAATACTGAGAATATTTGGGAAATTCATAAGTTTATTTACAGTGGTGGGTAATAAATTACAACCAGTTCTTCCAGGAATGTTATACAACATTAAAGGTAAATCACTAGCTGCATTAGCTATAGAACTAAAGTGTTTATAAAGACCTTCTTGAGGGGGCTTATTGTAGTAAGGGACAACAACTAAAGCACCATCCGCACCAAATTCATAAGCTTTTTGGGTAGCTTCTATAGCCTCACTAGTACAGTTACTACCTGTGCCAACAATCACTTTAGATCTAGAATTTAAAGAACCTTTTACTGCAACAAACAAATTATGTTGTTCAGCCCATGTAAGAGTTGGAGACTCTCCTGTGGTCCCACAAAGCACAATTCCATCAGAGCCATTTTCACAAAGGTAATTAGAAAGTTTAATAGCTAATTCATAATCAACTGCACCATTTTTTTTAAATGGAGTAACCATAGCTGTCAAAATTCTTCCGAATAATGGATTAGAAAAATTAGTATTGTTGGGAATCATTTTTTTGCAATTAATAATTCTGCTATTTGAACAGCATTAAGTGCTGCGCCTTTCCTTATTTGATCTCCACATAACCATAATTCTAATCCATTAGAATTACTAATATCAGTTCTTATTCTTCCTACCGCAATATTATCTCTTCCCATCACATCATTTGGCATCGGGAACCTATTTTTTTCATAATCTTCTATTATTTCTAAACCTTTAGCTTTTTTCAATTGATTAAAAGCATAAGAAGGTTTGATAACATCATCAAATTCAACATTAACTGATTCAGAATGAGCTCTAAGAACGGGAACTCGAACGCATGTTGAAGACAATTTTAAATCAGTAATATTTAGTATTTTGCGAGTTTCATTTATCATTTTCATCTCTTCTTCGCAGTAATTATTTGAAAGCATTGGTGAATTATGTAGAAAAAGATTAAATGCTAAGGAATATGGTAAGACTTCACTTTCTTTCGGATCTCCCTGCAAATATTTCTTAGTTAAAAACTGTAATTCCTCCATTGCTAATTGACCAGCTCCACTTACCGATTGATAAGTTGAAACGATTACTCTTTTAATCGGAGAAATTTTATTCAAAGGAGCTAAAACTAAAGTCAGTAATATTGTTGTGCAATTCGGATTAGCGATAACACCATTATGCTTTAAAGCTTCTGAAGCATTTACTTCCGGAACAACAAGAGGAACATCATTTTCTAATCTGAATGCACTTGAATTATCAATTAGTACAGCATTTTGATCTTTAACTGTAGATAACCATTGTTTTGAAATACTTCCACCTGCGGAAGCAAGAACTAAATCAACATTCAAAAATTCTTCTTTTGAAGTTTTTTTAGTAATAATTTCTTCTCCTTTCCATTTGACTATTTTCCCTTCTGACCGCTGAGATGAAAGCAAAACTAATTCTGAGATAGGAAAATCTCTTTCTTCTAGAATTTTAAGTAGTTCAGATCCAACAGCACCTGAAGAACCTAAAACAGCTACTTTTAATGGTCTATTTGGCAAAAAAGGAGAATTTCTCACTATATGAATTAAAAAATTATAGGATTTAATATTTTTCTTACTGTATCAAAAAAGTTAACTTCAAGGAAATCACTTAATGTGGAATAATTAAGATTCTGCCTATTGTAATAATTTTAAAAACTCAAACATGATTAAAGAAGAATTAATAGTAAAAACAACCGCACTACCACAAAGTAGAGTTGCACTTGAATTAGAAATACCATCTAATACATGCAAATCATGTGTAAATGAGACAATAAATTCAATTAGTCGTTCGGCCAAAATTCCTGGATTTAGACTTGGCAAAATTCCAAAACAAGTATTAATACAACGAATCGGTATTACTCAACTACATGCCTCTGCCCTAGAAAAAATAATTGATAAATCTTGGAACCAGGCTTTGAAGATGGAATCAATAGAGCCACTAAGTGAACCAGAATTAGTTGATGGATTTGAATCAATACTAAAAATTTTTAATCCGGAAAAACCTTTAAAAATTACTCTACAAACTGATATTGCACCCGAATTAAAATTAAAAAAATCAAAAGGTCTATCAGTTGAAATTAAAAAAAGTAAGTTTGACCCCAAATCCATAGATGAAGCTTTAGAAAAATCAAGAAATCAATTAGCAAATATTATTCCAGTTAATAATAGGCCTGCTAAGTTAGGAGACATCGCGGTAGTCAGTTTCAAAGGTATTTACAAAGATTCCAAAAAAGAAATCGACGGGGGATCTAGTGATTCAATGGATCTTGAATTAGAAAAGAACAAAATGATTCCAGGCTTCGTTGAGGGAATTGTTGGTATGAAAATTGATGATAATAAAACTCTTACCCTAAGATTTCCTGAAGACTATTCTCATGAAGATTCCAGAGGTAAAGAAGCAATTTTTGAAGTAAATCTTAAAGATCTTAAAGAAAAAGAATTGCCTGAACTTAATGATGATTTTGCAAAACAATCTGGAAATAAAGATTCATTAAAAGAACTAAAAAAAGATATAGAAAAACAACTAAAGGAGAATTTTGATAATATTCAAAAAAATATAAAAGTTGAAGCTTTAATGGATGCACTATCCAAAGAGTTAGATGCCGAAATTCCAAAAGCAATGATTGATATTGAAGTTAGAAATAATATTGAACAACAAGCGCAAAGATTTGCTCAACAAGGTATGGATATTAAATCAACGTTTACTCCAGAATTAGTGAAATCTTTAGCAGAATCAACTCGTCCTCAAGCTGAAAAAAATGTTCAAAGAAATTTAGCTTTAAAAGCATTATCAGAAAGTGAAAAAATCACAGTCGAGGATGAAGAAATAGATCAAAAAATGAAGGAATATGAAGATGAAATTTCTAAATCGCCAAAACAAATTGACATTCAGAAATTAAAAGATGTAATTCACAAAGATCTCCTACAAGAAAAGTTAATCACTTGGCTTGAAGAAAATTCAGCAGTAAAAGAAATAAATGAAAAAGCAACAAAATTAACCACAAAAGCGACCACAAAAGCAACTTCAAAAAAAGGTGTTCAAACTAAAAGAAAACCCAAGGTAAATAAAAAAGAAAAAAATTAATTTATAAAAAATTTAACTATTCACCAAAAAAACCCTTAAATTATATAAAAAAGAGACTAACTAAGTGTATTCTGAAAAAAAACATTTAATCCAAAGCTCAATAAATTCTCGCGATGTTATTGATAAATCGAGATCTGCTGTTCCTACAGTAGTAGAACAATCTGGAAGAGGAGAAAGAGCATTTGATATTTATTCAAGATTATTAAGGGAAAGAATAATATTTTTAGGTACCGGGATTAATGATCAAGTATCAGATTCATTAGTTGCACAATTATTATTTCTAGAAGCAGAAGATCCTGACAAAGACATACAAATATATATTAATTCTCCTGGTGGTTCTGTTACTGCTGGATTAGCTATATACGATACGATGCAACAAATCTCTCCAGACGTTGTAACAATCTGTTTTGGTGTAGCTGCAAGTATGGGGGCATTCCTTCTTAGTGGGGGGGCGAAAGGAAAAAGGTTAGCTTTACCTAATTCGAGAATAATGATTCACCAGCCACTTGGAGGTGCTCAAGGCCAAGCAGTTGAAATTGAGATACAAGCAAAAGAAATACTATTTCTCAAAAAAACACTAAATTCTCTTTTAGCAGAACATACAAATCAATCTTTAGAAAAAATTAATGAAGATACTGAAAGAGACTATTTTCTATCACCTGTAGAAGCAGTTGAATATGGACTAATTGATAAGGTCATAAAAAATGACAAGTAAAAGCAATATTTTAAGAATATGATGACGAATCCAATTTTATAAGCAATCCTAATAAGTAAGGGATATTTAACCTTTTTTTATTCTACACAAGCTTTGATTAACGATGGCTAAATTCGACGCCCATCTAAAATGTTCTTTTTGTGGTAAATCACAAGATCAAGTTAGAAAACTTATAGCTGGTCCGGGGGTTTATATTTGTGATGAATGCATAGACCTTTGTAATGAAATTCTTGATGAAGAATTAATTGATACTCAAGCAAAAATCAATAACTCACCTCAAGTAAAGAAAAAATTACCAACTAATAATTCTGATAAATCTATTCCTTTAGAATTAACTTCTATCCCCAAACCACTTGAAATTAAAACTTTTCTTGATAACCAAGTTGTAGGTCAAGAATCTGCAAAAAAGATACTATCAGTTGCTGTTTATAATCACTATAAAAGACTAGCTTGGAGATTAAAAGAAGAAAATAAAGAAAATAATTCTAATGATTTACAAGCAACTAAACTACAAAAATCAAACATCTTACTAATTGGCCCAACTGGAAGTGGCAAAACATTATTAGCACAAACTTTAGCTGAATTTCTTGATGTTCCTTTTGCAGTAGCTGATGCAACAAGTCTTACCGAAGCTGGATATGTTGGCGAAGATGTTGAAAATATCCTCTTGAGACTTCTACAAAAGTCAGAAATGAATGTGGATTTAGCTCAAAAGGGGATCATATATATTGATGAAATAGACAAGATCGCTAGAAAGAGTGAAAACCCATCAATTACAAGAGATGTATCTGGGGAAGGAGTTCAACAAGCATTATTAAAAATGCTTGAAGGAACAATTGCCAATGTTCCACCACAAGGAGGAAGAAAACACCCCAACCATGACTGTATCCAAATCGATACAAGCCAGATTTTATTTATATGTGGAGGTGCATTTATAGGTTTAGAGGATATTGTTCAAAAACGTTTAGGCAAAAATTCAATTGGATTTACTACCAACCCTGACGAAAGAAAAATAAATGCAAAAAAAATAGTTGATTCCCGAGATGCTCTCAAGAATTTAGAACAAGATGATCTAGTCAAATATGGATTAATTCCAGAGTTCATTGGAAGAATTCCAGTATGCGCAGTATTAGATCGTCTTACTAAAGAAACTCTTGAATCAATTCTTACAGAACCAAGAGATGCACTGGTAAAGCAATTTAAAACTTTATTAAGTATGGATAACGTTGAATTAAATTTCGAACCAGAGTCTGTGGAAGCAATCGCTAATGAAGCTTTTAAAAGAAAAACGGGAGCTAGAGCTCTTAGATCAATAATTGAAGAATTAATGCTTGATTTAATGTATACACTTCCATCACAAGAAGAAGTTAAAGAGTTCACCATTACGAAAAAAATGGTAGACAAACTGTTCTTGTCGAAAATTGTTAAACTTCCAGCAGGATCTCAAAGGATTATTAAAGAATCTGCATAAAAATTTAAGTAATCGTTTTCCATAATTCAACTTTAATAATGTAATTAAAAATAATAAATGCTTAATATACATAAACCTTTTCATCAAAAATATAGGCCTCTTAACCTTGATGAGCTGGTTGGTCAAGAATTTATATCAATCACTCTTAAACAAGCATTAATATCTCACAAAATTGCACCTGCTTATCTCTTTAATGGACCTAGAGGGACAGGGAAGACATCAAGTGCGAGAATATTTGCAAAATCATTAAATTGTCTATCATCTAAACAACCTACACCAAATCCATGTGGAAACTGCGAATTATGTATACAAATTGCGGAAGGTAACGCCCTAGATATTATTGAAATTGATGCCGCATCTAATACTGGAGTTGAAAATATACGAGAAATAATTGATAGAGCAAGATTTGCCCCGACTCAAGCTAGATGGAAAGTATATGTTATCGATGAATGTCATATGCTTTCAACAGCTGCATCAAATGCTTTACTCAAAACTATTGAAGAACCTCCTGAAAGAGTTGTTTTTATTCTTGCAACAACAAATCCTGAAAGAGTCATAAATACCATTCAAAGTAGATGTCAGAAATTTGATTTTAAAAGAATCAGCTCAAATACTATTTTCCACAACCTTTCTGCAATAGCAAATAAAGAATCAATTAAATTTGAAGATCAGGCTCTCAAACTAATTGCAAAAAGATCGAATGGTGGAATGCGCGATGCACAAAGTTTACTAGATCAATTAAGTCTTCTTCCTAATGGCGTAACTACAAAAAATGTTCAAAGCTTGCTTGGAGAAGTATCCGAAAATGATTTGACTGATTTAATCAATGCATTAATTAATAATGAGCCTGAGTCGTTATTAATTAGTTGTAATAACTTATATGATGCAGGAAATGAACCAAATGAGATATTAGTTGGACTATTAAATATTACTAGAGACCTTTTACTTAAAACTTTAAATAATAATTATTCAGAAATGTACTATACATCTATTGAATTTCAAAATGAATTAAATAAATTGTCTAACAAAATTAGTAAGAACAGAATTATTGACTGGCATAACAAGCTGAAGAATGTTGATTATCAAATAAAAACAAGCGACAATCCGAGATTATGGTTGGAAATACACTTAACAAGTCTTCTTGAAGAAAATATCAATAAAACAATAATTAATAAGAAAGAATTTATTAATAAACAAATTATCTCAGAAGATAATAAAAATCAAAAGGAATCAAGAAATTCCAATATGAAAGAATTTATTAATAAACAAGTTATCTCAGAAGATAATAAAAACCAAAAGGAATCAGGAAATTTCAATAAGAAAGAATTAATTAATAATCAGGATATTAACCAAAATTCTAAAAATGATAATCAAACTGATTATTTAAAAGAAAAGTGGGAGCTAATTCTTTCCAAATTAGAATTACCATCAACAAAAATGCTACTTTCTCAGCAAGCAGAACTTGCCAGTATTGATTCGAATGAAGTTTTAATAGCATTATCTCCCAACTGGGAAAATATGATTAAAAGTCGAAAAGTAATAATTGAAAATGCTATAAAAAAAGTATTTGGGGATAAAGTAAAACTTAACTTTTCTAGCAAAAAAATTAATATTACTAAGACTGCAAAATTACAAGATAAAGAAATTAAGAAATTAAATGACAATAATGAAAAGCAAAGCAATAGTTCTCAAAATTCACCCTCCCCAACTAATAAACCTAATCCAGAATCCTATAATAATAGTTCCAAAAATTTAGCAAATTTTTTTAACGGAGAAATTATTGATTTAGATGAATAACTTAAATACCGGTATGAAGTGTTTTCTTCCAGAGAATCTTTTTAGGAAAAATAGACATTTTTATTGTTACCCATGGTATAACTAAAAACCAATGAGATAGATATACAAGAGAAACTAACATCATCATCAAATTGAGATTTTGTAAAACTGGACCCTCACTCTTGCATGAAGAGCCATACCAAACTGCAATTCCAGACAAAGTAAATGCTGTTATCGAGATTGGCCAATAGCTTGGTGATTCCGTTAGAACCATACTTAAAATCAAATCAATCAAAGAAATAATAGGCAAGGCATATTGCAAGATAAAGAAAAAGGTTAAATCAAACTTTTGAATAAGTTCAATTTTTTTTGAAAATAATTGCTCCCCATAATCAAAAAATCTTTGCAAACCACCTTCAGCCCATCTTTGCCTCTGTGAAAATAAAGCAGATATATTTTCAACTGCTTCTTCCATAACAGGAGGATCCCATAGAATCCCAATTTTTGATTTAGAAAGTAAAAGCCTAAGGCTTAAATCCAAGTCATCAGTAACTGTATCTTCATTAAACGAACCACATTTAAGTAAAACTTCTTTATTAATTAATTGACCATTACCTCTCAATTCAGATACTCCCGCAACAGATAATCTCCCATATTGAAAAATTGCATCCATTGCCATTTCCATAGACTGACAAGTGGTTAAAAAATTCTTACTTACATTTATGACGGATTTTCTTAATTGTACTGCTGACCAAGATCCCTCATGAACGAAACGAAATAGTCTTGGTAGAGTATCATTCTTCAATTGAGCATCAGCATCTAATATTAATAACCATTCTCCGTGTGTAAACTTTAAAGCATAATTTAATGCTCCTGATTTACCACCTCCAGCATTTGCAGATCTAGTAATAATTTTTAATTTATCAAACACTTTAGATAACCTTTCCAAAATTAAAGGTGTCATATCAGAACTACCATCATCAATGATATAAATATTTAATTTATTAATTGGATAATCTAAATTAAATAATCTCTCAACTAATCTTTCAATAACATTTTCTTCATCTCTGGCAGCAACTAAAATATCGAGAGCAGGTAACCTATCATCACTAATTATCTTTTCGTTATTTTGTAAAAAAACACTTCTTTTTATATTTTTTAAGATTACATTTAATCCATAACAAGCAACTAAAAAAGAAATTGTTATTGTAAAAAATAAAAAGTGTTTGAATTCAAAGATATGAGGAATAGTACTTACTAATAAACAAATAGCAAGAAATAAAATTGATTTTAATCTTCGATTTTTATAAAAACCGTTACTCATAAATGATAATTTATAATTTTCATTTTAATTATTGAGACGATATCTCAATTTTTTTAATTTTTGTTCCTTTATAGTAATGATTCAATATTTGTTCATAAGTAAAGCCTAATTCAGCCATTTCTATCGCTCCTGATTGAGATAAACCTACACCATGACCGAAGCCACCTCCTTTAAAAAGCCAAAGATTATCATTTAATTTATTAATAGTAAATAAATTACTCGGCAAAAAACTCAATATTCGACGAATATCATCTTTTTCTAGAACTATTGGTTTCTTTAAATTTTTTAGCTTAATTTCTAATTTTATTACTCTTCCACTGAAGCCTCTATCAATAATATTTAGATCAACCAAATCTGATTTCTCCTTAATTAATTGATTATTTAATAGATTATTTTGGATCGTCTCATTAGAAAGTATTTTCTCCCATCGAAAAAGAGAATGCTTTCTACCATAAACTTTTTCATCTGCAAACTCAAGGAATTTATTTAATTCATCCCCACTTTTAATTGGAAGTCTAAAAGCTTTTTTTAAAGAATTTGAACCATCAATCATTGAATTAAGATAACGATAATCTTTTATTTGCCAAGATTCACTCGCACTAGATGATATACCTCCATTAGATCCATGATAAAAAGAATTAATTGGTTTCTTTTTATAAGTGATTATTAAATTTGAAGTATCTTTTATCGCTTTATGTACATTTTTATACTCAATCAAAGGAGGTTTATAAACTTGGCATTGAGTTGTTATACACAAATGATATTGATCTATTTTAAATCTATCGGAATTATAAAGTGCCCAAGTTCTCGCAATTACTGCTTGTGCTTTCAATGCTTCTAAAGGTGAATTAGAACCAATTTCATGTGGCAGAACACCTTTTAAGTAATCATCAAATTTAATTTTCTGGATCAACGTCCAAGTTCCATATGAATCTTTAGCTAAATAAAACTTTTTACCAAAATTAATATCATTAATACTTATCTCTTGAGATGAAGATATATATATCGGGCCTTGGAGTTCATGTTGCGAATATTCAGTAACAAGGAAAGGGGTAATTTTTGACTTGAAGGATTTTTTAAACAGTCTATAGTTTAGTTTTTTGTCAGGAAGGTTTTTGCCAACTGGAATCCAAACTTCCCAATTGTTTGGAAAGGCAACTAAAGCTTGATAACCTTTTTCCTTTAATTTTTCAGCTTGCTTTTGTGCAGATTCATAGCTTGCAAATGGACCAAATACTAATCTTTCAACAATGAAAGGGGTTATCAAGTTTTTTTTCTTCAAAACAATATTTATTTTTTTAGATTTATGTTTTACACCGTTAGTAGAATGGAGTTTTAAAAAATCATTTTTTGTAGTAAAAGTAATATTATTTTCTTCTGGAAAGTTATCGCTCCTAGCTCCTAAATATTGTTTTAATCCAATTAAAAAATTACCTTTTTTTAATTCTTGAGTAAGATTTATTTTTGAAGATTCATCTATAGAGCCACTTAATGTCAGTAGTGGAGAAATTGAACAAAATAACCAACATCCATAAATGAGAAACTTTAAGTTCAATTTGCGCAGCATAAGTTCGACATTAACTTTTCAATTCAAAACTTTAATTTGCACCAATGCATATAAAGGTTTAGATTATCTAGATTAAACATTATCAAGGGAAATGTCTAAACTTAAAACTCGTAAATCAGCAGCTAAAAGATTTAAAGCTACTGCTACGGGCAAATTTACTAGAAGAAGAGCTTTCCATAATCATTTATTAGATCACAAAAGCTCAAAATTAAAGAGACATCTTAAAACAAAAGCTGTTGTTGATGAAAGAGATGCTGATAATGTAAAATTAATGATTCCTTACGCTTAAGAGCATTCAAATTACTTTTAAAATAAATTTATGGCACGCGTTAAAAGAGGCAACATAGCCAGAAAAAGAAGAAACAAAATCTTAAACCTCGCTAAAGGTTTCAGAGGAGGAAACAAAAATCTTTTTAGAACAGCAAATCAAAGAGTAATGAAAGCTCTCTGCAACGCTTATAGAGATAGAAGAAGAAGAAAAAGAGATTTCAGAAGACTTTGGATCTCAAGAATAAATGCCTCGGCAAGAATTAATGGCACAAATTACAGCAGATTAATTAATGGGATGAAGAACTCTGACATAATTATCAATAGAAAAATGCTAGCACAATTAGCTTTAAGCGATCCACAATGTTTTGAAAAAATAGTTTCTACCGTAAGCAATTAAATTAAAAAAATAAAATCGTTCAAAATATCTGATAAGTAATGGAAATATCTTCCTTTCAATCCTATTTGATAATCCTTTTTATAGTACTTATAATAATCTCTATTTTTGTATTTCGACAATTTCTTAGGACAAGAAAAGAAGAATTAAATTTAGTAAAATTTGAGCAAAAAGGCCTTAATTCACTAACAAAAGCTTCTGAATTATATGAATTTGGCTCTATCCAAATTAAAAAAAGGTTATATATAGAGGCCTCTAAGACTTTTCTGAAAGCTGTTGAATCTTATGATAATGAACCAGACGAAGCAAAAGCTATTATTGAAAATGCTCTCGGTTTTTCTTATGCAGCACAAAATGAGTTTAAAAAAGCAATCAAGCACTATAACTCAGCTATAAAATCACTCCCTGAATATACAGTCGCTTTAAATAATCTGGCATCCGCACAACAACGACTGCTGGAATATGATTTGGCATATGCAACTTATATGAAAGTTTTAGTAATAGATCCAAACAACAAAACAGCAATTAAAAAGAGCAAAGAACTTGAAAAAAGAAATAATTACACACCTTTCAAAGGAATAAAAGATAAAGGATTTTAAAATGAAAGAAGATTCATGTTTACAAATTGGAGGTAAAAGCTTCTCAAGTAGGTTGATGGTTGGTACAGGAAAATATACGTCTTCAGAAGTAATGATAGATAGTTTAGCTAATACTGAATCTGAAATAGTCACTGTCGCAGTGAGAAGGATTCAAAATAATCAAAATGGAGAAAATTTACTGGAAAAAATTGACTGGAAAAAATTCTGGATGCTTCCTAATACTGCTGGTTGTACCAATTCAGACGAAGCAATAAGAATAGCAATTTTAGGAAGAGAACTTGCCAAATTATCAGGTCAAGAAGAAAATAATTTCGTCAAATTAGAAGTTATTCCTGACAAAAAATATTTATTACCTGATCCTATTGAAACCCTTAAAGCAGCTGAAATATTGATAAATAAAGATTTTATTGTTCTTCCATACATAAATGCTGATCCAATATTAGCTAAAAAGTTAGAAGAGATAGGTTGTTCGACTGTGATGCCATTAGGATCACCTATTGGCTCTGGTCAAGGCCTTTTAAATTTATCTAATATATCCATAATTATTGAAAATTCTAATATTCCTGTCATAATTGATGCCGGCATAGGTGTACCTAGCGAAGCTTCTCAGGCTATGGAACTTGGAGCAGATGGAGTTTTAATCAATAGTGCTATCGCATTAGCTAAACACCCATTAAAAATGGCTAAAGCGATGAATTATGGTGTAAAAGCAGGAAGAAACGCTTTTTTAGCTGGAAGAATTGAAAAGCAGAAGTTAGCAAACGCTAGTTCACCTGAAAAAAATATCTCAATAAAGTAATTTGATTCTTTAAAAATAATTTTAATATTAAAAAAATTGCAAGAATAGCCAATTTATTAATTAAAGAGAAAAGATTTGAAACTTTTTACAATCTTTTTTCGCATTTTGGAAGCACTCTGTAGTAATTTAATAAATATAAAATGATATTTTAATTCTGGAGTTTTGAGTGAAAGTAATTGTTCTTGGCGGAGATGGTTTTTGCGGTTGGCCTTGTGCGGTAAATTTAGCAGAACAAAATCATGAAGTAATTATAGTTGACAACCTAAGTCGCAGAAAAATAGATATTGATCTTGAAGTGGAATCGTTAACCCCAATTTCTGCAATAAATGAAAGACTTTCTGCATGGGAAGAGACCGGTGGAAAACCAATAAAATTTATTAATATTGATCTTTCGAAACAATATCAAAAATTACTAAATTTACTTATTGAGGAAAAACCTGATTCAATTGTACATTTTGCTGAACAAAGAGCTGCACCTTACTCAATGAAATCAAGTTTTACCAAAAGATATACAGTTGATAATAATGTGAATGGTACTCACAATTTACTTGCTGCAATTGTAGAAAGTAATTTAGATATTCATATTGTTCATTTAGGAACCATGGGAGTATATGGATATGGATCACATAGAGGCGCAACAATTCCTGAAGGTTATTTAAAAGTTGAAGTACCTCAACCAGATGGAAGTCGTTTTGAAGAAGAAATTCTTCATCCCGCCAGTCCTGGCAGCGTTTATCATATGACGAAGACATTAGATCAATTATTATTTCTTTATTACAACAAAAACGACTTGATTAGAATCACAGATTTACATCAAGGCATTGTTTGGGGCACAAATACAGAAACAACATTAAAAGATCCAAGATTGACAAATAGATTCGATTACGACGGCGATTACGGTACAGTTCTTAATAGATTTCTTATGCAAGCAGCGATCGGATATCCCCTTACTGTTCATGGGACAGGAGGACAGACAAGAGCTTTTATACATATTAAAGATTCAGTTAAATGTGTCCAACTAGCTCTAGAAAATCCTCCACAATCTGGCGAACGAGTAAAAATTTTCAATCAAATGACAGAAAGTCACCAGGTTGGAGAATTAGCCAAAAAAGTTGCTTCTCTTACTGGAGCCGAAATCAATTATTTACCAAATCCTCGAAATGAAGCTGTCGAAAATGATTTAATAGTTGATAATAAATGTTTCATAGAATTGGGGCTTAATCCCACCACTCTTGATAATGGCTTATTAGAAGAAGTTGTTGAAGTAGCTAAAAAATACTCTATGAGATGTGATAAAAAAAGAATTCCTTGTATTTCAACTTGGACGAACAAACAGGCTAAAGCAATAAAAACTAATTAAAAATAGTTTTATATCTAACTTAAAAAAGTGAAAATAGCATTCTTTACTGAAACTTTTCTACCTAAAGTTGACGGAATAGTAACAAGACTAACTAAGACCATCGAATTTTTAACAAAAAATGGTGATGAAGTTATAGTGTTTTGTCCTGAGGGATGTCCTGATTCTTATAAAGGAGCAACAATAGTAGGAGTTGCTGCAATGCCGCTACCTTTATATCCTGAATTAAAATTAGGCTTACCTGGCCCTGCAGTCTCTGATAAGTTAGAAGAATTCAAGCCAGACTTAGTACATGTAGTTAATCCCGCTGTACTTGGACTTGGAGGCATATGGCTAGCAAAAACAAACAATATTCCTCTAATTGCAAGTTACCATACACATCTTCCGAAATATCTTGAACACTACGGAATGGGAATGTTAGAACCCCTTTTATGGGAGTTGTTAAAAGCAGCTCATAATCAAGCCTTATTAAATCTTTGTACCTCAACTGCAATGGTTAATGAACTCGAAGATAAAGGAATACAGAGGACTGCTTTATGGCAAAGAGGTGTCGACACTGAAAACTTCAAACCAGAATTAAGAAGCGAAAAAATGAGAGAAAAATTATTTGGAAAATATCTAGATTCGGATTCACTTTTGATTTATGTAGGTAGATTATCGGCGGAAAAGCAAATTGAAAGAATTAAACCTGTATTAGATAATATACCCGGAGCATGTCTCGCTCTAGTGGGAGATGGTCCCTACAGAGGACAGTTGGAAAAGATATTTGAAAACACAAAAACAAATTTTATAGGTTATTTATCTGGTGAAGAGCTAGCCAGTGCATACGCATCTGGAGATATATTCTTATTCCCATCAAGCACAGAAACTCTCGGGTTAGTGTTGTTAGAAGCAATGGCTGCAGGATGCCCAGTAATAGGGGCTAATAAAGGTGGTATCCCAGATATTATTAATAATGGAATAAATGGTTGCTTATATAACCCAGATGAAAAAGACAATGGAGAAAGAAGTTTAATTGAAGCTACTAAAAAAATTCTGGCAGATAAGAATAAAAAAGAAGCTATGAGAAAAGAAGCTAGGAAAGAAGCTGAACGATGGGACTGGAACCAAGCTACTCTTCAATTACAAAGATATTATTTAGAAACACTTGAAAAAATTTCCTAAATTTCTATAAATTAAGCCACATGTGGGGGTGGAGTAGGATTAATAAATGTATTGATTGGGAGTATTAAAGTAGCTATATTTTGATTCTTATCGGGCCTTTGTTTTTTAGGAAATCTTTTACCAAATGGCACTCTAATTACATTAGTACCTTCAACAGAATTTACCTTTGTATTATTCCCTAAGGAATTATTAACAAAATTTGGCAGATTCAAATTATTAATTGGCAAGCTCTTAACCTTACCAGATTTAAAATCTTTACTCATAGCTTCAAATACCCCAAATAAATTTGATGCTTGATAATAATAATGAAAAAATCTAAAAAAATTCTATAAGAAAATATTAAATTTTTTATTCAAATTGACAATAACTAAAAAACCAAAAGAATGCTAGTCTTTATGCACATTTTTTGTCATCTAAAAAATCTTTATCGTTGACATTACAAGAACAAATTAAATTTCTATCACCATATGCATTATCAATTCTTGATACAGAAGACCAAAATTTATGTTCGAATTTACCTTTATACGGATATGCAGCCTTTTCTTTTGAATAAGGATAATTCCAATTATCTGAAATCAACTCATTTATAGTATGAGGAGCATTACTAATTAAATTATTATTTCTGAGATTAATATTATTTTCAATTTCTTCAATTTCTTCGCTTATTAAGAGCATAGCTTCACAAAATCTATTTAACTCCGTCAAACTTTCACTTTCAGTAGGCTCAATCATTATAGTTTCAGGAACTGGCCAACTTATCGTTGGAGCATGAAAGCTATAGTCTATTAATCTCTTAGCTATATCATTGACACTTAAACCTGTTCTTGACTTCAACTCTCTAAAATCAAGGATACATTCATGTGCGACAAAATTATTTTGTCCTTTATATAAAATCTTAAATTTATTTTTTAGTCTATTAGCAATATAATTTGCTGACAATATTGCATGCTTACTCGCCTTTCTTAAACCACTTTGACCAGCCATCTTTATGTACATCCAGCTTATTGGAAGAATGCTTGCACTTCCATGCTGTGAAGAAGATACAGAATAACCAAATTGACTAAAAGTATTATCTTTCAAAGAATGGGAAGGAAGGAAAGGACTTAAAGTTTCAGATGTTGCAACTGGACCAACTCCAGGGCCACCGCCTCCATGAGGGATACAAAATGTTTTATGTAAATTTAGATGGCAAACATCCACGCCATAATCACCAGGCCTACATAATCCGACCTGAGCATTAAGATTTGCTCCATCCAAATAAACAAATGCCCCAACTGAATGAATTAAGTCACATATTTCTCTGATTTTTAATTCAAAAACTCCATGAGTAGAAGGATAAGTTAACATTAGTGCACCAATTGTATTATCAAATTCCTGGACCTTAATTAATAAATCCTCATAAGAAATATTACCCTCAGAATCACATTTAATAGTTACAACATCAAACCCTGCCATAACCGCGCTAGCAGGATTTGTTCCATGAGCACTTTGTGGTATTAGGCATTTTTTTCTTGATAAATCACCTTTTGAAGAGAAGTAAGAATTAATTGCCAATAGACCCGCAAACTCACCTTGAGAACCTGCATTCGGTTGAAATGAAACTGAATTCAAGCCAATCAGGTCACTAATCCATTTCTCAAGATCGCTTATTATTTTTGAATAACCCTTTGTTTGATTAGCTGGAGCGAAAGGGTGAATTGAGGATAAATTAGCCCATGAAATTGGACTAAGCTCTGCTGCAGAATTTAATTTCATCGTACAACTTCCTAGTGGAATCATTCCATCAACCAGTGAAAAATCTTTCTCAGCAAGTTTAAAAATGTACCTCATTAAATCAGTCTCACTTTGATAATTTTCAAATACATTTTGTTGCATCCATTCTTTATTTCTAAGAGGAATACCCTCAAACTGAAAACAATTATTAAGTATAATGTGCTTTAAATCTTCTTTTCTTCCTAGCCCATTTGCTACGCAAGTTACTATCTTATGGATTTCATTTTTATCAGTAAGCTCATCTAAGGAAATTCCAAATCCTGTAGATTCCTCAATCGATGAACCCAAAGGTAAAATTCTAAAGTTGAATCCTTTTTTTAAAGCTTCGTTATGAATCTTTTCAGATTCCTCACAGTAAATATCAAAACTATCGAACCTACTCCCAAGAGGTATTTTTAAACCTAACTCAGAAAGTAATGATTCTAGATATCGTCTTAAAACAACTAATCTCTTAGCCATTTTTGTTAATCCTGAAGACCCATGATATATGGCATAAAAAGAAGATATTATTGCTAATAAAGATTGAGCTGTACAAATATTACTAGTCGCCTTTTCTCTTCTTATGTGTTGTTCTCTTGTTTGCAATGCCAATCTGAGTGATTGTTCTCCATTTCTAGATAGAGTTTGTCCTACGATTCTTCCTGGTATAAGTCTTTTATATTTTTCAGTACATGCAAAAAATGCTGCATGAGGACCACCAAAGCCCATCGGGACTCCAAATCTTTGCAAACTTCCAACAGCTATATCAACTCCAAATCGAGCTATTGGTTTTATTAAAACTTGTGCAAGAGGATCAATAATGGATGTGACCACTATTTCTGCTCTATGAGCTTGTGAGATTAAAAATGTTGGATCAAATAAATCTCCATTTTTACCAGGAAGCTGGATTAAGAGGCCAAAAACATCATCATGATTATTAAAGTACTTTTGATTAAAACGTTTTAACTTAATTCCTAATGGTTTAGCTCTCGTCAATAAAACATTAAATGTATGGTCAAAAACATTTTCATCTACTAAGAAAATATTGGAGGACTTATTTTTCCTTGAAGAAAAACTCATTGTCATTGCTTCTGCAGCAGCTGTTCCCTCATCTAAAAGAGATGCATTAGCTATAGAGAAACCGGTTAATTCACAAATTAAAGTTTGAAAATTAAACAACGCTTCTAATCTGCCTTGAGCAATTTCTGCTTGATAAGGGGTATAAGCGGTATACCACCGGGGGTTCTCTAATACATGCCTTTGTACAACTTTAGGGGTATGTGTTCCGTAATATCCAAGTCCAATTAAAGATCTAAATTTATGATTTTTATTAGATATTTCTTCTAATTCGTTCAATGCCTCAATTTCAGAACATCCTTTTGGCAAGACATCTGAAAATTTTTCTTTTAACTGAATATCTTCAGGAATAACTTGATTAATAAATTCATCTATATTATTAAAACTAAGTTTTTGAAGCATTTTTTTTTCATCTTTTTCCTTCAATCCAAGATGTCTATCAATAAATAAATCCGAGTTGCTTGTGGGATTCATATTTAATTTATTTTTCTTTAAAATAGCCGGTTTTTAGAAATTTGCTTTAATTCGGAACAACCTTTGATTTATATTCATCTGAATTCATTAATTCGTCTAATAAAACATTTGATTCTGATTTAATAATTAGCAACCATCCATCACCAATTGGATCATTTTGCAAAATTTCTGGATTATCAATAACTCCTTCATTAACAGAAATCACTTCTCCTGAAAAAGGAAGATATACCTCTTCAACAGCCTTAACAGATTCAATTGTTCCAAAAGTTTCTCCTTTTTGTAAATAAGTTCCCTTCTCGACTAATTCCACAAAAACAATATCTCCTAATTGATCAATAGCAAACTCACTAACACCAATTTTTAATAATCCATTTTCTTCCTTCACATATTCATGTGTATCAGCATATTTTAGATAATTTGGAAACTTATAGGACATAATAGAATTTATGGGAAAATGAGAGATTCCTTTTCAATTAGATTTTCTTCTAATAATTCAGATACTAATTGAATTAAAGCAATTTTGATGTGAGCCATGTGAGAACCACCTTGGACAAAAATATTAAATGGATCTCTTAAAGGAGCATCAGCTGAAAATTCACTTGTACTTCCTTCAATAAAAGTACCTCCAGACATTAATAAATTTGATTCATAACCACTCATTGGAGAAGGAATAACATTTAAAAAAGAATCTATCGGTGAAGAATTTTGAAAAGACTGACATACTTTTTGTATTAAAAATGGATTATTTAATCTAACTGCTTGAATTATGTCTGATCTGTACGATTTAGGCTCGGGTAACACAATAAAGCCTAGCTTTTTAAATACTGCAGCTACCAAATCAGCACCTTTGAGAGATTCATGCACCATTTGTGGTGCTAAAAATAATCCCTGCAGAATTAATCTTCCAAAACCAAAGTTAATTCCGGCATCGGCACCAATTCCTGGCGCGGTTAATCTACAACATGCCATTTCAACTAATTCAGAATCACCTGCAATATATCCGCCAGTAGGAACAATAGTCCCACCCAAGTTTTTAATTAGAGATCCAGCGATTATATTTGCTCCATTAATAATTGGTTCACTATCTTCTACAAGTTCTCCATAACAATTATCCACAAAACAAATACACTCAGGATTAAGTGAATGAACAAGGTTACAAATTTGTTTTATTTGATTATTATTTAAAGATTTTCTCCAGCTATAACCACAACTTTTCTGGATAAATACTAATTTGCATTTGTTATTATTAAAAAAATCTACAAGTTTATCTTCGTAAGAATTTGTTTTTTCATCAATACTAATTTGACGATATTCAACTCCTAAATCTAATAAGGAGCCTTTGCCCTTTCCTCTTATACCTATAACTTCCTCCAATGTATCGTAAGGAGTTCCAGTTACAGATAACATTAAATCCCCTGGCCGCAAAGTACCAAAAAGAACGGAGCTTATAGCATGAGTTCCACTTACAAATTGCATCCTTACAGCTGATTTTTCTGCAAGAAAAAATTTAGCGAATACCTCATCAATCTTTTGTCTAGATAAATCATCATGTCCACTACCTGTAGATTGATTGAAGTGACTTGTTGAAACTTTTTCTTCTTTAAAAATTTTCAAGATATTATCTAATTTGTAATAGATTTGATTTGATCTTTCATCAAAAATGCCCTTTAAACCTTCTTCTACGGATATAACCATTTCTTCGGCTAAGCTAAAATTATAATTTTTATTTTTCATTCTCTTAAACTTTCTTTTTTTTGTGAAGCAATATCTCTTAAGTATGTAAGAAAAGCATTGGGTCCTCCTCCGTTGAAATAAGAAAGTTTTTTTGAGGTCTCATAGAGATCTAATAATTCACCATCTAATTCTTCTGCTGTAAAATCTTTTATTCCCGCTATCACTTCTGCAAAACGGTCTCTCCTTAAAGACTTTGAAACTTTATACGCATCCATAACGATCATCTTACAAGATCTCCAAGGCCTATTTTGACAAAAATGATCAGAAAGAGCATCACTTAACGTAGACGCCTCATAATCTTCTATATACCAATCAAATGATGAAGGTAGAGGTTTTAAACCAGAAAAAATTTCAAATAATTCCCCGGCTGACAATGGCTTGCCAGAATCATTTTTTAATGGAAGAGCAGAATCTTGTAATGACCTCCATAATTCTGGATGATTCTTTTCTAATTGATCCCTTATCGATTCTATTCCTTGATCAAGGATCGTATTGACCTGTGCTAATGCAAGAAAAACTTCCGGACCAGGCGATGATAACTTTCCATTTCTAAGATTTGAAATCTGAGAATTGTGTACTCTTCCTAAATCTAGTATTTCAGACAACAAAGGTAAAACCCTGTGAGACCAACCATTCCTCTCGTGCCAAAGATGTATCAAATGAGCCATCGCTCTTCGACCCTTCAATAATTTATCGCGATATCCTAAGCTCACGGATAATTAAAATAATCAATAGTATAGTATGATAATATTACATATCGGTCTTTTTGAAAATAGTTTTTCCAATATTATGAAATCAGTTATCTTCCAAGAAACAGCCAAATTAAAAAAACCTGTCCCTGCAGAAAAAGTTATAGAACTCTCAGATAAATTACTTGAACCATCTAGTCACTCTAAGAGATATCCTCCAAGATTACACAAAACATGGGGAACAATTTTTTTTATGATTGCCATCCATTTATTATCCTTAGTAGCATTACAACCTCAGTTTTGGAGCATGCCTGCAGTAATTGCATTATTTTTCTTTTACTGGCTAACTGCTTGTCTTGGAGTCACTTTGGGTTATCATCGTTTACTTTCCCATAGATCGTTTGTTGTCCCAAAATGGTTGGAGAGATTTTTTGCTACATGTGGAGCTATCAGCTGCCAGCATGGACCAATAGATTGGGTTGGCCTACACAGGCACCACCACTCTTTCTCAGACACAGAAGTTGATCATCACAATAGTAAGAGAGGATTTTGGTGGAGTCACATGGGTTGGATGTTTAAAGATGTTGAGGCATTAAAAGCAGTACCAAAATTAAGTGCAGATTTAATTAAAGATCCATATTATAGATTCCTTAATAAATATTTTCTCTTTTTACAAATTCCTATTGGCTTATGTTTGTTTGCGATAGGGCAAAAATTAGGTGTTGGAGGATGGGCATTAGTATTATGGGGAATACCTCTAAGACTTGTAGTGGTTTATCACATTACATGGTTAGTAAATTCAGCAACCCATTGTTGGGGAAAAGCTCCTTTTGAAAGTGGCGATGGATCAAAAAATAATGCTTGGGTTGCAGCTTTAACATTTGGAGAAGGATGGCACAATAATCATCATGCATTTCCTAATTCAGCTAGACAAGGATTATTTAGAGGCCAAATTGATTTAACATGGGAGCATATTAAGATTCTTGCTAAATTAGGATTCGCAAAAAAAGTAAAATTACCCTCTAGGTCTTATTATTAAATAAATAAATAAATATTTTCATGGCTAAAAGAGTAAAAGTCGTTTTAACAGAATCAGTTGCCACTCTTGGTAGAGATGGTGATGTGGTAGAAGTAGCACCTGGTTATGCAAGGAATTTTTTATTACCATTTGGTAAAGCAGCTAATGTAACTCCTTCAATTCTGAAACAAATTGAACGAAAAAGAGCAAAAGAAAAAATTGCTGCAGAGAAAGTAAAACAAGAAGCTATTGACTTTAAAACCGCACTAGCAACTATTGGTAGATTTACAATCAAGAAACAAGTTGGAGAAGATGGTGTCCTTTTTGGAACTGTTACTAATGGAGATGTTGCTGAAGCTATAGAGGCAGCTACGAAAAAAGATATTGATAGAAGAGACATAACTGTCCCAGATATTCATAATTTAGGTTCTTTCGTTGCAAAGATAAAACTACATCAAGAAGTAAGTGCAGAAGTAAACATTGAAGTAACAAGTTAATAACTTTGTTGCATTATTTGGAAAAGTAGTCAGAGTATATATCTAAGTCTTTAAGTACATGGTTTCAGTTCCTTTTTCAAATAATGGGTCTAATAAGAATTTTAAAAAAGACTTTAATAATGAAAACGCTGGTTTAGTTCCTCCCCAAAATATTCAAGCAGAAGAAGCTGTTTTAGGGGGAATTTTACTTGATCCTGATGCGATAGGAAGGATTGCAGACTTGATTAAACCAGAAGCCTTTTATATAAATGCTCATCAAGAGATATATAAAACCGCCTTAATGTTGCATACACAAGGCAAACCTACAGATCTAACTTCAATGAGTGCATGGCTTGCTGATAATGGATCACTTGAAAAGATTGGAGGCAATTCTAAATTAGTAGAACTTGTAGAAAATGTTTCTTCAACAGCTTCAATAGAACAAGTTGCTAATTTAATTAGTGATAAATTTATAAGGAGACAACTCATCCGATCTGGGAATGAGGTTGTTCAACTAGGATTTGATCAAACACAAGAAACCAATGAGGTTTTAGATAAGGCAGAACAGAAAATTTTTGAAATTAGTCAAGAAAAACCGACAAAAGGTCTGACCCAAGCGGCAGAAATTCTTACAAGTACTTTTAATGAAATAGAGTCCAGATCATTAGGGACATCTGTAGCTGGTATTCCAGTGAATTTTTATGACCTTGACGCAATGACTCAAGGCTTTCAAAGGAGTGATCTAATAATTGTGGCAGGAAGACCCTCAATGGGAAAAACTTCAATGGTTTTAAACCTAGCAAAAAATGTAGCTCAATCTCAGGATCTTCCAGTTTGTGTATTTAGCCTTGAGATGAGCAAAGAACAACTTACATATAGATTACTTTCTATGGAAGTAGGTATAGAAAGCGGAAGATTAAGAACCGGAAGACTACAACAAGAAGAATGGCCTTTACTTGGAGAAGGAATTAACTCTTTAGGTCAACTGCCAATTTTTATTGATGATAAGCCTAATTTAAGTGTTTTAGAAATGAGGTCTTTATGCAGAAGATTAATAGCTGAGCAGAAAAAAGAACTTGGTTTAATAGTTATTGACTACTTACAACTAATGGAGGGCACAACACCTGATAACAGAGTTCAAGAACTATCTCGTATCACTAGAGGTCTCAAAAGTATGGCAAGAGAGTTAAAAGTACCAGTAGTTGCTTTATCTCAATTAAGTAGAGGAGTTGAATCAAGAACAAATAAAAGACCTATGTTAAGTGACCTTCGAGAATCCGGATCTATAGAACAAGATGCCGACTTAGTATTAATGATTTACAGAGATGAGTATTACAATCCAGAAACTGAAGACAGAGGAATAACTGAAATTATTGTCACGAAACACAGAAACGGTCCTGTTGGAACTGTTAAATTATTATTTGAACCCCAATTTACAAGATTTAGAAACTTAGCCAACTAATCATCACGATAATGAAAGATCCACAATCCCCAAATGAGTCTTTTGACATTATTGTTATTGGTGGAGGACATGCAGGTTGTGAAGCTGCAATTACGACAGCAAAATTAGGATTTTCTACTGCGTTATTTACAATAAATTTAGATAGGATTGCTTGGCAACCATGTAATCCAGCTGTAGGGGGACCAGCAAAAAGTCAATTAGTCCATGAGGTTGATGCTTTAGGAGGGATCATTGGACAATTAGCTGATGAAACTGCAATCCAAAAAAGAATTTTAAATGCGAGTAGAGGGCCAGCCGTTTGGGCATTAAGGGCTCAAACAGACAAAAGAGAATACTCTAAACGAATGATAGAAATACTCCAAAACACAGATAATCTTTCGTTAAAGGAGGCTATGATTACTGAATTAGTGATAAAAGAGGCTGAAACTTTTACTAATAACTCAAAGAATAAGACTAAAAAAATCAAAGGTGTAAAAACTTTTTTTGGAACCTACTATTCTGCAAAATCAATAATAATTACTGCAGGAACTTTTTTGGAAGGAAGAATCTGGATAGGTAATAAATCAATGTCTGCAGGGAGATCTGGAGAGCAAGCGGCACAAGGATTAACGCAAAGCTTACATAATCTTGGAATAAAAACTGAGCGATTAAAAACTGGAACTCCTGCAAGAGTTGATAAAAAGAGTATTTCTTTTGATGAATTAGATATTCAACCAAGTACAGCTGCAGATAAATATTTTTCGTTTGATCCCAAAATCAAAAACAATATGCCGCAAGTAAGTTGTCATATAACAAGAACAACTTTAAAAACTCATGAATTAATTCGCAATAATTTGCATTTAACTCCAATCTATGGAGGATTTATAGATAGTAAAGGTCCTAGATATTGCCCTTCAATCGAAGACAAGATTGTAAAATTTGCGGACAAAAATTCACATCAAATTTTCTTAGAGCCTGAAGGGATAAATACACCAGAAATATACGTACAAGGATTCTCTACTGGATTACCTGAAAATATTCAGTTAGAACTTTTAAGAACATTACCAGGATTAAATAAATGTAAAATGCTTAGGCCTGCTTATGCTGTTGAATATGAATACATCCCTGCGACACAACTTAAGTCATCATTAGAAACAATTGAGATAAAAAATTTATTTAGTGCTGGACAAATCAATGGAACAACTGGCTATGAAGAAGCTGCTGCCCAAGGATTAGTTGCAGGAATTAATGCAACTAGAAAGCTAAATATGAAAGATCCAATAATATTTACAAGAGAGAGCAGCTATATAGGCACCATGATAAATGACTTAATTACGAGAGATCTTAAAGAACCATATAGAGTCCTCACAAGTAGAAGTGAATATAGACTTACCTTACGAGGAGATAATGCTGATAGGAGATTAACTCCTTTAGGTTTTGAAATAGGCTTAATAGATGAAAGAAGATGGTTGGCTCATCAGAAAAAAATGAAATCACTTAAAGAAGAAAATACAAGATTAGAAAATACACGTTTAAAATGTACTGATGAAATCGCTAAAAAAATAGAGTTAGATAGTGGATCAAAAATTAAAGGATCAACAACATTAAAAGAACTTTTAAAAAGACCCAATCTTCACTATTCTGATTTTATAAAATATGATTTGGTAGACAAAACTCTTCCGATATCAGTAATTGAGGGAGTTGAAATAGATATTAAGTACGAAGGCTACCTTAAAAGACAAAAAAATAATATTGATCAGATAAATCGTCAAAGTCTCAAATCACTTTCCTCAGAAATTAATTATGACCAAATAGATACTTTATCTCTAGAAGCCCGTGAAAATTTAAATAAAATAAAACCTACTAATTTTGGTGATGCATCCAAGATACCCGGTGTAAGTAAAGCTGATTTAACAGCATTACTAGTTTGGCTCAAAATTAAGGAACTAAAAAAAGAAAAGAAAACTAGTTTTGCTGAAAAAAAGTTATCATCATAAGAGATATTGGTAACAGCACTGAATAATAAACTCTTCAACTCACCAAAAATTTTATGGGAAGAGAAAGCTACTGCCTTTTTAGTTGCAAATGCTTTACCAAAAATATCTGGGGCATGGAAATTAATGTTACTAGGGGATGGCAGTCCAACAAGACATTTACAGCTTTTAACTAATCACGAAACAAAAATCAGATTAATATCTATGCAGATCGATCCTCTATTTAAAAAAGAGGGTCCAAGAGAAATCGATCAATTAAAAGAACCCTTAGTTAGAAGGCAAGTTTGGATTAGAAATCAAAACAAAAATCTTGCCTGGGCTGAAAGTTGGTGGAATTCAGAACAAGTCAGTCAAAATTTAAAGTCAAAAGAAGAACCAATCTGGAAAAACTTAACTCAAGATAGATCAGAATTATTTAGAGAAGTGGACAGCATTTCAATAGTTAATTCAAATTGGTTAGAGGAGGAATTTTGTTTTGAAGGCCCATTTTGGTCAAGAAATTATAGATTTTTTCGTAATAAAAAACCTCTAACTATTATTCGCGAAGTCTTCAATCCTCTTTTAGAAACTTGGTTAGGTCCATCAGGAATTCAAAATTTCTCTAATCTATATTCTTCTTCGTCTAGACCTCGGAATACTTCTTCCATTATTTGAAACGCTTTTTGGATTATCTTGATTTATATTAATCTCATTGATTTTTTCAGAAGATCTTTGCCATCTATCAACTTTTAAATCTGAATCATCCGGCCATTCATCAAAAGAGTTTGATTTACCATATGGCAACTTCTTTTGTTCGTCCATCTGGATACTTTTAGGTTGCCTTAAAGATAAAGCCTCTAAAGGACGCTTAGAAAATGGTTTCTCAACATCAATAAATTTAGATTCTCTTGAAAAAGATTTAATATCTTGTACCTCTTCATAACTATTTTCCTGATCAGACCAATCATCGTCTTCTTCTTCAAAAAAAATATCCAATTTGTCGGATACCCATCTTCCGACATTCTTAACATTCCTGCGAGATATTTCTTGAAAATCAGTACTTCTTTTTTTACCAGGTCTAGAACCTGATACACCATCAACTAATTGTCTGCCTGTTTCAAAAATTTTATCAACTTGTTTATCAAGTATTGTTCTATCAAAATTATTTCTAAAATTTCTAGGTCTGCGAGAATTCATAAATTATCTTTGTTTTTAAATATAAAGTTACAACAACATAATAGGAAATTCTAAATAAAGAAACAAAATCACATTTTTCAAATTATCAATCAAACAAAATTAGACAGTTTTTATTCCAGAATCCATTAAAGAACAAATTACAACATTTCTTACAAGCAATATTTTTAATTCTTTTTCTATACATATATTTCTCCCCACAATTTAAACATTTACCAGTATATTTTAATGCCTTTCTTTCAACAGGAAAATCATGTCTAATACTTATCTGAAAATTATTTTCTGCTTTGTTAATTTCATTCATTTTACTCAAAAAATTTGGTCCATGTATCTCATTAATATTCAAAATCCTATCTACCCATGCATGAATCATTTCATGACATAAAGTACTGTGAATTTCATTACACGATAATTTACTTAAAATTGGCTTTGACAAAATTATTTCAGAATCAATTACTCCTTTAAGTTGTTTACGCTTATAAAAACCTGCAGTTGTCTTTAATCTATTATCGCTCCATCTAACCTTTACTAAAGGTTCTCTATTAGTTGTTAAAGATTGATCAAAAAATTGCCTATTAAACTTATGAAATACTGGTAAAAGAGGAATTAAAGACATTATCAATTAAATTTAGTATTATTTTGACAAAAAAAGTCATCAAAGACGATTTATTTTCTTAAAATTAAAGAAAACTAATTACAAAATGGATGCATTACTAGTTAAAGATATTGGTGTAAAAGCTTTATTGGTTGGTGGAGCAGTCCTTGTTTCTTTTTGGACTTTCAATGCTGTTAAACTTGTTATAAGCGCTAGAGGAATTAATCCATTAGTTCGGAAATTTTTTGATCAAGTAGCAGCAGGTAGAATTGACGCTGCATATGGACTAACTACTAAAACTTATAAAACACATGTAAAACGTCAAGACTTTTTAAAATTTTTAGCTGGCTTAAATTTAAATAAGTATAGAAATCTAAAGTCAGGTAGACCAAGAGTTCAAGAAGATCAAATCATAATTACTTTAAATTTAAAATCTGAGGATAAAAAAGATGAGCTTCCCTTAGATTTTACTTTTTCAAAAAGTGATAAAGATTGGAAGATAGACAGAATAGCTAAAGTAAATTAGGAAAGGTTCAAAAACTTGTGAAACAAGAAGAACTTCGGAAAGAAGAAATAATTAAAAAATTAGAATTACACCCAAGCAGATTAGATAAAGAAAAAATCATTTTTGAAGCAATGGAAAATGGGCTGAATGATTTTTTTGAGGGAGTAACTATGGCCTTAGATCCTTTAGTAACTTTTGGTGTAAAGCAAGTACCTGAAAAAAAAGAAGAGGCATCTGGTCAAGGATGTAAATGGAGTATTTTTAAAGTATTAACAAATCAATTAATCAAAAGAGAACTTACTGGGCATGCCGCTAGAGATGCGATCAATTTAGTTATGAAATCTGCAACTAAAGAACAATGGAACGGATTTTATAGAAGAGTATTGATTAAAGATCTTCGTTGTGGGGTCTCTGAAAAAACAATAAACAAAGTTGCAAAAAAATTTCCAAAGTACGCTATACCTATCTTCTCATGTCCCCTTGCACATGACAGCGCAAACCATGAAAAGAAAATGATAGGGAAGAAACAAATTGAGATTAAATTAGACGGAGTCAGAGTATTAACAATTATTAGAAAAAATAAAGTAGAAATGTTTTCTCGAAACGGAAAACAATTTAATAACTTTGGTCATATCATTACAGAAATAGAAAAAGTATTAGAGAAACATCCTGCCCCCTACGATTTAGTCTTAGACGGTGAAGTAATGAGTGCTAATTTTCAAGACCTAATGAAGCAAGTACATAGAAAAGATGGCAAACAATCCAAAGATGCAGTTTTACACTTATTTGATTTATGTCCAATGAAAGATTTCAAGAAGGGTTTATGGGAAAAAGATCAAACCACTAGAAGTATGTTGGTAAAAGACTGGGTAGCAAAAAATGCAACTCTTTTAAAACATGTCCAAACACTTGAATGGGAAAATGTGGATTTAGATACTCCTGAAGGACAAAGTAAATTTGTAGAACTTAACAAATCAGCGGTAGAGGGAGGATATGAAGGCGTGATGATTAAAAATCCTCATGGGTGGTATGAATGCAAAAGAACGCATAATTGGTTAAAAGCAAAACCATTCATAGAAGTTACCTTAAGAGTTGTAGCAATAGAAGAAGGGACAGGCAGAAACGAAGGCAGACTTGGAGCAATCCTGGTTGAAGGTAAAGATGATCAATATAATTATCGTCTTAATTGCGGGAGTGGATTTAGTGATTCTCAACGTGAAGAATATTGGAGAAAAAAAGATAAACTAATCGGCCAATTGGTAGAAATCAGAGCTGATGCAAGAACTCAATCTCAAGATGCTGAAACATTCAGTCTTAGGTTCCCAAGATTCAAGTGCTTTAGAGGTTTCGAACCAGGTGAAAAAATATAACTTTAAGGTAATTCGTTTCATAGAAGTCAATATTTAAGCTAGCAGTAAATTATGAAAAACTAAAAAAGCAGATAATGAAATACACTATTAATGATTAATCAATTACTACCAAGGGATATTGATTTTATGGATAACAAAAATCTTTTCAAATATATTAAAACCCCATGCGGCCAGGCAAAATATATAGAATTACAATCTAATAAAAGTTTGCTTGGAAAATTAAGAATTTTTTGGTTTGTAATTATTGCTTCTATAAGAGATTGGAATATTAAAGATTAATTTCTTTTGACTCATTAATATATTCTTTAGCATACTTTGCTGAAAAATAAACAACCATCAAAGTAGAAACCACACTTATAATTGTTATGAGTAAATTATTTGTTGGCTGTAAATTTTTTAAATCCTGCAAACTTTTTGCCAAGCTCCCTATAGAACAATAAAGAAATGTTCCAGGAATGATTCCTAAAAGACCAAGAGCAAAGTTTCTAAATTTAATATTATTTAACCCATAAAAATAATTAAGAATACTAAAAGGAAAGAGAGGAGAAAGTCGCGCTAAAAGGATTAATTTGAGACCACCTTTCTGCACTACTTGTTCCATAAGACTTAATCTGGGGAAACGATTAATAACTTTTTTAAGCTTTATTGATAAAAAACTTTTTGAAATAAAGAATGCTACTGAAGCTCCAATAACTGCAGCAAAAAAAACTATTATTGAACCGAAATAAGAACCATATAAAAAACCAGATAATAAAGATAACCAAGAGGCAGGAAGAATTAATAAAACAATTAAAATATATAAAAGGATAAACGCAAAAATCCCAATATTTGTATTAAAAAAATAGGCTAGGTCATAGATATTTTCAAAAAAAGAAGTCATATCATTTTAATAATTTAAGTTTTTTATTTATTCTTTCCGATTGCAAATTCCCTTCTTTCAACTTGGCAAAATATTCCTCAACAATATCTTTAGGAGCTTTGTCTATAAAGTTTTTGTTAGATATTCTCTTATTTAATATTTCTATATCAGAATTAACTTTTTGCAGGTCCTTAGTAAGTCTATCCTTTAAAGCTTCTAGATTTACAAAATCATTAAAGGGTAAATAAACTTCTATATCACCAATAATTCCAGAAAAAGACTTAGCAAAATCGTTTTTATCGATATCCTTAGTTTTACAAATAAAAACTTCAGATGACTTCGTAAAAGTTTTAATATCAACTATTAAAGTTTTCAAAAAATTAGTTAATTGAACATTATCTGAAATCAAGTAAACAGGAACCAGTTGAGATGGCTTAAGTCCTAACTCAACCCTAAGATTTCTAATCAATCTAATTATTTCAAAGAGCTCCTGAAAGGATTTATCTATTTGAGAATTTATATATTTTTTTTCTAATACAGGCCATTTTTGAAGAGATAATAATATTTGTTCAGGTTTTTTTTGCAATTTATGCCAAAGTTCTTCAGTGATATGTGGCATAAAGGGATGCATCATAACCAACACATCAGTTAGTACTTTGATTAATATTTTTTCAGATATTTTTCTGTTGTGGGATCCTTTATTATTAAATTTTTGTTTTGCAAATTCAACATACCAATCACAAAAGTCATTCCATGTAAATTCATATAATAATTTTGCAGATTCGCCTAATTTATATTCAATTAAAAGATTAGATACTTTTGTATTCAACTGATTTAATTTTGATAAAATCCACTTATCAGATAATTCTAAATATTTTTCATCAATCTCATTTAAAGAATAATTTTCAGAAAAAGTTTTATTTATTAAAACAAATTTAGTAGCATTCCAAAGTTTATTTGCAAAATTCCTTGATGCCACAACCGTTGAAGAAGTATTTTCTTTCCTATCAAAATCAAGCCTTATATCCTGACCAGCACCAGCGACTTCACGAAGTAAAGCAAATCGCAAAGCATCAGAACCATATTTATCAATCAAAAGCAAAGGATCAATTCCGTTACCTGAACTTTTACTCATTTTTTTATTATTTTCATCTCGAACTAAACCATGAATATAAACATCTTTGAATGGAATATTATTCGTAAAAGTTTTCCCCATCATTGTCATTCTTGCAACCCAAAAGAAAATAATATCGAAACCAGTAACTAAAACACTATTTGGATACCATTTTTTAAAATCTGCATCATTGATATGAGGCCACCCCAATGTAGAAAAAGGCCATAAACCACTTGAAAACCAAGTATCTAAAACGTCCTTATCACGAATAAGTTGCAAATTAGACCCAAATTCTTTAGTGGCTTTGATTAATGCTTCTTTCTCATTTCTGGCGACAACATATGGAGTATTTTGATCTATTGAGTCTTCTGATTGTTTTAATACATACCATGCAGGAATTTGATGTCCCCACCATAATTGCCTACTAATACACCAATCATTGATATTATCTAACCAATCTTTATAAACTTTCTCCCAACGCTGAGGAATAAAGGTAGGCTTTTTAGAATCAAGTTCTTTTAGACAACTTGAAGAAATATTTTCCATTTTCAAAAACCACTGGGTTGACAATAATGGCTCAATTGGCACTTTACCTCTATCAGAAAAAGGCACTGTATTTTTATAGTTTTCTATTTTAGTTAATAAACCTAAAGTATCTAATTCCTTTATGATTTTTTTTCTAGCATCAAATCTATCTAAATCCTGAAACTTTCCTGCATTAATATTAAGAGTTCCATCTTTATTCATTATATTGATTTGCTTTAAATTATTCCTTTTGCCGATAGCAAAATCATTAGGATCATGAGCTGGGGTAACCTTTACACAACCTGTACCAAAATCCTTATCAACATGTATGTCAGAAATAACAGGTATTTCTCTATTAACAAAAGGTACTTTCACTTTTTTATCAATATATTTTTTATATCTTTCATCGTTTGGATTTACAGCTAAAGCGGTATCTCCCAATAAGGTTTCAGGTCGAGTTGTCGCAACCTCTAAATATTCATCTAAGATTTGACCCTGATCAGAAATTAGTGGATATTTAAAATGCCATAAGTATCCATTAACCTCTTGCATTTCAACTTCAAGATCACTAACTGCTGATTGAGATGCTGGACACCAATTAACTAAATATTCACCTCTATAAATCAGTTTTTTCTCATGCAAAATATTAAAGGCTTCAACAACTGCTTCATTCAATTTTTCATCTAAAGTAAATCGTTCCCTCTCCCAGTCTACGGAATATCCAATCCTCTTTAATTGGGATATTATTTTACCCCCACTTTGCTCTTTCCAAATCCAGGCTCTTTTTAAAAATTCCTCTCTGCCAATATCTTCGCTATTTTTACCCTCAGTTTTTAATTGTTTTTCAAGAATAGTTTGAACTGCTATTGAAGCATGATCGGTACCAGGTAAACATAAAACATTTTTACCAAGAAGTCTTTGAAAACGAATAATCACATCTATTAATGCAGTATTGAAAGCATGGCCCATATGCAAAGACCCTGTGACATTTGGTGGCGGAATAACTATACAAAAAGGATCCCCTTTATCACTAGGATTAGGACTAAATGCTCTTAAACTATCCCATTGCTTTTGCCATTTTTGTTCTACCTGTGAAGGCAAATAATTATTTAATGTAAGTTCATCATTCGACTCATTCATTTGCAATAGTTATTTCATTAGCTTTTTATTTATTTTATATTGATAGAAGCAAATAATTTAAAAAAAATATCAGTTTGCAAAATATATGTAAAACTACAAGAGTTTAAAACCAGAACCGCAAGCACACCTCTTGGCATTTTTAGGAGTTGAGATAAGAAAACCTCCGCCACTTAAATCGCTATAATAATCAAGTTTTAAATCTTTTAACAAGGAAAATTTTTTAGTGTCAGCATATAAAGTTATGCCTTCAGTTCTGGATATTGGAGATCCATTAAATGTACCTGGTTTTAATTTAATATGCATCCAACCTTCTTTATCATTAATTAAAGCAATGGACATTTCACCCGGCGATCCTCCAAAAGATGCTTGCCTTGAAAGCTCTGATGCTGCAGTTTGACTGATTGAAAGATTAACGATCTCAGTCATTGTTCTAAAAAGAAAATGGGCGATCCAGGGTTCGAACCAGGGACATCCTGCTTGTAAGGCAGGCGCTCTACCGCTGAGCTAATCGCCCTATAATTATCCATTCTAGTAGATTAAGTTGAAAATTTTATACCTAGTCTTTAAAAATTTCATGATTAAGTCAAAATTGAATAAATAAGATACAGCTTTATGAACTTAAACAATGGATATAACAATCAGAAAGATAGTGATCAAAACACTTTAGAGAGTTTCAAGATTTTAATATCAAATATTAAATATTTAAAAGATAAAACATGGGGCTGCCCATGGCAAAAAATACAGTCACATAAATCCTTGATCCCATTTTTAAATGAAGAAAGTAGTGAATTGATTGATGCAATATATGAAAAAAACGCGAATAATATTTGTGAAGAATTAGGGGATCTCCTATTACAAATAATGCTTCATTCGGAAATTGGCTTTGAAGAAAAACAATTTGAATTAAAAGATGTTATTGAAAATTTAAATAAAAAAATTATTAATAGACATCCCTATGTTTTTAAAAAAAAAGAAAAAGTATCATTAAAAAAGTCACAAGAAATTTGGAGAAATATTAAAAATTCTGAAAATAAGACATTCTATAAGAAATCATCAATTAGTAGACAATTAAATTCAAAAGTAAAAAGTTTACCTGCAACTATAGGATCAAACCAGATTACTAATACTGTTAAAGAATACGGTTTTAAATGGGAAAGTAGTAAAAAGATTTTTGATAAATTAGATGAAGAAATATGCGAATTAAAAGAAGCAATAAAAAGCAAAAAGGCACATGAAATCAAAGATGAATTTGGAGATGTTTACTTTACTTTGATAAGTCTTTCAAACTTTCTAAAAATAAACCCAGAATCATCTCTTCAAAAAACTAATAAAAAATTTTTAGACAGATTTGCAATAATGGAAGATCAGGTAGGAGATAATATTAGAAAACAAAACCCAAAAGATTTTCAGCGGCTTTGGGAAGTTGCTAAAAAAACACTAATGAGAGAAAAATTGAAAAAAAAATGAAAGATATGCCAACTTGGATAGATGAGTACCACAAAGGCTCAAGATTTGGACTCAATGGGAAAGTATTACTTAAAAAAAATTCTAAATATCAAGAAATTCTGATTATTGAGACTGATTTTTATGGTAAAGCTTTAATGTTAGATGGATGTTGGATGACGTCATTAAGAGACGAAAAATATTATCATGAATGCCTTGTCCATCCAGCATTAAGTAGCATTGATAAGAAATCTCACATACTGATTATTGGAGGAGGTGATGGTGGAACTGCAAGAGAATGCTTAAAATACTCTCAAGTTTCAAAAATTGATTTGGTAGAAATTGATGAAGAAGTCATCAAAGTATCTAAAACATTTTTAAAAGAAATTGGAGGTGGAGCGTGGAGTGATAAAAGATTAGCTATTCATATTGATGATGGAGTTAAATGGGTGGAAAAAACTAAAGATAATTCTTATGATGTTATTTTTATCGATTGTTCAGATCCATCAGAATTTTCTAATTTATTATTCACAGATTCCTTTTATAAAGAATGTAAAAGAATACTCACGAAAAAGGGAATATTAGCGACTCAAAGCGAATCACCTGAATCATTCGAAAATATTCATATACATATTTTGAAATCACTCAATAAAATATTCAAATTATCTGAAACTATGTATTCATTTGTGCCAATATATCCAAGTGGTATTTGGAGTTGGACATTCGCTTCAGATGAAGAATTAAATTTATCAAAAGTCAATTACAAAGAAGTCATGGAAATAGAAAATAATTGTGATGTTTGGAATTTTAATTTTCAAAATGCTGCATTCAAAATGATGCCAAATAAAATTGTAAAAAAACTCAATTCGTAAAATGATCAATAAAAATTTATTTGATAACGAAAGTGCAATTTTTATGGGAGCCAAAAGAAATCCAGATGATTGTTCAATTGGAATATTTGGAGTCAATTATGACGGTACATGCTCTTATAAGTCAGGGACTAGATTTGGTCCAAATGCCATAAGGCTAGTAAGCACATGTTTAGAGACATTTTGTCCAAGATTAGGAAAAGATTTAGGAGATTTTAATTATGTTGATTTTGGTTCACTAGAAATAGATAAAAATGACTCAAAGTCTGTCATTAAAGCAGTCAAATCAGCAACAGATTTCATTATGAGTAGCAAACTTACTCCCATTATGCTTGGAGGTGAGCACTCTATTACTAGTGGTGCTATTGAGGCGTTAGTAAATAAATATCCAGATCTGATTTTAATTCAACTAGATGCTCATGCAGATCTAAGAACCTCATATATGGGGAATGAACATAGTCATGCTTGTGCAATGCAAAGATGCTTAGATATTTTACCTGAAAAAAAGATTTTGCAAGTCGGAATAAGAAGTGGTACCAAAGAAGAGTTTAAATTTATGAGTCAAAAAAAGCAATTAGTAAAATTCTTGCCAGGAGGGAATGCTCAAGAACTTAAAAAAGCCCTTCTTCCTTACTCTAATTCGCCAATATATTTAACAATAGATTTGGATTGGTTTGATCCAAGTTTATTACCTGGTACGGGAACTCCAGAACCAGGAGGTTTTTTTTGGAATGACTTTGAAGTAATTCTTGAAACTCTAAAAGAATTTAGAATTGTCGCTTCAGATATTGTGGAATTATCTCCAGATATTGATAATAGCGGAGTTAGTAGTATAGTTGCCGCAAAAGTACTGAGAAGCTTAATTATGTCAGTACAAAATATGCAATAAGAAATTTCTAAACTAGAGTATGAAAAGCTAAATAACTCATTAAATGTTTCATGGATTTGCTTAAAAGTCCACTTTATTCAAAATATATTGAGTCAAATGCAAAATTAGTAAATTTTGCAGGTTGGGAAATGCCCATATCCTTTTCGGGATTAATAAACGAACATGAATCAGTAAGAACATCAGCAGGATTCTTTGATATTTCCCACATGGGTGTAATTTCTCTTAAAGGAATTAATCCAAAAGAATATATTCAAAAATTTTTTCCTACTAATTTATATTCCTTTTCAGAAGGACAAGGGCTTTATACATTAATGCTGAATGAAAAGGGAGGAATAATAGATGACCTAATAATTTATGACCTTGGTCAACAAGAAGAGGATATCTCAGAAATTTTTTTAATAGTAAATGCGAGCAGATACCAAATTGATTTCTCTTGGATTAAAAATAATTTAAATACCAATAATATTTCAATATCAAATGCAAAAAAAGATAAGGTCCTCTTTGCACTACAAGGCAAAAATTCCTTTAAATTATTCGAAGAATGGATTAAATCATCGATTTCACATATCCCTTACTTTGGTTGTGAATATAAAATCTTTAAACATATTTCGTCCAAAGAAAAGATTTTCTTTTCGAAAACGGGCTATACAGGTGAAAACGGTTTAGAAATCATATTATCCGCAAAAGCAGCAATTAATTTATGGGATTTCTTAGTTTCAAAAAATATTAAGCCTTGTGGTTTAGGTGCTAGAGATACCTTAAGACTTGAAGCAGGAATGCACTTGTATGGACAAGATTTAGATGAAACAACTACACCATATGAAGCAGGATTAGGTTGGCTAGTACATTTAGAAAATAATCATGACTTTTTTGGAAGAGAGTTTCTTGAAAAACAATCAAGATTTGGAATTAATAAAAAGTTAGTTGGTCTAAATATTGAAGGGAGAGCTATTGGAAGAAAAGGATGCGAAGTATTTAAAGATGGAGAAAATATTGGGACTATAACTAGCGGTAGTTGGTCCCCTACCAAGCAAAAGGCAATAGCTTTTGCTTATATTCAAAATTCTTACGCTACTTTAAATAATGTTGTTGAAATTTTAATCAGAGGTAGAACATTCAAAGGGACCATAACGAAAAGAGCTTTTTATAAAAAAGATATTTAACTAAATTTACCCTTGAAGAATTATTATTGTTAATTATTGCTCAATAAGTCATTTCTAGATGCGAAACAAAATTTGTGAAGAACTCAATAAGTCAGATATTGGGAAAGTAGTTAATTTATGTGGATGGGTTGATCGAAGAAGAGATCATGGTGGAGTAATTTTTATAGATTTGCGTGATCATAGTGGATTTATGCAAATTACTATTAATCCTGAAGATGGTGAGACTCTTTTTAAACAGGCTGAGATTTTAAGAAATGAAACTGTGATAATGGTTAATGGAATTGTTAATGAAAGGCCAAAGGATTCGATAAATAAAAATATTCTCACTGGAGAGTTAGAACTAAAAGTTAAAGATCTACAAATTCTTAATCAAATAAAAAATAATTTACCATTTCCTATCTCAGTACATGATTATGAAAATACAAAAGAAGAGCTTAGACTAAAATATAGATATTTAGATCTTAGAAGAGGAAAATTACTCAAAAATTTAAAAACAAGGCATAAAATTATCAAAGCAGTAAGAGAATATCTTGATAATTCTGGGTTTACAGAGGTAGAAACACCATTACTGACAAAATCGACTCCAGAAGGAGCTAGAGATTTTTTAGTTCCAGCGAGGCTTTCAAACGGTGAGTTTTTTGCTTTACCGCAATCTCCGCAATTATTTAAACAACTTTTAATGGTAGGAGGGTTAGACAAGTACTATCAAATCGCAAAATGTTTCCGTGATGAAGACCTAAGAGCTGATAGACAACCAGAATTTACTCAGCTTGATATTGAAATGAGTTTTGTAAGTGAAGAAGAAATCATTTCTTTTAATGAAAAACTAATAAAAAATATTTGGAAAAATGTACTAAATATAAACTTCAATGAGGAGTTTCCAAGAATGACTTGGCAAGAAGCCATGGACAACTATGGCACAGATAGACCAGACACAAGATATGAAATGTTACTAAAAAATTTGGGAGAGATACTTGGGAATATTGGTTTTAATATTTTCACAAAAGCAATTCAGATGGGTGGCGCAATAAAATCCATAACTATTAAAGATGGCAACAAAAGTATTAGTAACGTTCGCATCAAACCTGGAGGAGATATTTTTAAAGTTGCCCAAGATGCAGGAGCTGGAGGTCTAGCTTTTATAAGAGTTAAAGGAGACGAACTTGAAACAATTGGGGCAATAAAAAATAATTTAAATAAGGATCATATTTCTAAAATTTTAAAAATAACAGGAGCAAAAGATGGGGACTTAATTCTTTTAGGAGCAGGAAATACGCAAATTGTAAATCAATCATTAGATAGAGTCAGGCAATATATTGCAAAAGATTTAAAATTAGTAGAAAAAGATAAATGGAACTTTTTGTGGGTCACAGATTTTCCTATGTTTGAGATGAATGAAGAAGAAAAAAGATTTGAAGCTTTACACCACCCTTTTTGTTCTCCTAAAAATATTAAGATTGAAGATTCAAGAGAATTAAAAGAAAAAATAGAGAGCTCCTTAGCACATGCTTATGACTTAGTGCTAAATGGATTAGAGTTAGGAGGTGGTTCTCTGCGTATCCATCAAGCCGAAATGCAAAGAGAGGTTCTTCGAACGGTTGGATTGACAGATACTCAAATTGATGAGAAATTTGGTTTTTTAATTGAAGCTCTCGAAATGGGTGCTCCACCTCATGGGGGAATAGCATTTGGGGTAGATCGGTTAACAATGCTTATTTTGGGTGAAGATTCAATTAGAGAAACAATCGCTTTTCCAAAAAATCAACAAGCAAATTGTCTTCTTACGAACGCACCTTCAAATGTCTCCAAATCCCAATTAAAAGAATTAGATATTGAAATAACAATTGATGAATAAACTATTTATGGATGATCAATAAATTTTTTGTTTAAATAAAGTATAAGGATATTGTGCTTAATTAAGAATATTTCATGTCAAAATTTGTTTTTGTTACTGGAGGAGTTGTTTCTAGCATTGGAAAAGGTATTGTTGCCGCAAGCTTAGGAAGATTATTAAAATCAAGAGGATATAGCGTTTCAATACTTAAACTTGATCCTTATCTAAATGTTGACCCAGGAACAATGAGTCCGTTTCAGCATGGCGAAGTTTTCGTTACCGAAGATGGAGCTGAAACAGATTTAGATTTAGGTCACTATGAGAGATTTACTGATACTGCAATGACTCGTTTAAATAGTGTTACGACAGGATCTATTTATCAAGCAGTTATTAATAAAGAAAGAAGAGGGAATTATAACGGAGGTACAGTGCAAGTTATTCCTCACATCACAGGAGAAATAAGAGAAAGGATTCATAGAGTAGCAGCTAACAGCAATGCTGATATTGTTATAACTGAGATTGGTGGAACAGTAGGAGATATCGAATCTTTACCATTTTTAGAAGCGATAAGAGAATTTAAAAATGATGTTAACAAAAATGATGTTGCTTATATCCACGTAACTTTGCTTCCCTACATCAAAACTTCTGGTGAAATAAAAACTAAACCTACACAACATTCTGTTAAGGAATTAAGATCCATCGGTATACAACCAGATTTACTTGTATGCAGGAGTGATAAAGAAATTAATGAAGGGCTCAAAAGCAAACTCAGTGGTTTCTGCGGAGTTAATCTTAATTGTGTAATTGAAGCATTAGATGCTGATAGTATTTATTCAGTTCCTCTTTCTTTAAAGAATGAAGGTTTATGTAAAGAGACTTTAAAATGTCTAGAACTCGAAGATAAAGAATGCGATTTAGAGAATTGGGAAAAAATAATTCATAATCTTAGAAATCCTAGTAACCCTATAAAAGTTGCTTTAGTTGGAAAATATATAGAACTTGGTGATGCATATCTTTCAGTAGTAGAGGCCTTAAGACATGCATGCATTGAACAGAAGGCTTTATTAGATTTGTGTTGGGTAAGTGCTGAAATGATCGAGGAGAAATCAGCCAAAGAGTATTTAAATGATGTTGATGCTATTGTCGTCCCAGGAGGATTTGGAAATAGAGGTGTGAATGGAAAGATTGAAGCAATACAATTTGCAAGAGAAAAGAAAATCCCTTTCCTAGGGTTATGTTTAGGTATGCAATGCGCAGTAATAGAATGGGCAAGAAATATAGCTAAATTACCGGGTGCATCTAGCTCGGAATTAAACCCAGACTCTCCAAACCCTGTTATACATTTATTACCTGAACAAGAAGATATTGTTGATCTTGGAGGCACCATGAGATTGGGAGTTTATCCTTGTAGACTTCAAAAAAATACAACTGGTAAAAACTTGTATAACGAAGATGTTATATATGAAAGACATCGACATAGATATGAATTTAATAATTACTACAAACAAAGTTTTTTAGATTCGGGATACAAAATTAGTGGCACATCACCAGATGGAAGATTAGTGGAGTTAATTGAATTAGTTGATCATCCATATTTTTTAGCATGTCAATACCATCCTGAATTCTTATCAAGGCCAGGAAAGCCACATCCATTATTTAAAGGTTTGATCAAAGCATCACAGGAACAACTAAAGCAATCAAATTGATATTATTTAGTTTTCTTAAATGAAATAATGACAAATTTCTTACCATTAATAGAAAAGTTTCATTCATTACAAGGAGAGGGTTTTCACACAGGCCAAAGTGCTTTTTTTATAAGACTAGCTGGCTGTAACGTTGGATGTTCATGGTGCGATACTAAACATTCATGGGATGAGAAAAAATACCCTTTAATAGAAATCAAAGAAATCATAGATGAAATAAAAAAGGCTCGAAAAAAAGGAGCATCTTTTTTAGTTATCACTGGTGGTGAACCTTTACACCATAATTTAGATAATTTGTGCCAAGCAATAAATAGAGAAACTTCTAAAGAAAATCAAAACCCAATCAATATTCATATTGAAACAAGTGGCGTAAACAAAATATCAGGCAATTATGATTGGATTACTTTATCTCCAAAAAGACATTCACCCCCCAGAACTTATTTTTTGAAAAATTGTAATGAATTAAAAATAATTATCAACGATGAAAAAGATATTGATTTTGCTGTTGATATGAAGCAGGAAATAATGAACAAATATCAGAACTTATCATCAAATAGCGATTTTGATAAGTTAGATAGAAAATATTATTTACAGCCTGCATGGGAAAACGTTAATGGGTTTTCACTAACAATAGACTTTGTTAAAAATAATCCTGAATGGAAGTTAAGTCTTCAGACACATAAATACTTAAATATTAGATAATTTGTATGGATTTAAGAAATAAATCTACAGTAATTTTATTATCAGGAGGTTTAGATTCTTCTACTGTTACAGGCTTAGCAAAAGCATCAAAAGCTAAAATATTTGGCTTATCTTTTGATTACGGACAAAGACATAAAAAAGAATTAGATTCCGCAATAACAATAGCCAGGCACTTTGAAATAGATGAATTCAAAATAGTAAAACTTGATTTATCTATGTGGGGCGGATCATCTCTTACGGATATAAAAAAAGATTTACCTGTTGATGGTATACAGCAAAATATAATTCCCAACACTTATGTACCTGGAAGAAATACAATCTTTATTTCTGTTGCGTTAAGTTATGCTGAGGCAATAAATGCTGATTTAATAGGCTTAGGTGTTAATGCATTAGATTATTCTGGTTATCCTGATTGCAGACCTGATTACATTAAAAAGTTTCAAGAATTAGCTAATCTTGCTAACAAACGTGGAAGAGAAGAAAATCCCATTAAACTTTGGACACCTTTACTAGATTTAAATAAAGAAGATATTATTCAATTAGCTTTTGATAATAATGTTCCTCTAGAAAAAACATGGAGTTGTTATTCAGGAGATTTAGAACCCTGTGGGAAATGTGATAGTTGCAGAATTAGACAAACAGCCTTCAAAAAATGGCAAATAAAAAAGAATGAGAATTAAAACAAAAAAGTTATCTAAGTGGATTGACCCAGAATTGATAGCTAATCATTTTGCATCAAAGTATGGGGAACATGGATTGTCTTGGTTAGATAGTGATGGGAAAGATAATGGAGAATGGTCTATTTTAGGGGTTAACCCAAAAGAAATTATTTGCTCTAGAGATATCAATAATTTGGATATAGATAATAATCCATTTTTTAAATTAAAAAAAATTGATAGAGGATTTTGGATGGGATGGTTAAACTTTGAGGCGAGTGCTTACATCGAACCAAAAAATCCATGGAAGAATAATGAAATATCGACTTTGTGGATTGCATCATATGATCCAATTATAAAATTTAATCTAGTTTCTAATGAAATAATTCTTGAAGGAACCAGTTCTGCTGAATTAAATAAATTTGAAAAAATAATTTTTAACATTAATGCTGAAACAGAAAAAGATTCTATTAAAAAAAATCTGAAATTTGATTTTTCTAAAATCAATTTAAGAAAAATAACTAACGAATTTCAAAAAAATATTTTAAAAGTTAAGAAATTAATTTCTATTGGAGATATTTTTCAAGCAAACCTAACAACACAATGTGAAGTTAAAGCTTTTGAAACATATAGTTGTTTAAGCATATATTCAAAAATAAGAAGAAAATTGCAAGCACCCTTTGGAGGAATAATGATAAATCATTCACAGGGAATCAATGAAGCAGTGTTGTCAACTTCACCCGAAAGATTTTTAAAAATAGACAAAGCAGGATATGTCGAATCAAGACCTATCAAAGGCACAAGATCTAGACACAAAGATGAAAATCAAGATGCATTAAATGCTATAGATTTGATAACTAATGAAAAAGATAGAGCTGAAAATATTATGATTGTTGACCTCTTAAGAAACGATTTAAGCAAAGTATGCGAAATAGGAAGTGTTGAGGTTCCAGAAATATTAAAACTTGAGAGTTACTTAAAGGTACATCATCTTACATCTGTAATAAGAGGAAAACTAAAAAAGAATAAAAACTGGGTTGACTTACTAATTGCTTGCTGTCCAGGAGGCTCAATAACTGGGGCTCCAAAATTACGTTCATGCCAAAGACTATTTGAAATAGAAAAATACTCAAGGGGCCCTTACTGTGGTTCCTTCATCAAAGTTGACTGGAATGGAGAGTTTGATAGCAATATACTAATAAGATCATTTATAGTAAAAGGCAAAAAAATTAATATATCTGCTGGTTGTGGGATAGTTAGTGATTCTGATCCTCAAAATGAAACAGAAGAACTCAAGTGGAAACTTTTGCCTTTATTAGATTCATTAAAATGATATTAAGTATTGGCTGGCATAAAGATAAATGGCTAGATATTGAAAATATTTATATATCAGCAAATGATAGAGGTCTTAAGTTTGGAGATGGCATATTCGAAACTATTTTAATAAAAAATAATAATGCTGTTTTGATAGACGAACATATTCAAAGACTAGAAAATAGCAGTAGAGTTTTAAACATGAATTTAAATTTAAATAAATCACATTTAAAAGACGTTATTAATCTAGGTATTACAAAATTATCTCTTAAAAAGCATCAATTAGGATCAATTAGAATTAATTACAGCAGAGGTATGAATAAAGGCAGATCGATTAGAATTAATAAAGATCTACAAGAAGATTATAAAAATAATTTATGGATTGAATTTTATCTTATAAAACCTAATTTTTCTTCAATAAGTACATTTATTAGTCAAACAGAAAAAAGAAATCAATATAGTTTAATTAATCAATGTAAAACTTTTTCGTATAATCAATCAATACAAGTACTAATAGAAGCTAATAAAAAATTATTTGATGATTGTTTAATATTAAATACATCTGATGAATTATGCTGTGGCAGTACTTTTAATATATTACTTAAAAGAAAAAATACATGGTTAACACCAAGAAAAGAAAGTGGATGTCTTCAGGGAATTATGGTTAAAAAAGCTATAAAATTAAAAATAATCAAGGAAGAATTAATCTTACCTAAATTTTATAATGAAGATATTTTGATTGCAATTAATAGTTTATCTTGCAGGCAAATAAATAGAGTTAATGATATAGAATTTATAACAACTTTTGATCCAAAGTATTTCTGGGACTTATTATATAAGTAAGATTATTTTTTCTCAGGAAAAAAAGCATCAGGTAGATTATTTACATAGTTATTAACTTTAAAATTAACAATACTTCCAATAACAATAATTGAGGGTGAAGTAAAACCTTTATTGCAAATTGTCTCCACTAAATTCTTTAATTCTGAAATTAAACATTTTTGATTATTTAAAGTTGCTTCTTGAATAACGGCACATTTAGTATTCTCGTCCAATCCGCCTAAAAGTAATTCTTTAACAATAAATTCTATATTTCTCATACCCATATAAATTACTAAACCGTCAGATGATTTAGCTAACAATCTCCAATTAACAGTCTTTTTATCTTTATTAATATCTTCATGTCCAGTGACAAAAGTTATAGAGCTTCCTGCTTCTCGATGAGTTAATGGGATCCCAAAATTTGAAGGAGCAGCTATTCCAGAAGTTATCCCAGGCACAATTTCAACTGAAATCCCATGTTTTTCTAAAAAAGATACTTCTTCACCACCTCGTGAGAAAACAAAAGGATCACCTCCTTTAAGCCTTACAACATTCTTTCCTTCTTTTGCTAATTTCACAATAAGTGAATTAGTATCAGCCTGAGGCACGGAACACAACCCAGCCCTCTTACCTACATTAAATATTTCAGTTTTATTATTAATTTCCTTTATGATTTCGGCAGAAACTAACGCATCATGGACCAAAGCATCACAACTTTTGATAAGTCTTAAGGCTTTTAAAGTTAACAGCTCAGGATCGCCAGGACCTGCTCCAACTAAATAAACTATACCGGGCACATTAATCTCCATTAACAAGTATGGTAGTAAAAGAAAATTGTATTGTAGATAAATATTGTGAAAAAAAGTTTATTCAGGCCAAGTAGAAAATTTACTTTATTCAGTGCTTTTGTAACTCTCCTAAATGACCGATTAAGCGAAAGTATTCTTTTACCAATTTTACCTTCTTTTGTTTTACTATTTGACTCAAAAGCTAGTACTTATGGTTTACTATCTTGTACTTATCAATTAGCACAATTTACAGCTTCACCTTTTATTGGGCTTATGAGTGACAGATATGGAAGAAGACCTGTCACTTTGTTTTGTATAACGGGCTCAATCATCGGAATATCAATATTATCATTTACAGTTTTATTTGATTGGTCAACTTCACTAGCGACTATCCCCTTATTTTTATTGTTTATAGCAAGACTTATTGACGGTCTAAGTGGTGGAACTGCAGCAACAGCGACTACCATTCTTGCAGATATTTCAAGTCCTGAAAAAAGAGCAAAAACATTTGGACTTATTGGAGTCGCATTTGGATTAAGTTTCTTCTTGGGTAATATATTTGTTGTTATTTTTGCTAAAAATACAAATAATAATTTCATTATTCCAGTAATAATAGCTTCAATAATTCCAATTATTAACTTCATACTAGTATTCTTTTATTTACCAGAAACCATGCCTCAAAAAGAATTATATAAATCAACTCAAATTTTAAAAAATCCTCTAAAACAATTATTTAAAGTATTTAAAGAAGAAAAAATTAGAAAATTATCTCTTGCTTTTTTTATATATTTCGTAGCTTTTACTGGACTAACAAATATTTTAATATTCTTCCTTCAAGAGTCCTTGAATTGGACAACTAAGGCATCCAGTGGAACTCTTGTAGTTGTAGGGGTGATAGCAATTATTGTACAAGGTGGACTAATTGGTCCACTAGTAAAAAAATTTGGAGAAATGAAACTCACTTTGATTGGTTCAGGTTTTATTCTCTTAGCATGTTTTCTTTTGATAACTACCCCTCAAGAAAATGCGACGGTAAATATTTATTCTGCAGTTTCATTCTTAGCTGTAGGTGCCGGTTTAATTACACCTACATTAAGAGCATTAATATCAAAAAAATTAGATGGGGATAACCAGGGCTCAATATTAAGTAATTTGCAAGGTCTTCAAAGTCTTGGTGGAGTTTTAGGTATCGGAATGGCTGGAAGGGTTTATGATGATTTTGGTCCAAAAGCACCATTTATTGCAGGATCAATTATTTTACTTTTTATGATTTACCTTATTGCTGAAGGAAAAAATAAAAATATTTCTTATAGTTAACGAATATAATCCTTTCAATGAAATACGAAGCTAACAATTTTATTAATAGAGAATTAAGTTGGATTGACTTTAATAAAAGAGTTCTTCTCACCGGGATGGAGAAAAATTATAAAGTACTAGATAAAATTAAATTTTTTTCAATTTTCAGTAATAATCTTGATGAATTTTTTATGGTTAGAGTTGCATCATTAAAGGCTCAAGTTGAAGCCGGAATTAGAAAAAAAAGTATTGATGGATATACGCCTAAAGAACAATTAAAAAAAATTAACAAAGAAGTAAAAAAACTCACAACCCTTCAAGAAAAATATTTTAATAATGAATTAAATGATGAGCTTAAAAAAAAAGGAATTTTCATAAGAAAGTATATTGAACTCAATGAAAATCAGAAAAATTGGTGTGATAGCTATTTCCTATCTTCAATTTTCCCTTTATTAACCCCATTAGTCGTTGATCCTGCGCACCCATTCCCTTTTATAAGTAATTTAAGTCTTAATTTAGCTGCTCTCATTAATGATGGAGAAGAATCAAAAAATCAATTTGTAAGAATTAAAATACCGACAAAAAATATTGGCAGATTTATACTAATTCCTAATGAAATTATTGAAACTGAAGATGAAAAAGAGCATTTTTTTATAACTGTTGAAGACTTAATTGGAAACAATATCAATACCTTATTTAATGGTATGAAATGCTTAAATTATTCTTTTTTCCGAGTAACAAGAGACGCAGATTTAGAATTAAAAGAACTTGAAGCTGACGACTTACTTCTTGCCGTAGAGCAAAGCTTACAAAAAAGAAGATTAGGAGGAGATGTAGTTAGATTAGAAGTAAAAGAAAACATTCCACAAAATATTTTAAAGTTACTCATTGAAAGTATTGCAATACCAGAAGAATATATTTACTTTTGCAAAAGCATATTAGGACTTGACGATTTAAATTATCTCACAAAAATTAATCGAGAGGACTTAAAAGAAAATTTATTAATTGGAAATACACATCCCTTATTAAAATCGTTACATTCTTCTAAAGATAAAAACTTTAACTCAATTTTCAGCATTCTTAGGAAACAGAATATACTCCTACATCATCCGTACGACTTATTCAAAACCTCTGTAGAAGAATTTATCAATAAAGCTGCAAACGACCCATTTGTACTAGCTATTAAAATTACTCTTTATAGAGTTTCAAAAGATTCTCCAATCATTGAAGCCTTAATGAGAGCAGCTGAGAATGGGAAAGAGGTAATGACTCTTGTTGAACTCAAAGCAAGATTTGATGAAGATAACAACATCCAATGGGCAAAACAGCTTGAGCAAGCTGGAATTCATGTTGTTTATGGAATACTAGGCTTCAAAACACATACAAAGATTGCTTTAGTGGTTAGAAAAGAAAAAGGAAGATTAAGGAATTATTTTCATATTGGAACTGGAAATTACAATTCGAACACTTCTCGCTATTACACAGATATAGGATTTCTTTCAACAGATCCTGATATCTCTGCAGATTTAATTGAACTCTTTAATTACTTATCAGGATTTTCGAAACAAAAGGCTTATCAGAAATTATTAGTATCTCCAACATCATTAAGAAAAAAATTCATCTTTTTAATA